>DJBY01000043.1:3054-6118 GCA_002430605.1 Opitutia bacterium UBA5964 | reverse complement strand
CGAGCCTTGGCATGTGGATTGCTTTGATTTGAACCTTCACATCTCGGTGTGGTTGTGGCACGTTTCGCGTTTAATTTGATTACGCGGCAGACTAGAGTGCATGAACTACGAACAACCTAAGAATCCTTTACACGGCTACACGCTGGAGCAGATTGTTACCAGTCTCTCTGATTATTATGGATGGGAGGGCTTGGGCGGTCGCATCGAGGTCCGCTGCTTCAACGAAGATCCATCGGTCAAATCCAGCCTGAAGTTTCTGCGTAAGACACCCTGGGCACGTAAGAAGGTGGAGGATCTGTTCATCTATACGCTGGCGAAATACGGCACGACAGAAGCGTCGGAGGGTGATGAGATTGAAGGTTCGCCGAAAAGTGAGGAGTGAGTCAGGCGTGCGCGATTTTGTGCTTTAACTCTGTGCGCTCTTGGTTCCTATCTTAGCGCATGAATTTGATTACTCCAGAACTGCGCTCGCAAATCCAAGAAGTGACCCGCCGTGCCGGCCATATTTGGAGGTATCTTTGACGGAGATACGAAGACGACTCGTATCGCTGAGCTAGAAGCGCTGATGGCAAACCCTGATTTCTGGGGCGACCAAGCAGCTGCGCAAAAAGTAATCGCTGAGGTGAACCGTTTGAAGGTTACGGTGAATCCGGTCAAAGCGTTTCGCGCTGAACTCGATGACCTTGCAGCGATGCTAGAGTTGGTCGATGAGATGGCCGACGATCCAGATGCAGAATCGTATCAACAGGAAGTGCTGGATACTTCGGCGCGCTTACAACTGAAGCTCGATGAGCTGGAATTGGCTTCGTTCTTGAGTGGGCCGAATGATAGCTGCAATGCTTTGCTCACTGTGCATGCCGGGGCGGGCGGCACGGAATCCTGCGATTGGGCGGACATGCTATTTCGCATGTATTCGCGCTGGGCCGAACAAGCGGGCTTTAGTGTCGATGTGTTGGATATTTCGCCCGGTGAAGAAGCTGGCATCAGTGGTGCGACGATTCGTATCTCAGGGCCGAATGCATTTGGCTATGCCAAGGCAGAGCGTGGGGTGCACCGTTTGGTGCGTATTAGCCCATTTGATTCCGCCTCGCGTCGTCATACTTCATTCTCTTCGGTCGATGTGATTGCCGAGTTGGAAGACGACGCCGATATTGTGGTCGATCCGTCCGATCTTCGTACAGATGTCTATCGTGCTAGTGGTAAGGGAGGTCAGCACGTTAATAAGACGGAGTCCGCGGTGCGGCTCACTCACATTCCGTCTGGTATCGTGGTGACTTGTCAGAATGACCGTTCGCAAATTAAGAATAAGGCCACTGCGATGCGCACGTTGAAATCCCGCCTGTATGAAAAACAGGAGGACGAGAAGCGCAGCGAAATCGAGAAATTCTATGGTGAGAAGGGCGACATTGCCTGGGGTAATCAGATCCGCTCGTATGTCTTTCAGCCTTATCAAATGATTAAGGATCTACGCACTGGCGTGGAGTCTGGTAATATTCAAGCGGTCATGGACGGTGCGCTGGATCCGTTTATTCATGCGTGGTTGCGAGCCGGCGGTCCGACTTCGCGGGTATCAGCTGCAGAGCGAGAATTTGGTAATGAGTAATTCAGGCGACAGTGTGGCAGGCTTGAGCTTCGAGGCGGTGCAACAGACTTTTTCGGAGCAGAGCTTATTTGAAAATAAGACCTGGCGCACCTCGCCGGTGGCGTTTCCGCTGGATGCGAAGCAGGTGGCTGAGATCAAATTGATCGGCCAAGCGTGCTACGATTTTTACCGTGCGCATGAGACATTGTATCTGCGTTCGGCGACGGATAAAAATTTGCTGCGCAATCGTGAGTTGAAGGCGCCGTGGGTAGCTGAGTATCTGGATCGTGGCAAGCCAGCAGCGCTGATTGAACATGCGCGCTCGAAGGCGCTGCGTGGCTCGACGCCGATGGTGGTGCGCCCAGACCTATTGATGACCGATAATGGTTTCGCGCTGACCGAGATAGACTCGGTGCCCGGCGGCATCGGGCTGACGGCATTTTTGAACCGCCTTTATGCGGGCGTGCATGCGGATGCGTTGATCGGTGCGGGCGAGCAGGACATGGTCGAAGCCTTTTATCAGGCACTGTCTAGTCGTGCACCGGGTGTGATGACGCCTTATATCGCAATTTTGGTCAGTGATGAGGCTGCGACCTATCGCCCGGAGATGGAATGGATCGCCGAGGAGCTGCGAGCAACTGGGCGTCGTGTGCACGTGCACCATACCGACGATGTGATGCCACTCGGCGACACGATTTGTGTGTCGATGGATGGCGAGCCGCAGCAGGTGGATGTGATTTATCGTTTCTGGGAACTGTTTGACTTGGCGAATGTATCAATCGCCGAGCATTTGTTGAAAGCGGGCTGCGAGTCGACACTGAGTCTGACGCCGCCGATGCGGCCTTTTCAGGAGGAGAAACTGAACTTGGCGCTGTTGCACCACCATATTCTCGAAGATTTCTGGAAAGAGAATTTATCGAAGGCCTCGTATCAGGTGCTCAAGCGCGTGATTCCGCAGACTTGGGTGATGGATCCGGTTGACTTGCCGCCGAATGCGGTGCTCGACGCGCCACTGATTGGTGGTAAGCCGATGATTCGCTGGTCGCAACTAGCCGATGCGAGCAAGAAGGAGCGCAATTTGATTATTAAAATTAGCGGGTTTCATGAGACTGCGTGGGGCGCGCGCAGTGTGACACTAGGTAGTGACTCGTCGAAGGCCGACTGGCAGTGTGCGATTCAACAAGCGGTGGCAATGGCTAATACGTCGCTGCATATTTTGCAGACTTACCAGAAGCCGCGGCGTTTATCGCATCCTGTCTATCGAGACGATGGCAGTGTCTATCAGATGGAAGGCCGAGTGCGGTTGTGCCCCTATTATTTTGTGGATGAAGCAGCGCAGCGTGCGGAGTTGCACGGCGTGCTAGCCACGTTGTGCCCCGCGGATAAGAAAATCATCCATGGGATGAAAGACGCAGCTCTGCTTCCGTGCGTGCTCACCAGCGGCGAGTGAGCTGGAGGGAAACGCTCCGTCGTTTCCATGCA
>DJBY01000043.1:2480-2873 GCA_002430605.1 Opitutia bacterium UBA5964 | reverse complement strand
GTTTCCATGCATTAGATTGGACCCGCTCGGACTATCGGTGGAAACGACGGAGTGTTTCCCTCCACTATAATATCGCGGGATAAACCCGCTCGCTACGTTGAATCGTAGGGGCTGGCTTTATGCCATGCCCTCTGTGCTTCCGCTGAGTAAGCCCGAGGCTGTGTAAACTGTTGAACACGCGTTATTTTATTTGCGGTTGTGTGCAACGCAGTGCTGCTGCTTATTTTGCTGAGGAATTTCTCAGAACTGGCGCTTTTCTTGCTTTATCGCTTTCAACTGCTTCGGAAATAGTTACGTTTTTCTCGATTCTTTGGATCCTATTCAAGAATCGAGGAGATCTTTTTCGCCAATTTTACACAGACACACATATTATGACCACAACAGCTAAGAAAA
>DJBY01000043.1:0-2301 GCA_002430605.1 Opitutia bacterium UBA5964 | reverse complement strand
AACAGCTAAGAAAACGGCTAAGAAATCGGCTAAGAAAACGGCTAAATCTGCTGCTAAAAAAACCGCTGCCAACAGGGCACAAGCAAGCAAGGCGGCAGAGCCATCTTTTCGCTTTAGCACGGCGACAACGACCGACTCAATCAAGACGTCGATTCTCAATCATCTACGTTTCACACTGGCGCGTCACCCTGAAAAAGCGAGTCAGGACGAGTGGTGGACGGCGACCTGCTATGCGGTGCGTGACCGCGTACTGGACCGCTTCATGAAGACTCAAAGGGTGCATCATGAGAAAAAGGTGCGCCGAGCTTACTATTTGAGTCTAGAGTATTTGATGGGCCGCTTGTTGGTCAATAACCTGCATAATTCTGGTCTGTTTGAGCAGACACGTGATGCACTCGGCGAGCTTGGCCAAGATTTTAACGCAATCGCTGACGAAGAGGCCGACATGGGCCTCGGTAATGGTGGCCTCGGTCGCTTGGCGGCCTGTTTCCTCGATTCCCTCGCGACGCTGGATCTGCCAGCGATTGGCTATGGCATTCGTTATGAGTTCGGCCTGTTCCGTCAGGAGTTCAAAGACGGTTACCAGATTGAGCATCCAGATGCTTGGATGGAAAAGGGCTGCCCTTGGGAAGTGATGCGGCCAAACTTCGCGCAGCAAGTACAGCTCTACGGCCGTGTTGAGCATCACATGGATGACAAGGGCGGATTCCGTCCAGTGTGGGTCGACCAGAAGACCATCGAAGGCGTTCCATATGATATCGCAATCGTCGGTTACGGTGCCGAAACGGTTAATTTCCTGCGTCTGTGGGATTCGAAAGCATCGAGCGAGTTCGATTTCAACATCTTCAATGATGGTGGTTATATCGAAGCCGTTCGCGAAAAGGCAATGAGTGAGTCGATCTCCAAGGTGTTGTATCCGAATGACTCGACGGAAAATGGTAAGGAGCTCCGTCTTGTGCAGCAGTATTTCTTCGTGAGTTGCTCGCTGAAGGATATCATGCGTCGCTTCCTTGCCAATCACAGCGATTGGGCCGAATTCCCTGATTTCAACGCGATCCAGCTCAATGACACGCACCCTGCGATTGCGATCCCTGAATTGATGCGCTTGCTCATCGATGATCATGGTCTCAATTGGGATGATGCATGGGCAATTACTAGCAAAACGTGCAACTACACGAACCATACCCTTCTTCCTGAGGCGTTAGAGAAGTGGAGCGTGCCGCTCTTCGAAAAAGTCCTCCCACGTCATTTGGAGATTATCTTCGAGATTAACTCACAGTTCCTTGAACATGTAGTTGAGGCTAAGTGGCCGGGCGACGGTGCGAAAAAGGCTGAGCTTTCGATCATTGAAGAAGGCTACCCGAAGATGATTCGTATGGCGTATCTTTCTGTTGTTGGTTCGACTAAGGTAAATGGTGTCGCGGCATTGCACACCAATTTGCTAAAGAAGAATCTGTTCGCGACATTCCACGAATTGTATCCGAACAAGTTGATCAACATGACTAATGGTATTACACCACGTCGCTGGTTGTTGGCTTGTAATCCAGGCCTCAGTGGCTTGATCACAGAGAAGGTCGGCCCAGAATGGCCGAAGTATCTCAATCAGCTAGAGGGCATTGCGCAGTTTGCCGATGATGCGAAGTTCCAGAAGCGCTTCATGGACATCAAGCGTGCAAACAAACAAGTATTTGCTGATTTCGTGTTGGAGAACTCTGGCACAGTGATTAGCCCAGACGCACTGTTCGATGTGCAGATCAAACGTCTGCACGAATACAAGCGTCAGCACCTGAACGTGCTGCATATCCTGACGCTGTACCGTCGCCTGCTGAACGATCCAGCTTACGAAATGAATCCACGTGTATTCATCTTCGGTGCGAAGGCTGCGCCGGGCTACGCATTGGCGAAGAACATTATCCGTGCGATTAACAAAATTGCCGAGAAGGTGAACAACGACTCGCGGATCAACGATAAGATCAAGGTCGTCTTCCCGCAAAACTATCGTGTCACCATGGCCGAGAAGATGATTCCAGCCGCCGATTTGTCTGAGCAGATTTCGACTGCGGGTAAGGAAGCATCCGGCACTGGTAACATGAAGCTTGCGCTGAATGGTGCGCTGACGATCGGCACCCTCGATGGTGCGAATGTCGAGATCTGTGAAGAAGTCGGTGAGGAGAATATCTTCATCTTCGGACACACGGTTGATGAGGTCGAAGCGTTGAAGGTTCAAGGCTATAACCCATACGATTATTACAATAGTAATTGGGAGTTGAAATCCGTGATCGATTGGTTGCGTTCTGACTA
>DJBY01000115.1:37122-41143 GCA_002430605.1 Opitutia bacterium UBA5964 | reverse complement strand
AATTTCAGCACATTGCGCTTTGACGGGCTGCAGTGGCATTATTAGACACTAGCGCATGGGCACCACTACCATATTAATTTGGGATCATCACCGCGTCGCACTCTGGCGCGCGGGGCGTCAGGGCTGCGTGACGTTGGCAGACGGGGCCGCGAGCACTGCCGAAGCGGTAGTGGATTTCCTCGAGTCGCATGCGGACGCGTTATCAATCTCTCGGTTGCGCATTTACGTCGATTTGCCTGGGCTGGATCATCATTTAGAGCGTATCCCGCAGATCGGGGCAAAGCTGCAAAAGCAATTATTAGAGCAGCGTAGCAAAAAGCATTATGGTAACGAGCCACGGGCGTGGTCAGCAAGCCCGATGCAGCTCGAGGAGAAGACTGCGCATCAATTTCATTTTGTGAGTAGTCTGCCACTAGACAGTGTCTTGCCATTGGCGCGTTGGGCGCTCGCTGCGGGGGTTTATTTTGAAGGTATTTACAGTTTGCCACAGGCATTGTCGCTCTTATCTGCGGGCGACCATCATCAGGTAGGCGAGCGAATTGAATACACGGCTCTTGGCGGGGCAGGCTATCTGATCGCGCGCAATGCGGCCGGGCGTATGCTCTTTTTTAGCCGTTTGGAAGGGAGCGTTTGCGACCGTGCGCAGCTTGAGCAGAGTGCGCGCCGCTTAGCTCTGTTTACGGAGCAAGAGTTTGGCGTGGCTCCGCAGCTCAGCGCCGATCTAGAAATGCAAGGCGCGCGTGAAGAAGCTTCGATTGTGGCCGAGCTGTGCCGCTCGAAACTGCAGCCGAGTTTAAATTTGGTGCCAAGGTCGGAGCGGGCGCGGCAGTTGCGTCTGCGGCTGCGTCACCGTGCCTTTGTTTTGGGAATTGCCGCTGTTTGTGCTGCCGCGCTGTTTGTGCTACCTTTGCTTGAGGAAAAACAAAATCTGGAGGTTGAGGTGAGTATGTTAAATACCGGTCTCCAATCACAAACTTTGTTAATCAACCAAGCGCAGCAGACCATTGAGCAGAATAAGGCCTATAGGAATGTCATTGAGTTTAGCCGTGACCGTGAGACGTTTGAGAAAGAGGATCCAGTGCCGGTCCCAGTGTTAATAATTATGAAGTCGCTGGCGAAGGCGCTGCCAGATCTGGTAGAATTAGACTCTTATAGTTGTGAGATTGATCCGAGTGTGCCTGTTGCGTTGATTGAAATGCATGGGCGACCGTTGAGCCCCGACAGTGATTTAGTTGAAATTATTGATGCCTTCCGAAGGGCGGTTAGGATTCAAGGGTGGGAGATCGATTCATTCCAGCGCGAATTTAACTCGACTAATGGGGGTGCGTCGCGATTTGTCCAACGGGGTGGACTGCGTAAATTCACTGTCAGTTTTAAACTAAAAGCGAATACCAAGTGGAGGTCTTTATAAGTCATGCGTAGGCGCCTATTTAAGTTTCTGAATATCCTGTCATCTTACCCAGTGTTGACCCTTCTTGGTCTGCTGGTGGGTGGAATCTTTTACTTGGGGTCGGGTACTCGATCGATCGAGTTTCGGTGGCAGAGCTTGCTGAGCCGTAGTATTGAACTCAAGCAGGAGCAACAGCTGTTGAATTCGGAGCTTCAGGGATTGCGCCAATCCGATGCGTACAAACGATCACAAATTTTTCAGCGACAATTTATGGCACTCGATGCTGTCGACACAGAAAACTTTCGGCGCGACTTCCTGCCTGTGTTTGAATCCCAAGGCTGGCACCTGAGATCGGTCAAGGCTGGCGAAGTTTTAAGTGATCCTACCACCCAAGAGAAACCGAGCACGGCCTATTTTGGTGCTGTAGAGGTGGCGGTAGTGGCGACTGCGCCAATCGTTGATCCGATCAGTGGTACTACTTTTTTGCCGTTTTATTCCATCGACCGAATCGCGGATTATTTATGGCGTAAACCGCCGACCAAAGAAATTAAAAGCCTGCGAATCGAGCGTACCGCAAGCGATTATAAACTGAGTGCCGTGTTTTTATACCCGTTGGCGCATGATCACATTCTACCCGACGAGCTTACAGAATAATGCGTAAACTATTAAATAAACCGCGAGTGGTCGTTCCACTTGCTCTGGTCGCATTACTGTGGGTACTGGTGAGCTACGGTGTGATCACTCCCGTGAGTCTGAGTTTTTTTAATTCTGAACGCATTGCTAGTAAGCAGTTCTTCGTCAAGCGGAATACTCCAGCAGTCAGTGTGGCTGACCGTGCGGTCGAGAGTTTAATCAAAGAGCAGTGGCTGCCTCGTCGTTGGCAAACGTATAGTGCGCTTCAGCGTGAGCCATTTGTTGCGAATCATGTCTTCAAAGAAGTCGAAGAATTAGAGTCTATTGTCGTCGCAGGAGCGGAGCCAGAAGCTTTACCGACGCCTAAGACTGCAGAAGAGCTGTCGATTTATATTGTAGAAAATTTAGGTTTAGATGAAGCGGGCTTCTTCGTCCGTTTAGGGAGTCGCAAGATCCGAGTCGGTGAGATGCTCGGCAGCCAGATGATTTCGCAGATTTCGGTGCCAGGTCCACGTGTCGTCACCACTGATACCATTCAGCTCTTTATCTCGCAGTTACGCCTGGAGGCGACATCGACTCAGTCGAGTCCGAGGTCGGCTCAAATTAGTGAGTCTTATTATTTGGAAGGTGATTTAGTCTCTAGGTCCCCAGTGTTGGCTTTATATCGTGTGTTTGCCGAGAATGTAGAGTTGATCGACCGGGAGGGTCGGATCTGGCCGATTCGTTTGTTAGACTAACCATGCCACGGTTAACCTGTGAGGTGATGCAGGACCAAGCATGCGATCACTACTAATGTGCTTGAGCTCTGTGCCGACTGCTCTCAGCGCTTCTCGACAAAAAGCCCCAGGCTCGCCGCGTAGCCATGGAGTAGTGTGCGGTTTTGACTGGTCGCGAATTCACCGTTGCAAAACAATCCGATGATCGGGAGGTCGGGGTAGATCTCGTGGATCATGCTGACGTCGTGATCGGGCACGCCGTACAGTGAGGTGCCGCGGCCGATGCAGTCGCACAGGCAACTGCCGTAGATGGTGCGGTCGGCCAGTTCTGCTGCCTTGAGTTTAAGATGTAGCTCGAAATCGCTAGACGCGGTGCTGGCATCGCGAATTTGAAATTGTAGATTCTGGCCAATACGCAGCGGAGTGGCGATGGCGACGGCGCCGGTTTTTGGATCGATGGCGGCGAGGTTGCGTACCAAAAAGTCGCCGGCGCCGAAGCTGGCTTTATATTCATTGAGTACGAGGCCAATGAAGACATTGCCACTGGCTTTTTGTTGTTCTTGCTGCGACATGCCTTCGAGCGTGTCGCGTAGTACTTCAAGAATCGGGCGGTTGCCGATCTGATGTATGACGTTGTCTTGGGCTTGAGTGATCGTCCACGGCGAGCCGACCGGGCGGCAACCTTGCGAGATCAGCGGCTCGATGGTCACGGCGCCCTCAAGTCCCAGAGCAACCGCTCCGTCGGTGTACACGGCGCCGTTTAAGTAGAGCTCGGATTCGTGTGCAGCGGAAGCGGCACAGGCAAATCCACCAATCGTGGTGCGATGTTCGGTGGCGTGGTCCCAATCGGGCAGCCATGCTTCGTTACCAATACTCTCGGAGGAGGCAAATAGTGTCCAGGCATTGACGTGCTCAGGATGTGGGCCGATCGCGGCGCGAATTTTTGTGGCTCGATCCGCGGCCTCAAAGATGTCCAGTGGCAGATGGATCGCCCGCGCCTGTGTGGCGGGCAGGTGGTAGAGCGCGATACAAAAGCCCGCTTCATTCTCGATTTCTTGATGGCCAGCGATTAGGCCGCTGGCAGAGCAGCCGATCAAGGTGGGCACGTGTGCATAAATCTGCACAATTTCCATGATTTCTTTGGCGCAGCGACTGCATCCCGGGGTGGTGAACAGTTGGCCGAAGGTGACGGGGCCGGCGAGGGCCTCTTTTTGAGCCTTTGCCCAGTTTTCAATCTCCACCCCGTTAAAAGGAAGAGTAAAGTATTTTACGACGCTGTGAC
>DJBY01000115.1:32344-37007 GCA_002430605.1 Opitutia bacterium UBA5964 | reverse complement strand
TATTTTACGACGCTGTGACCTGTGAGAACGGACATAAGATACTGCGCACGGCATAAGCAGTTGTCTTTATATATAGTGAGGAGTGGCCGGCATGACGATTAAATTTTTTAGCCCCGCCAAGGAGTGCAAATGCTAGGATAGCAGCGGAGTCCGGCAGCTTAGAGCGGCGGAGTGAATGTGTTGCAGGAGCACAGCGCCGCGCACGATCAATGATGCCTGCATCGGGGGCGGATCTGGCTGGCCTCAGGAGTGTGGCGAGCGGGCACTTTTCATGTGACGCCCGCTAAGCGGCAAGGGCCTTCGATAAGAGATTGATTTGTCGAGCCGAATAGCACTTGATGTAGTTTTTTCTGTATGACTATGGCGAAGCAACCGAAAGAGCACATTAAGATATTACTGTTCGAAGATAATTCAGCGGATGCGGATCTCGTCGGTGAGTGTTTGGAGCGGTCTAATCTGAGTTTTGAGATACTCGTGGTAAAGCGCCTTGCCGATGGGCTGCAGGCCTTGCAGACGCAGACGTTCGATCTCATCCTTCTCGACCTGTCGTTGCCAGATAGTTCTGGAATCGCGACTTTACAGGCGGTGGCCGGCACTATTCGGGATCAGGTCATCATCGTGCTGACTGGCGTGGATGATGAAGACTTGTCTCTCAAGACCCTGCAGCAAGGCGCCCAGGATTATTTGTGTAAGGATCGCTTGAGCGGTGAGGTGCTGCGCCGTTCGATCCGCTCTGCGATCGCCCGAGCCAATCAGTTGAACCGAATGGAATCGCAGACTCGGGAGGTGCAGTACAATGCCGACCTGCTGCGGCGAATATTTGATGCGAATACGGATGCCATGTTGATTTTGACTCAGGAGTACGAGATTAAGTTCTTAAATCCTGCGGCGGCTCAGCTCTTGGAGGCGGAGCCAGAGTCACTGGTTGGAGAGATATTTCCGTTTGAAGTGGAGCGAGGTAAGCGAATTGAGCTGGAGGTCCCAGGGCCTGAAGATAGCACACGCTTGGTGGAACTCAACGCGGTGGACTTAGTCTGGAAGCAGGAGAGTGCGTTGTTGGTGATTTTGCGAGATGTGACCCTGCGCCGTAGTGCGGAGTTGGATTTACAACGAGAGAAGGAGCGCCTTGCGGTGACCTTGGACTCGATCGCAGATGCGGTGATTGCAGTTAATCCGAATGGTGAGGTCGAGCGCATGAATCAAGAAGCCGTGAAGATGATTGGCGTGACCCTGGAGCGCGCGCGCGGCCAGCGTTTGGGCGATGTGCTGAAGCTGCGACATCCGAAGACCGGCAAGTTAATCACAGAGCCAGTCAGCGTGTTCCTTTCTGGGCAGATCGCGCCAGAGCTGGGTATTTCTTTAGAGGGAGAAGGCGGCGCCGAAGTTTTGGTCACCGCGGAGATGCGTTGTATACTAGGTGACGATCCGAGCCAGCATGGCTGCGTCGTTGTGCTGCGCGATGTGACGTCGCACAAGCAAGCAGAGGAAGAACTCTTTCAGGCTGAGAAACTGCATTCGATTAGTTTATTGGCCGGAGGTATTGCGCATGACTTTAATAATATTCTGACTGCTGTGCTGGGAAATATTTCCATGGTGCGCATGGGGATGGATGAGGGGGATGTTGGTTCGAAGAAACTGCTTTTAGCTGAGAAGGCGGCGCTACAGGCGACCTCATTGACCCAGCAATTACTTAGCTTTTCGAAAGGCGGCACGCCACTGCTGGAGGCCACCACAATTGATCAATTGGTGGAGGATAGTGCGCAATTTATTCTTCGTGGTTCGAATGTGAAATGCGAAGTGTATAAGGATGATGATTTATGGTCGGTTGATGCCGATAAGGGGCAGATCAGTCAGGTCGTGAATAACCTTATCATCAATGCTGACCAAGCAATGCCCGAGGGGGGTATCATTCGTTTAGATTTAACTTGTGAACGTGTCAGCAGTGGGAAAATTCCTTCGCTGCCGGCGGGCGATTACGTCTGCATCACGGTGAAGGATCAAGGGGGCGGCATCACGCCGGACAATTTGAAGCGCATCTTCGATCCGTATTTTACTACTAAGAAGAATGGCAACGGCCTTGGCTTGGCGTCGTCCTATTCAATTATCAAGAGCCATCATGGCCTCATGACTGTAGACTCGGTCGTATCCGAGGGCTCCACATTTAAGGTCTATCTGCCGAAAACGACAAAAGTTGCAGCATCGACGCCAGCCGCGAAGCAGGAGGATAATACCATCCATCACGGCCATGGGCGTATTTTAGTCATGGATGACATGGAGGCGATGATGATGGTGGCCGGCGAGATTTTGCAAGTACTTGGCTATGAGGTGGAGTTCTCGACCAATGGCGACGAAGCAATCGAAGCGTATAAAAAGGCCAAAGAGGCTGGAACGCCATTTGATGCGGTGGTTTTTGATTTAACCGTGCCCGGCGGGATGGGCGGCGAAGAAGCGTGCCGGATCCTATCCGAGTATGATCCTGGACTGATTGCAGTGGCATCGAGTGGCTACACCACCTCGAATGTGATGTCGGAGTACGAAGCAGCCGGATTTAAAGCCGTGGTGCCCAAGCCATATCGAATCAAGGATATGAGTGCTGCGTTGCATCGCATCCTAAAATAGCGCGATCCGAGGCTGCTCGACAGTCGCAGCGGCGTCCTGCCGCTGGGCTGTCGATCGAGTCGTGTGCATTTAATCGCTCGATCATGCTGAAGCGCAGTACACTTTAGTTAGGTATCTAGGCCTTTTTCGTATTACAATCAGTTCTGATTCATTCTTGCAGCAGCAATCCGCCTATTCTTTAGTTGAGTCATGCCAGGCTTGTTCGGATTCTAACTCGTTACTTCCTATTGATAGAAATGCCCCACCAAAACCTAGACACAAGTACGCAGTTGGATTCCGAAATACGTCGATCGTTATTACGTGTTCTGTGGCGTAGTCGGTTGGGCGATTTGCGCGAGCAAAGCTTGATACGTCAGGGCAAGGGCTGGTTTCATATTTCCGGCATGGGCCATGAGGCGCTCGCTGGAATCGCAATCCATCTCGAAGCAAATGATTACGCGTTCCCATATTATCGCGATCGAGCTTTTTGCACCCAACGTGGCCTCAGTGATTTCGATCTAGCACTCGCGTTTTATGCGAAGCGCGATTCCTCCAGTGGCGGCCGTCAATTGACTGGGCATTTCAGCGACCGCGCGCTCAATATTTGGAGTCATCCTTCGCCCGTGGGCGTGCATTTGTTGCCTGCCTGTGGCGCGGCTTGGGGCATTCAGCTCGATGGCAAACCGAATGTCGTGTATGCCTCGCTTGGCGAGGCGTCGGCGCGGCAGGGGGATTTTTATGAAGCGGTCTGTTTTGCGAAAGAGCGGCAGCTGCCGATGGTTTTTGTGGTGCAGGATAACCGTATCGCAATCAGCACATCGACCACGCGTACGAATCCGATCGCACTAGGCGTGTTAGATCGCAGTGAGTGGATACGAGTCGATGGCAGTGATGTCGAAGCAGTCGCAGCGGCGGGACGTATCGCCGTGGAGCAGGCGCGTGCGGGGCAAGGGCCTGCGTTTATCTGGTGCGATGTCGAGCGCTTCTCGAATCATTCCAGCGCGGATGATCAGCGGATGTATCGTACTGCGGATGAGTTGGAGGCGATGCAACTGCGTGACCCGATCAAAATATTTCAGCGGCAACTGATCGAAGATGGGCTCCTTACCGAGGCTGAGGCGACTGAGCAGGAAGAGGAGCTGCGCGCAGAGATCCGTGCCGCCTATCGTAAGGCGAGTACTCAAGCAGATCCATTGGGCGAAGAGTGCGGTCTGCATTTAACTGGAGCGGTGACTCCTGCGCCGCCAGCGAAGATCAAACTGGAGAAGTCCTGTCGAATGCTCGATGCGGTGAATCGCACCTTCCACGCGGCGCTGGATCAATTGCCAGAGGTGGTGTTTTTTGGTCAAGACATCGCCGATCCAAAAGGCGGCGTGTTTAACCTGACCAAGGGCCTCTCAACCAAAGACCCCGAGCGTGCAGTCAACTCGCCGTTGGCAGAGTCCACTATTATGGGGGTCTCCGTCGGCTTGGCGTCTTACGGGAAGCGGCCGTGTTTCGAGATCCAATTTGTTGATTTCATTTATCCTGGTTGGAATCAACTGGTATCCAATATGGCGACGCTGCGCTGGCGTAGTTTCGGTCAATGGCAATGCCCGCTGGTGATCTATGCGCCTTGCGGGGGTTATTTGCCGGGTGGTGCCTTGTGGCATAGTCAAGCAGGGGAGGCGTCGTTCGCGCGCATTCCCGGCATTCGGGTTGTCGTGCCATCCACTCCCGGCGATGCGGCTGGCCTATTCTGGACTGCGCTGCACGGCGAAGACCCCACAATTATTCTTCTGCCCAAGCATCTCATGTGGGCCGAGTTGCCTGCGCCGACTGCGGTCGAGGCGATTCCGCTCGGCCAAGCGCGTCTGGTGCGATCCGGTAGCCTGCTGACATTAGTGACTTGGGGGAATTGCATTGAGCTCGTCGAAGAGACCCTGAAGTCGATGGACTCGGATCTGGATGTCGAACTCATTGATCTACGCTCGATTGCACCTTGGGATAAAGAAGCGGTGGCGACATCGCTACGTAAGACTGGGCGACTGTTGATCGTGCAGGAAGATAACATCAGCGCCAGCGT
>DJBY01000115.1:11616-32175 GCA_002430605.1 Opitutia bacterium UBA5964 | reverse complement strand
GTCTCCAAAGACGACGTGCATGTCGGCTTTAATCCGATTTATGAGTTCGCGGCGCTGCCAGACCAAGAGCGCATCGCCGCAGCTCTAGAACGCTTGCTTTCGACGACGCTCGAAGCCTCGCTGCAACTCGACGCGTCACCGACGGCCATCGACGCGTCATCGGTACCAACACCTATTGAAGACTCTATGATTGCTGAATCGAACCATCCTCCGAGTGCGACCAAAATGATCACCGTCCCGATCCTCGGTGAAGGCATACGAGTCGCACGTGTCGTTTCGATATTGAAGCATGCGGGCGATCAGGTGAAGGCCGATGATCCGCTTTGCGAGGTGGAGACTGATAAGGCGGTCTTCCCGATTGAGTGTGATGAGGATGGTATTCTTGGCGAGTGGCAGATCGCCGAAGATGATGAAGTGGCAGTGGGTCAGGAGCTAATCGCACTGACTATGTCGGGCGCAGCCGCGGAGGCTGCTACCGCGAAACGGCCACCCGCCGCATCTGTGCCTGTGGCCTATGATGCGCTAAAGAAAACTGCGGGACTTTCGCTGGAAGCGATCAAGTCTTTGCAGGGCATCATCCCCGCGACGATTGAGATGAATTGCCGCTGGGAGAAGGTTCGCGATGCACGATTGCGTAGCAAGAAAACCAGCGGAGGCACGCTTTCGACCGCGACCATGACGGCATGGGCAGTCGCCGAGGCAATGCGTAAGCATGAACGCTTCGCGTCAGTCATCCGTGGAGAGGAGCTGGTCTATGATCCGGATCGGTTTGACCTGGGCATGGCAGTGGCACTTCCTGGGGATGCGTTGGAGACTGCAGTCATCAAGCAAGTCAACGCCATGGAGTGGGCGGAGTTCTCAGATGTATTCAATGATTCACTACGTCGCACCCGTCATGGTGAGGTCGATTCGAAGAATCGCGTGTCACTATCGATTTCAAGCATGGGTGCTTATAATGTTCGTTCCGCGATCCCGATTGTAGTGCCACCCTCGGTTGCGACAATTTTTATCGGTGCGCCTTATGCGTTGCCCGATCCGAAGTCAAAAGATGGAGCTACGATCGAGGTCGCCTCTCTAGTGCTGACCTTTGACCATCGTTGGATCAACGGCGTCGGCGCAGCGGCATTCTTATCCGATGTGCGAAAGGGGATCGAACGCTTCGATCTGGTCTAGATCAGCTTAGCCCCGCGTATCTAAGAGTTTAATTATGATTGAGGGAATCACAGCTGGACTCATTTCATCACTCGCCCTGTTCCCTGGGACGGTTTGGTTGGCAAAGGTCGGTGTCGTCGGTACGAAGAGGCAGGTATTCGCAGTGGGACTGGCGTTTGCCTTGTCACAGATGGTTTGGCTGTCTGTTGCGATCCCGGGCTTGATGATGATGTCGAAGCACCTGTCTTTCGTGCGCTTGGGGATGCATTTGTTTGCCGTATTTGTATTAGGCTACATGGCGGTTAAGTTTTTTCGCACGCGTCGCGTCGCGGTGTTAGATGATACGGGGGAATTGCCGAGCGCGCTCGTGTTGTTTCGTACTGCATTTAATCGGTCCTTAGCGATGCCGATGCGGCTGCCGATGGCGATGGCGGTACTGCTGGCCACTGGGGTGTATGTGAACCATCCGCCGAGTTGGCAGGTTGTGCCGGCTGTTATGCTCGGTGCGTTGCTCGGTATTGGTTGGTGGTGGGGGCAGTTTACTTTTTTATCTGCATTTTTTGCGAAACGAGTGCCTGTGGGTATTACCATAAAGTCGCTCAATAAAATCCGTCCCTTCTGCGCGGTTCTTTTTTGCCTTCTGAGCCTGATGGCACTTTTGTTTGCGGCGTGAGCCGAAGCTCTCGTGTTGAGGTGGCTTAATTTTTTACAATGCGTCTACATAACTTATTCTTATCACTCTGTATCTGTGCTTTGGTAGCGACGCTTTCGGCGCAGTCGAGCCGCCCAGGCACATGGCGCACGGAATATTTACCAGGCTCGAGTCGCTTGTCATTGGAGTCGCTGCGCACGCTCGTCGTGCCAGCTGCCAGCGGGCCTGCGTTGTCGGCAGCAGTCGAAGACTTGTGTCACGTATTTGAGAGGTGCACGGGAGTGGCACTGGAGGTGCAGACGGCAGGTGCGAATCGCCCGAAGTATGCGATTTACCTCGGTGATTCTGGCGGCAGCCGCAGCCAGCTGCAGAATGATGCATTTATGATTCACCGCCAAGGCACTCGGGTGTTTGTCGCGGGCGATGGGGAGGGCGGGGTGCTGAATGGGGTGTATGCGCTGTGCCAAGAGCTCCTTGGGGCCCGCTGGTATTGGGCTGGGGATTTGGGGCTGGAGTTGATCGGCTCGCCGCGCGGCAAGTTCCCCGAAGGTCGCTGGCACGAGGAGCCTGCGTATGTGATGCGCACCTTCTATCCGATGAATGGCGAGTTTGGCCGACGCAATCGGCTAGTGCGGCATTTTGAGTTTAACCATGCGCTGGCGCAGGTTTTTACCCCGGCGCTCTATGAGGCAGAGCCGGAGGTCTTCTCCGAAGTGTATGGGCGTCGACGGAAGCCTAAGGGAAACGGCGGCTACGATCCGCAGCCTGACTTTACCGAGCCGCGCGCGGTTGAGATCGCCGCTAAAGCGGCACTGGCGGCATTTGAGAAGAATCCCGAGGCGCGGAGTTTTTCACTGTCGATCAATGATAATGTATTGTTTGACGATTCTGAGGCGACGCGCCGGGTGATTGAGCCTGTGGAGTATTTCCGCGGGCGACCGAATTACACGGATTTGGTGTTTGGTTTTATGAATCAAGTCGCGGAGCAGGTATTTGAACAGGGCGGGGCATGGACGACACCTGCGGGGGAGCCGCGCTACTTGACGGCTCTGGCATATTATTGGACGGAGCAGTCGCCGTCGTTTCCACTTCATCCCAGAGTAATGCCGGTGCTGACCTCAGATCGCGCGCAGTGGCATGATCCAGACTATCGGGCGCAGGATAAGGCCTTGATTCAGCGGTGGGCAGATTCGGGTGCGGAACGGCTTGCGACTTGGGATTATTACTTCGGCGCACCGTATGTGTATCCCCGCCAATTCAATCAATGGATCACAGAGAGCCTGAAGTATATGAGTGCCAACGGCGTATCCGTTTTTTTCTCACAACTGCCTTCGTCGTGGGGCTTGGATGGGTGCAAGGCTTGGTTGGCGGCGGAGTTACTGTGGAACCCCAATCGAGATGCCGCCGCGCTGCTAGATGAATATTATACCCATTTCTTCGGTGCGGCTGCGGTGCCACTGCGCGCCTTCTACGAGCAAGCAGAGGCGCATCGCAATGCGAATGAGGGCAAGGCGGAATGGATCAAGTTTTACGAAGACGAATTTGGCATCGAACTATTTGATGCGGCGCGCCTCCGGGAGTTGCGCGAGTTGATCGAGTCGGGCAAGGCGCTGCTCGCCGACGATCCGCGTCGCTTGGCGCGTGTCGAGGTGGTGTCGGAGGCGTTTCGTTTGACGGAGTTATTTGCGCAGTATCATGCGACCCGCGCTCGCCTCGTTGCGAATGGCTTGGATGTGTTGTCGGAGCGGAACGAGGGGATGCCGAATGCCTTGCGCAAGCAATTGAGCGATTTTATCGATGCGCGCGCGGCCTTTGATACGTTTAGCCAGCAGTTGCTGGAAGATCCAATACATGCTCGACTGGGGTCGTTTACGAGATACTCAAAGTTAGATCCAGTTGCATTTGGTTTGGCTGCGATGGCGCAGGCGGGAGTTGAGATTCCGGCAGACGATTATCTGGAGTATGCGGCTGTCGCTGAGGTTGCACAGCTATGGGGGGGGGATGACGGAGCGTTTCACTCTAAGCTGTCGAATGTCGATTTGCAGCACGAGGCGGCCGCTTCGAAGCCGCGGAACTTCCTCGGCCCAGATTTGCCAAAGGTGTCTGGGTGGCATCTTGATTTTCGCCCGGCGGAGCATTTAGCGGTTGGGACAGTCAGTGCGGATCAGGGGATTCGCGTTAAGGGTGCGGATGTGTTTTCGATCTTTCGAGATATTCCCGTGATCTCTGGGCAGCGCTACCTGTTGGATGCCAGTATGGCGTATCAGATTAGTCCGGACAATCGTTCGCAAGTCAGGGTGTCATGGACTGACCAGAATGGAGATTCTCTAACGCGAGATACGCTATTCCGCTGTCCGACGGGGAGCTCGGACGGCGTGCGACGTGTTGTGCTGCCTATTCAGGCGCCAGAGCAAGCCCGTACGATGCGGCTGCGTTTTTTTATTTCGCGGCAATACGAGGGAGACTTTTTAGATCTTCACAGTGTGGACTTCGGTACGATCGAGAAGTGATCGAATCGGGCCGCGCTTAGTTCTTGCGGGCAACCCAGAGGATCGGCGGCACGCGGGTACCCGTGACGATGGGCTCGTGGCTTTCCACTGTCCAACCACGCTGCTGGACTTTCTGCATCCAGTCCGCGACTTGGTTGGCTTCAGTTTGGCCGCCGTCGTGCCCGCGGTAGGCGATAACGAACAGCAGGCCGTCTGGCTTGAGCAGTTCGCTGGCTGCGCGTAGTGCGGGCAGTGTTGATTCGGGCTCGGTCTGGATGCGTTTGTCGCTACCGGGAAGATAGCCGAGGTTAAAAGTGATCGCGCTGACAGTTTGTGCGTTGTGCGAACAAAGCGATGCGAGCGCCTGCGCATGATCGGCGACGAGCAGTTCGGATTGAGTGAGGCAACCTGCCGCTGCAAGCCGGGTGCGCGTGGCGGCGATCGCCGCTTCCTGGATGTCGATGGCGATGACGTGACCTTCGGGCCCGACCAGTGTGGCCATCACTGTGCTATCGTGGCCGTTGCCAGCAGTGGCATCGAGCGCATGGTCGCCTGGCTTGAGTTGTTGGCTCAGGTAATCGTGGACTAGATCAGTGAGTTGCATCGGTGCAGGGAGGGTTTGTGGCTGTGTCGACGAAGCGTGCTATGTCGATTTCGGGATCGAGCGCTTCGCCCCCGAGCAGGTGTGCTAAGAATTGGCGGATCAATTCTGGGGCGAGTGAGGTGCCCTTGGAGCCGAGCCCATTGAAGATGTGCAGACCTGCTTCGGTCGGGTGATCGCCGATGAAGGGGCGGAAGTCTTTAGTGGAGGGGCGCAGGCCGGCGTAGTGCTGCTTAATCGTGAGCGTGTGTTGCGGGGCGATGAAGGATTGCGCGGACTCGAGCAGTTCGCGCGCGCCGGCTGCGGTTGGCTCGGACGAGGCGTCGTCGCTGTCAAAGGTCGCACCGAGGCGGAAGGTATGATCGCCGTAGGGCAGCAGCCACTTGCGATGGTGGTAGATCGCTCGTGGCAGGTCGAGTGTTGGGCAGTCGAGGATGAGGGTTTCGCCCTTAGCGGGGGTGAGCGGTAGCCAGTTGAACCATGGATTGGCCTGCATGCCGACGCCTTCGCTAAAGATAATGTGATCCGCTTGAAGGCCGTGGTAGCTCCATTGCGAGTCATGTCGGGTTAAGTCGGCGTGGATGAAGGTCTCGTCGTGGAAGATGCCTGCTTGGGTGAAATGCTCACGCAGAGTTTGCAGGAGCAGCGGCAACTCGACGTAGCCCGCTTGTTTGATATGGAAGCTTCCGTGGGTGTCTTCGAATGAATCGGGGCCGGCACCCTCGGGGATGGGGTCGCCAAGCACATTGGCGTAGCGTGGGTTGCGCATGCGCCTGCCCATTCGCTTAACGTCGATACTATTTTGGCAATAGCGGACGAGGGGAACCGGGTGGTACAGTTCGACGTCGAACTGTTGCTCCAGTTCGCGGTAAGTGGCAGCGGCATGGGAGATCAGCACATCGAAGGCCCAACTCTTGGTCATCCAGCGACCGGTGACTGGATTGATGATGCCGCCCGCGACTTGCGAGGCGTTGGGCAGTGTGGTACTGCCGATGAGCGTCACGTGTTGGCCCGCTTGCTTCAATCGCCATGCGAGCAGGCAACCCGCGAGGCCCGCGCCGACCACAATATGTTTTTGGATGCTCATGACTGTCCTGTTACAAAGCGTATATACTGAAAATCTGGAAAGCTAAAAAGCACCGCTTTGCTATTTCTGTCTGATTTCTTGCTAACAATGCCCAATTCGCTAATGATTTGAGGGTGAATATTTTTCATCGTATTCGTGCGTGTTGTTGGGGCATGGGGGAGCGTCGTTTGCCTGAGGAGAGCACGCGGGCGCAGCGGGGTACCTTCGGCGAAGACCTCGCGGCGGATCATTGTCGGTGCGTGCTTGGTTATCGTGAAATCGTCCGAAACTGGCGCTATCAGCGGGATGAGATCGATCTCATCTGTCAGGATGGCGAGGTTTTGGTCTTTGTCGAAGTGCGTGCGCGCACGGAAACGGCCTTAGTTTCGGGGTTTTATTCGGTGGATCGTCATAAAAAAGAAGTTTTGAGGCGTGGTTGTGGGAACTATTTAAAGCAGTTGAAAAAACCGCCAAAGCACTTCCGCTTTGACATTATAGACGTCTCAATTTGCAAAGGAGGGCGTGGAGAGTTGCGTCATTACCCGAATGTGCCTCTTTTTCATAAACATTTTTCAGTCCAACGCTAATAGTTATGACGAACGAAACAGACGAATCCAGACATCCTTTTCTAAAAGGCTTGAGCAAGCATCGAGGCGCACCGCCGACGGTGGTGGTTATTTTTGGTGCCTCCGGCGACTTGACTGCGCGTAAGCTGGTGCCTGCTATTTTCAATCTCGGGGTGGATAATTTGCTACCTGGGGATTTCCATTTAATTGGTTTCGGACGTAAGCCGATTGAGGATGATCAGTTTCGTGAGAGTCTGGATGAGGCTATCGGCGAGCATTCACGACGTCCTCTTAACCAAGAGATATGGGAGCGCGTGCGCCAGAATATTACGTATCATGCGGGTGGATACGATGAGGGAGAAGCCTTTGCTTCGCTTGCCAAAAAGATCGATAAGATCGAGGCTGAGCTTGGCCGTGATGTGCAGCGTCTGTTCTATATTTCGACACCACCGAGCGTGTTTCAGCCGATTGTTGAGAATCTCGGTAGCAGTGGTATGGCGCAGGCGCATGTCGGCACGAAGTTGGCCTCGAAGGTGATCATTGAGAAACCATTCGGCCGTGATCTTGCTTCGGCACGTGAGTTGAATGCCACGCTGAATAGTGTGTTTGAAGAGCCGCAGGTCTATCGAATTGACCACTACCTTGGCAAAGAGACGGTGCAGGATCTGTTGGTGCAGCGTTTTGCGAATTCGATTTTTGAGCCGATGTGGAATCGTGGGCATGTCGATTGTGTGCAGATCACAGTAGCAGAGAGTCTTGGTGTCGGCACGCGTGGCGGCTACTACGATACCAGTGGTGCACTGCGCGATATGATTCAGAACCATACGATGCAGCTCGTCGCACTGACGGCGATGGAGCCACCAGTCTCGCTCGACCCAGAGTCGATCCGAGATGAGAAGGTTAAAGTGCTGAAGGCCATTCAACCGCTGGAGCTGAAGATAGGTGGCGGTGATGTCGTTCGCGGCCGCTACACTGAAGGTTTGGTCAATGGTGAGCCGGTCGAGAGCTACATGGATGCGCAAGGCATTCCGGCGGATTCATCCACAGAGACTTACGCGGCATTGCGCTTATCGATCAACAATTGGCGCTGGCAGGGTGTGCCGTTCTACATTCGTTCGGGTAAGCGCATGGCGCGACGTGCGAGCGAGATTGCGATTCAGTTTAAGCGTCCTCCGGGCATCCTTTTTTCGGAGGGTAAAAAGTTCGACGTGGCGCAGAACACGATGGTGATTCGTATCCAGCCAGACGAAGGTGTGACTTTGATCATGAATTCGAAGATCCCGGGTCTGGAAACGCGCACGCAGCCAGTGAAGATGCACTTCCGTTATGCGACGACTTTTGGCTCCAACACCCCTGAAGCGTATGAGCGTTTGATTCTCGATGCAATGATCGGCGATAGCACACTCTTCATTCGTGGCGATGAGACGGAGGCTTCTTGGAAGTTGGTGACGCCTATTTTAGAGCACTGGGAAAAGTGCGGTCAAAGTGGGCTCGCGGAGTATGCAGCGGGTTCATGGGGCCCCGTTGAAAGTGAGCGCATGCTTCAAGAAAAGGGCCACCAATGGCGCCGCTCCGGTTGAGCCTGTTGGTAGGCACAAGGTAAGAACTGATTTTCAATGTTCAAAAACATTTCATTATGGCCGAATTAATTAATGCCCTTCCAGGTGTGGCACTTCCTGTTCGTGAGGTGACCAGCCGGCTCGCTTCAATGTGGGACTCCGAGCCCTCGACTGCTCATCTGGAGTCGCGCGCGTCGCAGATGAATGTGGTACTGCACTTCGGTCTAGAAGTGACCGCAGAAGAGGCGCGTGAGCGCTTCGATGCGCTGATTCGTTTCGCGCAGCGCTACCCGAGCCGAATTATTGTGCTATGCCCGACAAGTGCGGATCTAGACGGTGCGATGGAGAGTAAGCTCTTTAGCCAATGTTATATTGGTGATTCGCACCGCGAGATGTGCTGCTGTGAAGCCTTGATGCTGCGCTATAAGTCGGAGGATTTTGGACATTTGGCCAATCAAGTATCGATCTGGTTGGAGGGCGATTTGCCGACCTATCACTGGTTTAGCGGTGTCCCGGCGAAGCGGATTGAGACTTATTTTGATAACCTACTGCTGGGCGTGCGTCGTTGTGTTTACGATAGCTCGGTCGAATTGGAGGATCTATCGAAACTGAATTGGCCAGACCCGAGCCGTGTGGGCGATTTGGCCAAGGCGCGATTACTGCCAGCGCGGCAGGCGATCGGGCAGTTTATGAGTGGCTATTCGATCGAGAGCCTGTGCGATGGCTTGCAGGCGGTTCGTGTGCGACACTGCGCAACGATGCCCGGAGAAGGGCGTGGCCTGCTGGAATGGGTGCAGTCATGTTTCTCTGATTGCGATGGCAGCAAGTCGGGCGTATCGTCTGACGCGGAATTCTCACTGATCGAATCAGAGTCGTCTGACGTGTGTGCGTTGGAGCTGGAATTTGTTTACAATGACGAGCGTTACCTGAAATGCCGCAAGTTCAAAGACGGCTCGCGTGGAGAGATCCATGCATCGCTGGGGAAAGGCGAGGTGGACATCTTCACACGAGTGAAGCCAATGGCTACTGAGCAAGCACTGGCCGAAGCGTTCTTCTTTTAAGTCGACGACTCGTGGCGCGCCTCAGCGCGGGTTACTTGTCCAGCTCGTCGAGAGCTGCAAGCACATCGTCGGCCTGATTTGCGGTGGAAGCGTTCAAGTCGAGCCATACTAGTTTCCCGTTTCTAAAGATGTAGGCTTGGCGGCTCCAACGGCCCTTGTCAAATGCGGTACTCACTACTTTGTCGGTGTCGGCAATGAGCGTGAAGGGGAGCTGATGCTTATTGCGAAACGCGGCTTGTGTTTTGGCGGTATCTGCGGAGATGCCAAATATGGTAACGCCTCGTTGTTGCAGCACTTCCCAAGAATCGCGGAGGCTGCAGGCTTGCTTGGTGCACCCTGGCGTCATCGCCTTGGGGTAGAAAAAGACTACGGTGGTGCCGGTGTTGAATGCGGCACCGAGATCGATCGTATTGCCGGCATGGTCAATGGCGGAAATTTGCGGTGCGTCACTGCCGATTTCAAGTCCAGCGGAAAGCATGTTGGCGAATAGAGAAAAAATCATGAGCGGTACGAGGAGAGGTTTCATAGAATAATAATCGGATCGCAGCCTGCCGCCTTACAACTGAATACTGAAACCCCCAATTAAGACTTGTTGTGGTTTATCGACCACACGGTGGAGACGCGTGTCACGTCGGCCAACTTCTGAGTGGTACGCTCCAAGCGACTGGCAAGTGTTTTAAAGATTTTGATGGCGATCTCGGGGTTTTCGCGGATCACGTTTTCCATGTCGCCACCGTCATATTTGATGACGGTGGTCGGAGTGCGTGCTTTGACGGTGCAGGTTCGGGGCTTGCCGAGGATGTCGCCCATCTCGCCAAAGATAGTGCCAGGATACATTAGCACGTTGAGCATGATATCGTCTTTATAGACTTCGACGGCACCTTTCTCTAAGACATAAAAGCCGGTGCTCTCAGAGCCTTGTTTGATGATACTTGCACCCGGACGATATTCTTCAGTTTTTTGCACGTGTTTAATCAAATCGATTACGAATCGTTAAGCAAGCTCTCCATTGACATAAGCTCAGGACCAATCCGGCCGACTGGGGAGGTCGTCACTGCCTAACTATCGGTCTTGATCGGTATTTATTCGGCGCCTTTGACCTGCTCGACCGCGCCTTGTTTAGGAGCATTGTCGATCAGTTCGACTTTCGCGCTGTTGATTGCGCGCTGAATTTCATTGAGCATCGTGTCGCTTAGGCCGCGTGGTTTCTCCTCGCTATTTGCGATCAACTCATAGTGTTTGGCAGTGCCATCGCCACGCGCTGAGAGCGCAACCGTCAGCACTTTGTCGAGTTGAGCTTTGGCATCCTTGTTGAGATACCAGAGCTGGCGGTGGATCGCGCCAGCGGCGATCCCTTGGTCGATGATTGCCGTCCATTGAGCTTTCGTCTGCGCAGCCATGCTGGAATTGCCGGAGATGTAGATGCCCAACGGTAGCTGTAGTTCGCTGGCAATCGCATGGGCGCGCATGTTGCTTGCACCGTAGCGAGCGCCGGATTCGAACACGGCAATCGCACCGAAGATCAGTGCTAGTGGTAGTAGGAGGTTTTTTAATTTATCCATTAGAATAGCGGGATGATGACCCTCCTATTCAACCTCACGCAGCTGAATGGTGTCGATGATCTTTTCGCCCGCGATCACGTTGGTAATGACGACCATCGACGCGCCCTTTTTTGCCCAATTGCGGGCTTCCAGGGCCTTGAAGGCATTTTTAATGGTGCGCTCTGGGTCGTTGCTGTCGAATTCCATGAAGAATGGCTCAATGCCGCGCATGATTAGGAGCTGGCCGAAAACATCTTTGTCATCGGTGAATGCGTAAACAGGGACGTTCGGTCGAAGTGAGGAGAGCTTTTGCGCTAGCCAGCCGCGGCGCGTGAACACCACTATGCCGGCGTCATCGAGCTCGGAGGCGAGATATACCGCGGAGCGCAGCATTTTCGACTTCGGCAGGTTGAGCACTAAGTCTTGGCGTAGCACTGGGCCGTCTTCACTTTCCATGCGCTTGGCGATACGATTAATCGTCTCAACGCACTCGACTGGATATTTGCCAACAGTGGTCTCGCCAGAGAGCATGACACAGTCTGCTTCTTCGCGAATCGCATTGGCAATGTCAGTGACCTCAGCGCGCGTCGGGATTGGTGAGTCAATCATCGATTCAAGCATGTGGGTCGCGACGATCACAGGTTTTGTATTCTGAATACAAGCGCTGATTGCGCGTGATTGAATGATGGGCAAATCTTCAAAGGGGCACTCGACGCCAAGATCGCCGCGGGCGATCATTAAGCCGTCGGAGGCTTTGATGATGTCTTCAAGGTTTCGAATCGCCTGTTGGTCTTCGATTTTCGCAATGACTTTGGCTGGCGAGCCTTTGTCCGACAGGTAGCGGTGGAAGATGTCGAGATCGTCTCGTTCACGCACGAATGACAGGGCGAAAAATTCGATGCCTTCTTCGATGCCAACATCGACATCGCCTTGGTCCTTTTTGGTCATTGCGGGCAGGTTGACGCGCACGCCGGGTAAATTGATGTGGCGGCGGTTGCCGAGCGGGCCAGGGATGATCACTTCGCAGCGCACGCGCTGACCGTTGATTTCAACCACGAGGAGCCGCATCAGGCCGCTGTCGACGAGCACGGTTTCGCCGACTTTGATGTCTTGGCAAAAGCCTGGGTAGTTGACATCAACACGGCGGATGCCGTCTTCGCCGAGACTGCCAATGCCCTCGCCAAAAGTGAAGTCGAAGAGTTCGCCTTTTTCCAGTTCGAAGGTCTCAGGCACATCGCCGGTGCGGATTTCCGGACCTTTGACGTCCATCATGATCGCGATATGACGGCCGACGCGCTCGCAAACCGTGCGCACTCGGCGGATGATCTCGCGGGTCCAGGCATGATCGGCGTGTGCCATATTGATGCGGCAGATATCAACGCCAGCGTGGATGAGTCGTTCTAGCGTCGCCTCGTCTTGTGTGGCTGGGCCCACTGTAAAAATGATTTTCGTTTTACGATAAGGATTTTTCATGTGTTTAGAAAGTCGTTTAATATTCTTTAGGATTTCGTAGCGGGGCAGCGTCGATCGTAGGATCGACCACTTTGACGGTGAAGGTGCTAGCGCTACCGGAGAGGTCCGCAAACTTATTCTGCACCAGCTCGACTGTATTGCAGTCCTTGCTGAGGTGGGCGAGGTAGACTTCGCGCACTTCGGAACTGCCGTTCAGTGCGCTTAGAGCCTCGTAGCAGGCGTCGTTGGAGAGGTGGCCGTGGCGACCTCTAATACGTTGTTTGAGTGACCAAGGGCGCCTTTCGTCACTTTCTAGTAACATATCGTCGTAGTTGGCCTCAATCACCAGGATTTGTACTGATTTGATGTGTTCTTTAATGTGTTCGGTCACATATCCCAAATCGGTGACCCATGCAAGGCTTTGGCGTGGTGAGATCAGGTCATCGACCTCGCCCCAGTGGAATGTGAAGCCGACAGGATCGTAGGCGTCATGCGGCACTGAGAAAGAACGCACCTCAATGTCGCGAAATTTAAAGCCAGTACCGGTTTGAAAGACCTGCCAGTTGACCTTTTTGACGAGTTTGCCCTGTACCGCGTCGGCGGTATCGCGATTGGCAAAGACTGGCAGGTCGGCGCGTTTGGCGAGGCCGCGGATACCTTGCGCGTGGTCGCTGTGCTCGTGAGTCAGGAACACCGCGTCGATGCTATCGATCGATTCACCGACTGTTTCGAGCATCAGTTCGATGCGCTTGCCGGAAAAGCCGGCATCAATCAGGATTTTGCTATTGCCGGTGCGGAGCAGAGAACAATTTCCATTACTACTGGAACCTAAAATCTTAAAATCGGACGACATGTGCGCAGAGGCTTAGCACGCTTGGCAAGTTCGGCAACGCATTTTTCCGAACTTGCCAAGTCGGGCAATACTGCTTTACCTCCTCCGCTCCTACAAAGATAGACATGGGCTTGCGCCTCTAGTCATTCTCAGGCAGCTTGTTATGAGAGTGACGGTTGCAAGCCTACAGGCGATCCATCGAAGCATGAAAAATAAAAATAGCATTCCAGCACAGGACCAATTGACTGCCGCCGCCGCGAAGCCAGTGAAATCCTATGACCAGAATTTCGTTCTTACCGATGAATATCGCTCCGGCCTGCCTGATATGCAGAACGCGGACGCGCAGCAGATATTCGGTGCTAATGTGCCCATCCTCAAGGTCGGGATTTCAAATTTCAGGCTGCCGCTGCGCTACATCACGCCCACTTCTGATACGCAGACGCTCGAAACCTCGATCACTGGCACAGTCTCTTTGGAGGCCAACCAGAAGGGGATCAACATGTCGCGCATCATGCGTGTGTTCTACACATTTCAAGAGCGTATTTTTACGCCCGACCTCTTGCACGAGATTTTGCTTGAGTATAAGACTGAGGTCATTGCGCACCGTGCGCAGCTGAAGCTCGATTTCGAGTACCCAATCCTCAAGCCGAGCCTTCGCAGTGGCCTCGAAGGCTGGCAGTATTACACATGCGCATTCGAAGGCAAAATCGACGAGCTCAACCGTTTCCGTAAGTACATCCACTTTGACTTTGTTTATTCATCTGCCTGCCCGTGCTCATCCGAGCTTTCCGAGCATGCGCGTGAGAGTCGTAATGTATATGGCATCCCGCACTCGCAGCGTAGCACCGCCCGCGTGAGCGTCGAGGTGGCCGAGGAAGCACATGTTACGATCGAAGAGATTCAGCAGATTTGCCTCGAAGCCCTCAAGACCGAGACGCAAGTCATGGTCAAGCGCGAGGACGAGCAAGCATTTGCCGAGATGAATGGTGCCTTTACCAAATTTGTCGAAGATGCCGCACGTCTTCTCTACGAGCAACTCGACGAGGAACCGCGTATTGTTGATTTTCAAGTCGCCTGTGCGCACCTCGAATCGCTGCATTCGCATGATGCGGTTGCTGTGATCAATAAAGGTGTCCCCGGTGGCTTTACTGGTCACTTTGAAGATTTCAAGGGCTTGATTCGCTAGGCGCTTGCTTGGTATTACGCGATTAGGCAGAGCGGTGGGTCTTCGGCTGATTGTGTCCTTTTTATACTTCACAGGTGGAACTTTAGTCGCTAAATCCGCTCTTCATGGTTCAGCATTATATGACCGCCTTCCTTTCAGAACTACCCGTGCAAAAATTCGAACTATTTGATGTCGTTGATTCCGAGGACACTGTCTTGCGCGCAGAGGAGCGTTCCGTGGTTCATCGCGAGCAGTTAATGCACCGTGCGGTGCATGTGTTCGTCTTTAACGCTGCGGGGCAATTGTATCTACAGCGCCGCTCGTTGAACAAAGATTCGGCGCCAGGCAAATGGGTGAGTTCTTGTTCTGGCCACGTCGATAGTGGCGAGGACTACGATGCCGCAGCGCCCCGTGAACTGGCTGAAGAAATTGGCCTCACAGTGCCTAACGGATTAGAGCGCATGTTTAAGGTGTCCCCTTGTAAGCAAACTGGGCAGGAGTTCGTTTGGGTCTACCGTTGCAGGGCAGAAGGCCCGTTCATGCTCGATCCTGAAGAAGTGAGCGATGGTAAATGGATCGACCTCGATGAGTTGAATGCATGGATCGAAGAGCGCCCTCGCGATTTCGCCTGGTCGTTCACCTATCTGTGGGAGAAATACGGAGCGTTATAGGTGATGAGTTTACTCCTTAATCTCGTTTGGGGATTCCATTAATAGCTGCCCTCCGATGCGTATTGAGCCTTCTCGAGTCGGGGGTGTTAGAATGAGCAGGCTGCGACTACCGGAAGTAATCCGAATGTTGTTCTTGTAGAGTAGATGGTAGCGATTGTTGCCTTTTGCGGCTATGGAAATACCAAGTGGATCCCGGTTTCCCTCAGTGTATGCTTGGCTTATGCCTTCGTTTTCTAAGGCAATCTGTGCTGTGCCGATCTTTGCAAATACATCAATCCCTGCGATATTGACTAGGCGAATACTCCCGAGGGGGAAGTTGTGTTGTGAATCGTCGATTGCATAGGCGTTGATCGTATCATTTGTGCGATCGCTACCTTGTGTGATGAGTAGGAGTAGAGGAACGTTGGTTGGTTCGATTCGAATTCGGCCGACTAATATGGCCGGCGTTTTTTTTGCTGATGTCGCGTTTCTGCGGTAAATTCGGAGTGTGCCGTCCTCACTTTGAATTGTAGCTTGGTAATGGTCTGATCGGCTCTTTTTCCGGAACTCAAGTTTAGTTAAACTTTCGGGGGCATCTGCGTAATAGAGGTTTTCAGTTTCCAGTGCTCGCAGTGCATAGGTCGAAAAAGTAACAGAGTAAGAGGCTGGCTCGGCTGCCCGTACTGTAGCCACTGCAACTAAGGTCATCCAAATGTAAGTGTAGAATTTCATTACTTGCGCAGTGATGGCGACTAATTGATTGGAGCAATCCATTGAATGTTGAGGATTTTAAATGATCGTCCGAACAGGCTATTACTTTGCTCGTCGGGTAAGCGCTGTAGCACTGCTTCGAGGTAAGCTTCGGATTGGGGATCGTCATTGCGTTCGTTGCGCGCAGAGCCGTAGGCGCGAATTCGGAAGGTGTCTGAGCGCACAAAGGAAAAAGGGCCTAGAGCATTCAGTAGCGTGGCTTGTGAGATGTGTGCGGGCGTGTGTGGGGGAATTAAGTCCGTGTCATTCTCTCGGTTGTTTAGGCTTGGGACGGCGTTGATCGCATCTTGCAGTAGGCCAGAATTGAGCCAGTCGGCCATACTGAGAGGTGGATGACCGTTATCTTCGTAATACATTTGTAGTTGTTGGACGATGGCAGAGCTTAGGTCTTCCACGTCCGCCTCCGTAAGCTCTCGGATCGACTGATAGAAGGTCGGGTATTGGAGCGAATTTAGCCAATTTATATTGTCGATGCTGAAGGCATTGAGGTAGTCACTGCGGTCTGCTCGCGAGACGAAATTGAAGCGTGAGTCGCTAGGTCTCTCGCTTAGATTATGAACCATCGCGTGTGGCTGAGTGACGGTAATTCGATCAATTGCAGTGGCATGTGTATCCCATTCTGGTGCATTTGAATCGTCGGCTTGCTCGTAACGAAAATCGTATGTATTTTCAGGGAAGCTTTTGCTCGATAGCAGACTCTTCCAACTCTCTTTGGAGGTCGAATTTAGATTGAAGCCGTTTTCGATGAATAAGTGTTCGGCCGCATCTGTATCGATCAGTTGGGGGATGTCGATGTGATGGGTAATCCGACCGTTAGCTAGTGGGATTGTGCTATCCCACTCTACGTTTTTAGGATCTGGTAGGGTAGAGAAATAATAGCGATCATAGTGATCGTTTAGATCGCCGCCCCAGGAGTTGCCAATCGAGTTGGCGGGATAATCTTTGTATTTGAGGCCCCTGAAAGCGCCAAGGTCAGTGACTTCGCTGATCGGTGGATCGATGAAGCGTGCAATGCGGTCGCGTCGACCTGTGTAACTGCTTGAAGTTTCGTAATGGAAGAAATGGTCGCCTTTGAAGCTTTCGCTTGGCTCGAATGTAGAGAGATCAGCATCTGCCCCATTAACTCTGAAGTCGTAGGGTAGGGCCGGGGTGGAGGTCCATGCCTCGTTCAGATCCCAAGAATCAATATCTACGCTGATAGAGCGGCTGCGGATGTCGTATTCGCTGAGCCAATTTGAAATGTCATCAATGGCTCCTGGTGCTTCTTGCTCGTCTAACATGCGATAACGAAATGCAAATGCGTAGCCGGGGACCTCGAGAGAATTAGTGTTCATACCCCATGCCCCAGTGCTGGAAGTGGGCACGCGCTTTAACCAAGAGGCTCGGTTGTTGTAGCTGTTGTAATCATAATCGATAGTGAAGTCGGAATAATTCTTTAACTCGATTGTTATCATCTCTCGCTCCTGATTGCTGGCATTGATGGCCTGCAGTGTTATTTCGACGGGCGAGCTGTTGAAAGTGAATGTGCCAGTATAGTCGTCGGATCGATTGCCGAGTATGCTTCCCGCCAAGACTTGTTGAATCGTGCCGCTGTTGTTGTCGCCGTGAGAATTGCTGCTGCTGCCCGAATCGAGAGGCAGTGTGGTCTGGAAAACCATCCCGGGCCGCAGGATTTTAGAGCTACGGTGATCACTCCATTTGATTCGGATATTTGGGATTGAGCCGATCACGGAACTGGCCGAATTGTTATTGGTGATGTTGAAATTGGGTAGATTCTCTATTTCGACGGCAATGTCTGAAAATCCTAGAGAATCAGGCATGTTGCTATCACCGATCATGATGGGAACAGTGTAGGGATTCCACAGCTCCAGATACACTTTATATACTAGGTAGACCGAGCTGTCGGTCGTCGAACTGTTGGAGGCGTTGCCACCTTCAGAGGCGATGCCTAAGCTGACTTGTAGTTCGGTGATGACTGGCAATAGATCGAAGTAGTTGGCTTTGGCTTCAGTTGTCGCAATCGTATCTTCGCCGAGTTGCATCCCGATGATCTCGTTGCTGGGATGAGCGGTAGGATTACCCCTGAATTGGAGCAACTGAATCGCTCCTTTGGTGATCAGGTTGTTCGGTTCGTTGTAGAGCGTGTCGAGCTGCGCTTGGGTAGTCGTGGCGAAGTCCAGTGTTTTGAGAAAGCTAAGATCTTTTTTTAGACCTCCATTGCTCGGGTCAGACAGTACAAAACGGTTTCGAAGGGTATGGTCGTGCCTGAATGTCGCTCGAATTTTTTCCCGATCAGCCTGCGACTTATTTGCGGCGAGTATCTCTATTTGATCTTGGTATATTACCTGATCCAGCAGCTCCTTGATTGAGCTACTTTGGTCATTAATGTCGAAGAGTAAGTGGTAGTCGAAGTTAGGGTCATGCCGCGCGTGCAACAGCTTATTTGAGTTGAAGTTGTAGTCGAGATAGCGGTCGCCTTCTGGGAGTGCGTCGAGCGCTTTATGCAGCGCTTCATGGACGCTCATTGCCGCCTTCATGCCTTCATCGGAGATCCACCACGCATACTGCCCATGGTCGAGGCCTTGAGCTGCCACGCGTGTCGGTAAAAAGTTATTCGACTGGTTCGGGTTATTACTCGAAACGGAGAAACCGACTTCCATCGTGATAGGGTCTAGAGGCGCAATGCGGGGGGTTGCACTCGCTCCCGATACCAACCACGTCGGTGCGGCGGTCGGATCGGTGGTGTCCCACACGCCAGTCCAGAACCGAGTCGACGGATCGAATTTGCCGTCGCCGAGGATGTCGGCGCGAGCGGTCACGCGTTGATCGGGGCCAGCGTGTTTCTGGAGCTGGCCGATCGCGAGCATGAGCGCGAGACGTGCGTGCTCACGTGCTTGCAATATTTGCAGACTGTTGCTTGCCACTCGGCTCTCGACTTGCAGCAGGGCCGTCATCGAGAGGATCAGCAATAGCACGAACGCCATTAGCAACAACGCGAGTACCAATGCAAAGCCATCGAGATGGCTATTTTGTCTATTTATAACGCAGTGAGGCTTCATGGATTCTAGCACTGAACTAGAAGGTGTTTTACCTGAAGCGCGAGGAGAAATAACGAGTTTTTATTAAGTTATTTCTCTGGTTTAAATTTTGCGTGAACGGCCCAGTGGGTTCAGTTGCATGGGCGTTTTGATTATTTTTTCACGAAAAAATCAAATGAGCATCCTTCTTGCTATCACCTACAGTGCTTAACAGATTATCTACCACTTTCAGTAGTCATGGCTTCCACATCAAATACACCTACTATTCTCGTCATCGATGATGACGATGATCTTCGTTACTCTCTCAAGCGTGTTCTTTCGGCGCGTACGTGCAACTTCATCGAGGCGGATAGCGGGGAGGCGGGCTTGCAGATGGCTGAGCAGCATGGGCCGGACGTGATCCTGCTGGATAATCGGATGGGAGGCATGAGCGGGATTGAAGCCCTGCAACATCTGCGCGGGGCAAACCCGAATGCGATGATTATCTTGATGACTGCCTATGGCACGACTCAGACCACAATTGAGGCGATGAAGTTCGGCGCGTTCGACTACATCATGAAACCCTTTGACCCGAAGAAGATCCTGTCGTTGATCGATTCGGCTCTGGCGGCTTCGAGCGATCTTGTCCGTGCGAACCAAGGCGTGAAGTCGGAGGGGGTGAGCGCGGAGGAGATCGAGGGCGGTATTATCGGCAGCTCGTCTGCGATGCAGGCGGTGTTTAAAATGATCGGTCAGGTCGCCGCCAGTGATGTGACGGTGATGGTTACGGGCGAGAGTGGCACCGGTAAGGAATTAATCGCCCGCGCGATTTTTAAAAATAGTCTGCGCGCGCAGAAGCCTTACATCGCGGTTAATTGCGCTGCGATTCCGGACAATTTGATCGAGAGCGAGTTGTTTGGCCACGAGAAGGGCTCGTTTACCGGAGCTACGACACAGCGCATTGGTAAGTTTGAGCTGTGCGATGGTGGCACCATTTTTCTCGATGAGATCGGCGATATGGCGCTCGCCACGCAGACCAAGATTCTGCGTGCCCTGCAGGAAGGCGAGATTCAGCGCGTCGGCAGTAGTGAGACCGTCAAGGTCGATGTGCGCCTGCTCGCTGCCACCAATAAACCGCTCGAAGCGATGGTGCAGGAAAAGACTTTCCGTGAAGATCTCTATTACCGCTTAAATGTGGTGCGCATTCAACTGCCGCCGCTGCGTGAGCGTCTCGAGGATGTGCCGCTGTTGGTCGATTTTGTGCTCAAGCGACTCGCTCGTGATAGTAAGGCCGCGACCAAGGCGATCTCGCCTGAGGCGATGGCGGTGTTGTCAAAATACACTTGGCCGGGCAACGTCCGCGAGCTGGAGAATTTGATCTATCGCAGTGCGGTGATGGCGCAGGGTGATACGATTTTAATCAAAGACTTGCCGCAGGAACTCCTCTCCGCAGTCGGAGGAGTCGATGCGCCTGCGCCGCCGGTAGGCGACAATTTTTTAAACATCGATGACCGCGCCCAATCTGTCGAATCGACCGAAGTGCCACATGCTGAAGTGCCAGCGGCGGATGCACCAGTGAGTATGCCTTTCGGCGAGCCATTTGCCGAAGTCTATAAGCAACTGCGTGAGGCGCATGGCACCAATATACTCCAACACGCCGAGCGCGAAATCATCAAGCGTACGCTCGAAGACGTGGGGGGCAAGCAAGTCAAAGCCGCTGAAATACTCGGCATCACGCGGGCCACGCTACGCAAGCGTATCGATCAATATGATCTTGGTAAGTAGCGACTTTGTCGCGGGAGAAAGATATAAAAGTCGGATGGTGTAACAGTTGGACGTCGGTTCGAGCTCAACATCGAATTGCGAATGAGTGATGGTTAATTAGTTTTCTGTATCGAGCGTGGGCGAGTCGCCCACGTTGAGCCAATGCCGATGTAAACGAGGGCGAGTCGCTCACGTTGAGCCAATGCCGATGTAAACGAGGG
>DJBY01000115.1:0-11434 GCA_002430605.1 Opitutia bacterium UBA5964 | reverse complement strand
ATGTAAACGAGGGCGAGTCGCCCTCACTCCTATGGTCAGCCATTCGTCATCGCCGCGCTGCCTAAGGCTGCACGAAGATGTGTAGCCGGGCTTCAGCTTTCATGCCGTCAACGCCGCGTGCGTGGATCAGCACCGTCTCGCGAATCTGCGTCTCAAAAGACTTCGGCAGGATGTGGAGGATACGGTCTGCGCGGCCATCAGGGTCGGCCTCTGCTGTAATCGTGAGCGTGGAGCGATCGTACTCGATACTGGTGATCTCGTTGACATAGCGTTTGTCTAGCTTGATTCGAATGTGACGCTCGGTTCTGGAGGTGGACGGGTTCCAGTAGACAATTTGCGGCTGTGCCTCGACGAGCGTTGGCACTTGCACAATCATATGCAGCATCGCCACCGCGTCGGCCTGATCATCGAGGAACACCTCAAGCTTGTTGTGGTTCAGCCCTTGGCGTTTGCCCTTATGAAAAATGGCGGTGATCGTGGTAGATTCGCCGGGCTTGATGATTTTTTGATTCAGGATCGAGCTGGTGCAGCCACAGCTGGTCTTGACTCGAGCGATGCGCACCGTCTCGTCGCCTTTGTTAGTCACGACGAACTCGGCCCGTGCTTCTTCCTCGTCCGGTTTGAGCTCGATTCGTGCCTCGGTTTGATTCCATTCAAGCCTCGACGCTTCGGCAGCTGCTGGCAGGAAGAGTGCCAGCAGGGGAATGGTGAAGAAGGCTGCGGATAAATGCTTAAACATAACGAGTGATATAAATATTTGTGTGCGGAGGAGGTGCAAGCGGGAAGCGGCTTCTTATGAGCTGGGTGCCTCGTTATTGTTCCGTCGGTCTTGTTTGAGCACCAAGAGCACCGCTCCCAGCAGGAGTAGATTGCGCAGGATGAGCCAGCGGTAGTCGGCGGTCGCTTCGCCCGTCTCCGAGCCGAAGCAACCGCAGCTAATGTCGAGTCCGCGCGCCCATGCGCTGAGATGCAGCGCGATGAAGAGTAGCAGCAAGAGCCCAATCAGAGCGCCGCTGGCGCGTCGGATCACTGGCAGTAGGATGCCGATCCCGAGCACCAGCTCTAGCCACGGTAAGCATAGAGCCACCCAGCCAGAAAGTCCGGAGTTGATCACTCGAAACGCGTCCACAGAGCTTGCGAATGCGACCGGATCTTCAATCTTCGGCAGCGCTGCCGTCACAAACACGGCGGCGAGTGCGAGGCGACCGAGCAGCACGAAGAGGTGTCTGTTAGTTATCGCAGCCATGCGTCCCATCCTCCTTTCAGACTATAAATTTCAGCATCTGGCAGGGCCTCGCGTAGGCGATCGGCAATGCGCTTGCTCGTGTCGCAGCGTTCACTGCCACAATATACCACGATCGGGCGCGGTTGCGTGAGCCATGCGTCCATGAGCTCGATGATGCCAGTTTCCCAGTAGTCGTCATTAACACAAATCGCCGCAGGGATGTGTTCGGTGCGGTAATCAGCTTCACTGCGTGCATCGATCCAGATGACCTGCAGTGCTCGTGCATCGGTCAGTCGAATCTCGCCCGCGGCTAACTCGGGCGCCGTCCAAGGCAGGGGCGCGAGTCCACTGTATAGCGAGAATGCTGCGCCCAGTGCGGTGAGCGCGGTGATGATCAAAATTTCTCGGAAAAACCTAGGCATTCAAAGGCAGGTTAGCGCAACTGAGAGTGCGAGCAAGACTTCTGAGTCAATCTGAACCAGTATTAATTGTTCGTGGGGAGTTACACGGCGGCCCGGAAAAATGGCGTCGCATTCAGTGCATCAGTTCGTAAGGTGTTGATGGACGAATCTGCGACCCCTTAACCCAATCTATTATGCCCGAACTGATTATTGAATCTCTGCTCGCCTTCTTTGTTATGATCTTTCGCTACGAAGTGGGCACCGTGGAGTTTTATATTACGGTGGGGTGCACGCTGGGCGGCATACTGCTGGTGGCGCGGCTCTTGGCTGGACTGTTCGGCAGTTCGAAAGGGGTGTTCACGGCGATGATTGCAGTTGGATTACCGCTAGTCTTCGCGGCTGTCGGCTATGTGGTGGTGGAGCGCTATGCACTGCCGAAAGTTGAAGGAGATTGGGCGGCGAGTTATTTGCCGTGGTCTGTGTTTGCAGCCGTTGCGGGACTCGTCGCATTGTTGGCGTCGTCGAAGGTGTGGGGCATTGGTCGAGGCGCGGCTGTAGTGGTTTTAGTTGTGGCCGGGCTTGGCGGTATGGCCGCTCAGTATGTGGGGCAGTTGGTGATTGATGCCGTGGATGCGGGGATTCAGCAGGTCGAGAAGCGCGATGAAGGGCTGAGGCGCGAAATCGAGCACGCAAATTAGGCGTAGGTTTTAGTCGCTCGGACTTTGACAGCACCGCAAAAGCGTAGAAGCATACGCGGCAATTTATGACGCGCCTTTATCAGAAACCCAGAGATCGCCAAGGGTTACCTGTCAGCATTGCGCTAGGGGTGGCTGTGGCGTTGCTGATCTTTTTGTTGGTTCCGTTGACGCAGATGTGGCAAACGCCAGCGAAACCGTCTAACACGATTGAAGAGTTGGTACTGGCGGTGTTGCCTCCGCCTCCGCCGAGTGATCCACCGCCGCCGCCACCTGAGCCTGAGCAGGAGACTCCGCCTAAGTTGGACACGCGACCGCCGCTGCCGAGCTTGGAGCAACTGGAGTTGAGCTTGAGCCCCGGAACTGGCGGCAATTTGACGATTGGCGATGGGCTGGATCTAAACTTTGAGATTGAGTCGGTGGCCGCGATGATGCAGCGCTATGGGTTTGATGATCTGGATGAGGTGCCGCATGTCACTCGGCGTGGTCAGATTCAATACCCAGTGCAGCTACTGCGCCGCAGGGTGGAAGGGCATGTGAAGTTGCTGGTCTTTATTGATCCCCGCGGGCGCGTGGATGTGCAGGAGGTGCTAAGCTATTCGCATCAGGAGTTCGTCGCACCCGCAAAGGCTGGCGCTGCGGCCACCCGCTTCTCTCCGCCGATGCGAAACGGCCAAGCGGTGAGCGCCAAATACTCGTGGCGAATCGAATTCTCGCTGAATGATTGATGGTGGCTTGAGTCTGGATGAAAAAAGTAAATCGCCGCTGGCATTTTGGGAATTCTCCTTGGAGCCTTCGTGTGATCAGTGCTCGGAGTGTGGGCGACTCGGCCACGTGATTCAAGTGATGAGGGCGAGTCGCCCTCACTCCATTCTGAAATGCAGTGTGCGCCTTCAGTAATCGTCGATACATTTTTTCGTGGTGCATCAGTCGCTTAGGTATGCATCAATGTTGTGATGATTAAAAAAGCGCGTGCTGCATATGTTCTCCAACGCTTGCAGGAGCTATATCCGAATCCGCCGATCCCGTTGGATCATAAGGATCCGTATACGTTGCTGATCGCGGTATTGCTCTCGGCGCAGTGCACCGATGTGCGGGTCAACCAAATAACGCCAACACTGTTTGCGCGCGCGGATACGCCGGAGGCGATGGTGCGGGTGCCTGTGGAGGAGATTCGTGAGATCATTCGGCCGTGTGGCCTGTCGCCGATGAAGTCGAAGGGCATCGCTGGTCTGTCGCGGATGTTGGTTGAGGACCATGGCGGCGTGGTGCCTGCCGATATGGCGATACTGGAGACCTTTCCTGGGGTGGGGCATAAGACCGCGTCGGTGGTTATGTCGCAGGCGTTCGGCGTGCCAGCTTTTGCGGTCGATACCCATATTCATCGCTTGGCGCAGCGCTGGGGCTTAACAGATGGCAGGAGTGTGGTGCAGACCGAGCGTGATCTGAAGCGGCTGTTCCCTGAGGCGAGTTGGAATGCCCTGCACTTGCAAATTATTTATTACGGCCGTGAGTATTGCTCCGCGCGCGGCTGCGATGGCACCATCTGTCCAATCTGTCGGACGCTTTACCCGAACCGACAACGAGCGGCGAAGGTCAACAAGGCGTAGCGCGTTGGAACTTTGAACCTCGAACGCTCAACTTCGACCGAGGCCTGGCGGAGATGGTGAAGCATATCGAGTGGAACCGAAGGGCTGCGGTCGGCCTCCGCGCGGACCGCAGCACCATACGGTCAGGGGCAATGCGGACGACACTAAGGTCGTCCCTCCCAGTTAGCTCATCCCTCCCAGATATGACGTCTGCGACTGAGGACTCTTTGCGGACTCTTGGCGCGGCGTGCGGCAATTAAAAAACAGTTTCCGGATCAGTGGCTAATGATCAAAGAGGGAAATAGTCTCCTGCGTGCCAATACCAAACGTCGATGCCTCACTGGTCGTTTCCAGCTCAGTGCTGTATGTCTGGGTGGAGTCAAAGCCGGAGTTTGTAGTGGTGCCCAGAGTGGTGTAGTTTATCTCGAACTCTGAAGCTTCGGCGGCTTTGGCCGTGCGTGTCACTGCGGGCGTTTTTGCTTTGGCAAACAGTTGACGGTTCACTGTGAGGCGCTGGTCGATGGCTGGCGCGTCACTTTGCTCGACGAGCTGATAGATGAAATAGGTGCCTTGCTCAAAGGCGGACACCTGGCAACTAGCGATCACCAGGAGTGTGGTGCTTAGATAAGCGAGTGCGTTTTGTTTGAGGCGAAGCATACTCTCTAAATAAGCTGTGAGCGATACTGGCTTTGTCGAGAGTCATTCACTGCGTGCTAGTGAGTCATTTTGTCGCTACCTGTGGCTCGTTGTCTCGCTTTGTTCGTCTTGAATACCTAAAAATGCCCTCTAGTTTATTTGTAAGTCGCTAAATAATAGTATCTTGTGGTAAATTGATCGCTTGGTTCGTCAGTTGGAACGAGTTATGCAAGAGTGATGGGCATGAATATTGATTTTAACACATTTACCGAGAAATCCGCTTTTGCCGTACAGGAGGCGCAGAATCTTGCGCGTCGTCACGGTCAGCAGGAGATCGACGTCTGGCATCTCCTGCTCGCTCTGGTTCAACAGGAAGGTGGCATTGTGCCCAGCCTGCTGGAGCGGCTGCAAATCACGCCTGCTGCGGTGCAGCTCGCCACAGAGCGCGAGATCGATAAACTGCCGAAAGCCACGGGCAGCGTCAATGTTAGCCAAGTCTATGTCTCGTCGGCCTTACAGCAGGTGATTTCGCAAGCCGATCAACAGAAAACCACGCTGAAGGATGAGTTCGTCAGCACGGAGCACCTGTTCCTCGGCCTGTTGAGCGCGGAGGCGAATAGCAAGCTCGGCAAATTCTTTGCGCAGTTTACACTCGATCATGATAAGGTACTAGGAGTGCTTAAATCGTTACGTGGCGGTCAAAGGGTAACCAGCCGTAATCCAGAGACTACTTTCGAGGCGCTGGAGAAATACGGCATCGATCTGGTCGAACAGGCACGTAAGGGTAAAATGGACCCAGTGATTGGGCGTGATGAAGAGATCCGCCGAGTGATTCGTATCCTGTCGCGCAAGACCAAGAATAATCCGGTACTAATCGGTGAGCCTGGCGTCGGTAAGACTGCGATTGTCGAGGGCCTAGCGCAGCGTATTGTCCGTGGCGACGTCTCCGAGGGCCTCAAGGACAAGACGATCTTTGCCCTCGATATGGGCTCGCTGATTGCGGGTGCCAAGTATCGCGGCGAATTTGAAGAGCGCCTCAAGGCAGTCTTAGCGGAAGTGAAGTCCAGCGAGGGGCGCATTCTGCTGTTCATTGACGAGCTGCATACGATCGTCGGTGCTGGCAAGTCTGAAGGTGCGATGGACGCGGGCAATATGCTCAAGCCGATGTTGGCGCGTGGCGAGCTGCACTGTATCGGCGCGACGACGCTCGATGAGTATCGACAATACATCGAGAAAGACGCGGCCCTCGAACGCCGCTTCCAGCCGGTGCAGGTCGATCAGCCCACTGTTGAAGATACCATTTCGATTCTTCGCGGCATTCGCGAGCGCTTCGAACTCTTCCATGGCGTGCGCATTCAAGACAACGCGCTCGTGCAAGCCGCTGTGCTCTCGCATCGTTATATCACCGACCGCTTTCTGCCAGATAAGGCGATCGACCTGGTTGACGAAGCCTGTGCGATGATTCGCACCGAGATGGACAGCATGCCGCAGGAACTCGATGCGCTGACGCGGCGTGCGCTCCAACTTGAAATCGAAGAGGCCGCGTTGAAAAACGAGAAGGATGACGCCTCCAAGGCGCGGCTGAAGGTACTGTCTAAGGAGCTCGCGAACGTTCGTGAAGAGGTCGGCGTCTTCCGTTCGCAGTGGGACAACGAAAAGGGGGCCATTGACGAAATCCGCGCCGTGCGTGAAGAGCTCGATGCCACCCGTATCGCAATGGAAAGAGCCGAGCGCGAATACGATCTCAATGTCGTCGCCCAGCTTCGGCATGGCAAGATGCCAGAGCTGGAAGAAAAGCTACAAGCTCTCGAAGCGGTTGAGGCGAAGGAAGGCGCACTCTTGAAGGAGGAAGTCTCGCAAGACGAGATCGCCGACATTGTTTCGAAGTGGACCGGTGTGCCCGTGACGCGTCTAGTTGAGGGTGAGCGCGAGAAGTTGCTCCGTCTTGACGAAGTATTGCACGAAAGTGTGGTTGGCCAAGATGAAGCGGTCACGCTCGTCTCTGAAGCGATTCTGCGTGCTCGTGCGGGTATTAAAGATCCGCGCCGGCCGATTGGCAGCTTTCTGTTCCTCGGGCCGACTGGCGTCGGGAAGACCGAGTTAGCCCGCACGCTCGCCGCGACACTGTTTGACTCGGCCGACAATATCGTGCGCCTCGACATGTCCGAATATATGGAGAAGCACTCCGTGGCTCGATTGATCGGTGCGCCGCCGGGCTATGTCGGTTATGATGAAGGTGGACAGCTTACCGAAGCCGTGCGCCGCAAGCCTTACAGCGTCGTGCTGTTCGACGAAATCGAAAAGGCGCACCCGGATGTTTTCAACGTCTTGCTGCAAGTGATGGACGACGGCCGCATTACTGATTCGCAGGGGCATACTGTGGACTTTAAGAACACGGTGATCATTATGACCTCCAATGTCGGCAGCCGCTATTTAACCGAAGGTGTATCCGGAGATCAAATACCGGAAACGGTGCGCGATTCTGTGATGACAGAGTTGCGTCAAGGCTTCCGCCCTGAGTTCTTAAACCGAATCGACGACGTCATTTTGTTTAAGCCACTCACGCTTGAAGAGATCACTGAGATCGTCGACCTGTTGCTCGCGCAACTCAATGCACGGCTTGCCGATCGGCAGATCGTGATCGAATTTGACCAAGCGGCCAGTGCTTGGATCGGCGAGAAAGGTTACGACCCCGTCTATGGTGCACGCCCTCTCAAGCGCTTCTTGCAGAAGCAGGTCGAGACGCGCCTGGCGCGCGGTATTCTCAGCGGCGATGTCGCCGAGCAGAGTACCGTGCGTTTCACGCTCGATGGCGATGCGTTACTGATGCAGTAGTCACGTGTGTTATGCCCAGAACCCCCGTCTGTGACGACGTAGGCCAAGGGACTTGCGATGCTGTGTGGCCTCGATCGTGAGATCGGGGAGCGTTGCAGTTGTGGGCGTGTGCTCGTTGCAGAACCCCCGTCTGACGACGTAGGCCACGGGACTTGCGCTGCCAGCTTACCCGCCCACGCCCATGGTCTTCAACAGCGTCGAGATGTAGGGGATCAGTTGCTTCTTGCGGCTAACGATCCCCGCTAAATCGTAAATGTTGTTTTGGCCGTGCTGTGGATAGTTGATCTGGCCCTTGATTTCGTCACTACCAGCCACCACGAGCAGTGAATCCTGGGTGTTAATATCGGTCACTAGCAGGAAGCTAAAGAGCAGCCCTTCTTTTTTACGGTAGGCTTCGAGCGCAAGGTCGAGGGCATCTTCGTGTTTCCAAAAATTAGCAAATCCTAGTTCTTCAATCTGAGAGACCGAGTAAGTGATGTCGCCATCGGAGTAACTCTTGCAGTCTGAGCAAACCACTTCTTCGGGTGTGTGATTGATAATCACCGAACCGGATGAGAAAATGAGTTCCGCCAGTTCTTCGGCACTAATTGCGGCGATCGGCGAGAGCCAATCGAGCAGTTCGCTTTCGAGAGGGGTAGTCGTTGGACTATTGAGAAAGAGGGTGTCGGAGATGATCCCGGACATCATAATGCCTGCCATGGCTGGCGTCGGTGTGAGCGATCGCGTACGAAATAGGTCAGCGATAATTGAGCAGGTCGAGCCGACTGGCCGATTGATGAACAGAATAGGTTGGTCGGTCGGGATATTGCCGAGGCGGTGGTGGTCTAGGATTTCGGTGATTTGCACCTGCTTGGCGCCGTTCACGGCTTGGCCGAGCTCGTTGTGATCCACCAGCGCGATACGTGTGCGACTCGGGCGCAGGATGTCGCTTTTAGAGAACACGCCGAGTAGCTCCTTGTCCTCGTTGGTCACCATGTAAAGCGGGTCGTTGGAATTGGCGATCCGGCGCTTGACAGATTCGATCCGGTCTTCGGCGCTGAAGCACTTCACCTCGGTATCGACCAGTGAATCGATGTGCGTGGCGGTGCGGATGATCCAAGACGTGGAGGCAGAATCGTAAGGGCTGACGATCAGCGAAACGTTGCGCTCTTTGGCCTGCTCGATCATGTCGGCGTCGACCTCGAGGCCACCGGTGATCACCAGCAGACGTACGCCGAGTTGCATGCAGCGTTCTTGGATGTCTCTGCGGTCGCCGACGACGATGACGCTGGTGTTGGCGCTGGTGCCATTCTCCTTATGATTGTTTTCGAAGGAGCGAATGTCCATGGCACCGACGCGTACGAATAGTTCTTCGACTTGGTCAGAGCGATCTTGGTGCAGCACAGTGGCGCTGAGCGAGCGAATGATGGCGCCGATGCTGGTGTGCACCCGGCGCATCTTGCGCGGCTCACTTGGCTTGGGGATGAAGAATTCGCCCAATTGGAAAATGGAGATCAGGCCTTCGAGGTGGCCGTTGTCATCGACTACGGGCAGGGCGCGTACGTCATACTTGTCGATCAATTCCAGTGCTTCGGCGCAGGTGCTATTTTTGGTAACGGAGCGCACTTTCGAGTGCATGATGTTTTCCACGCGCGGTGTGACATCGCCGATGAAACGTGGCAGGGGCACGTTGAAGCGCTCTAGGATCGCGTCGATCCGTGCATTCGAGTTGCCACAACGAGCCGCGGTATATTCGGTTTCGCCGGTGGCGTGTTTGTACGCTTCATAGGCAATTGCAGAGCAAATCGCATCGGCGTCGGGATTTTTGTGGCCAAGTATGAAAATCGGGTCGGACATTATGATTGCCAACTAAGGGATTAGCCGAGCGTTAAACAATCCCAAAATTACAAAGATAAACAAAGAAAAAACCAAGTTTGGGTGTGATTGCCAGAGCGGGAATGACATTCCCGTTTGTATCAGTCAGGGATGCTAGTTTTCTAAGGTCGTGATCAATAATCTTAAAGTCGGTGTGCGGGCAAAGAAAAACTCGGACTCTTGCGAGTCCGAGTTTTTGGAAAGAATGGGTTGAAGACCCTTAGTTTGAACTTGCTTCTAGCAGTTCAGCGCTGTCGCGAATGGCATCTTCGTAGCTTTTAGTCAATTTACCATCAGCGCGATTGACGAAGCCATCCTCTGTCCCGTCTAGTTCGTTGTAGAAAGTCACGTGGGCATCAAGGAACGCAATGTGCCCGCCGCGTCCCCATGGGGTGGTATTATCCCATTGACCATCGGTGCTTAAGCCACGCGTTACCAGTAGTGGTGTCGTCGTGGAGGGATCATTGCCGCCAACGCCCAAGATAAAGTCATAGCTCACTGGGGATGAGGTGAATTCGGTGTTAGCAGTATATGTTCCGTCACTACCGCGGAATCCAACAGTTGGAGGGTTTGGCTCTGTCGCAATGACCTCGGGATCGACTCCGATACGCCAGATGGTCGCGTCGTTCAAGTCGGCTTCATCGCCGAGGAATTGTGCCACACCTTGAACGCTTTTAGGGTAAGATTTCGCGATAAGGCGGTTTTCATTCAATACGCGTGTGCGTCCGCCGGACTGAGAGTAGGTGGCGTAGGAGAGTGCGATGGAGCGCATGTCCGAGGCGGATGTGGACTTATTCGCCACTTCGCGGACTTTGCCGACGGCGGGAATAAGGATCGCGGCCAGGATGCCGATAATCGCGATAACTGTGAGGAGTTCAATCAGGGTGAAGCCTGAACGTGGGGATTTTGTTTTGATCATGATTATAATAAAATCGTGTGGAGGTAGGTGTGCTAGCCAGAATTGGCTATTAAATTAAAAAACAAAATTTACGCATTTTGTCGAGTAAGTCCAACTCTTTTTGGCGACTATGTATTGCTAATATGAGTTGTTTTCTGCCGTAGATGGAGGGCGCAGGCCCTTTACGGAAAGCTTTGTGGTCTGGTGAATCTGTTGAAGATCGCGGGATAAACCCGCTCGCTACAAATATTCGTAGTGACTGGCTTTACGCCAGGATTGTATCCGCTGGCGCTTAAATAGATGCCACCAGCTGCTGGTCGGAATGGGGGCAGCAAAAAAAAAGAAGCCCACGCGGAGGTGGGCTTCTTGGAAAGAGTTGCAGGATTGCCTTCGAGCTATGCGGGATAAGGCAGCGGATACTGTCGGCTGAGGTCTTCCGCGATGGCGCGGGCTTGGGCGATGACGGCCTCGTCGGTCGGTGCGCTGAGCACCATGTCGATCGCTTCGGCGATGCGAAGCATGTCGGCCTCAACCATGCCGCGGCTAGTCACCGCTGGTGTGCCAAGGCGGATGCCACTGGTCTGGAAGGGGCTGCGTGTTTCGCCGGGAACGGTGTTTTTGTTTGCGGTGATATTGGCAGCGTCCAGTGCGATCTGCGCGACTTTACCAGTCAGTTCTGGGTCTTTTTTACGCAGGTCGATCATCATCAGGTGATTGTCGGTGCCACCGCTGACGATGTGGTGGCCGCGCTCGATCAATGCATTCGCGAGTGCTTTGGCATTGGCTGCGACCTGTGTTTGATAGGCTTTGAAGTCGTCGGTCGCCGCTTCCTTGAAGCACACCGCTTTGGCTGCGATCACATGCATCAATGGGCCGCCTTGCGTGCCGGGGAAGACTGCGGTGTCGATCTTTTTGGCGTGTGCAGCTTTACACAGAATCAGGCCGCCACGTGGGCCGCGCAGGGTCTTGTGTGTAGTGGTGGTGACAAAGTCGGCATGCGGTACTGGCGAGGGGTGAACCCCTGCCGCGACGAGGCCGGCGATGTGCGCGATGTCGGCCATCAGGTAGGCGCCCACTTCGCGGGCGATTTCGCCCATACGCTCAAAGTCGATGATACGGGAGTAGGCAGATGCGCCCACAGTGATCATCTTCGGCTTCTCGGCGCGTGCGGTTGCGGCGATCGCATCATAATCGATGAGGCCGTTTTCGACGTCGACGCCGTAATTGACCACATCGTGGTAGATGCCGCTGAAGTTCATTGGGTGGCCATGTGTGAGGTGGCCGCCGTCGGAGAGATTCAT
>DJBY01000102.1:9996-13393 GCA_002430605.1 Opitutia bacterium UBA5964 | reverse complement strand
GATTGTGCGTCTCGGTATGTTTTGGGGGCAACGCTGGTTTGCTTTTTAAACCATGCGGAGAAGTGGTGGGGCTCGGGGTAACCGCAGCGCGTGCCGATCTCCATGACCGGGAGAGTGGTCGTTTTTAGGAGTTGCTGAGCGAGTTTGAGTCGGGCTTTGGAAAGTAATTGATAGGGGCTGGTGTTGAGTTGCGCCTTGAGGGCAAGTTCAAGCACGCGGCGCGAGACCCCTACGCGGTGCGCGATCTGCTCCATCTCCAATTCGGAGTTCGCTAGATTATCATGAAGTAGGTTGGCGGCTTGTTGCGCGATGCGCGCACGGCCTTTCGCAAGCGAGGATGCGCGCGGGATCAGCTGGGATGGGGTTTGTAGAGTGAGATCTGAGGAGAGGTGCCCTTGGGTTAGAAGTTCGTGTAGGGCTTGGGCCGATTTGTAGCCTGTTTCGCGGATCGGTTGCCTGAAACTACTGATGCCGATTCCCGCAAAGATCGACTCGGAGGGATCGTTATCGACGCCGACCACCAGTATGTCGCGGCCGCACTGCAGGCCTTGCCGTTGTGCTTCCAGTATGAACTCCCGCGCGCAAAGATCGTTGGAGCAAAACACACCGAGCAGGCCGTCGTCGCGGGGGAGCGCGTTGATTTGGTCGGCTAACAGTGGTCCAGGGCGCAGCTCAATGATCTTAGTCGTGTCGGACAGGCCCGCTCTGAAGCCCGCTTCGCGCAGGCGGGTGTAGTGAACGCCATCCGCGCCGAAGAACGCAAAGCACTTGGCTCGTTGGGCCAGAAGGTGCTCGGCGGCGGATCGGCCAGTGGCTTCGTCGTCTGGACCGACGTTGGGAATGCTGTTGATTGCGGAGAAGTTAAACATGTTGACCGCTGTAACGCCTTGCTCGACCAGCCCAGCAATCCAACCGTCGCTGACGAAAGTTCCGATCGCACCTGCAAGTTGCCCAGACTTCGCGAGTTCCATCAGCCGCACTTCAAAGCCGAAGTTTAGGGGCATGAGCTGCCACTCCAAGCGCGCCTCAGCAACATAGTCGGATACGCCACTGAATATTTCAGCGGCATGCCGAAAGTTCAGATCGAAGGCGACCGCGATCATTTTTTCCGAAGAATTCATCTAATATTCGTAAATATACAAACATATATACGTAAATACGAAAAGAATATTTTCAAAAAATCAGTATACTAGTGGGCATTATGAAAAAAGCACTCATCACAGGTATCACCGGGCAAGATGGATCTTATCTTGCAGAACTTCTATTGGCAAAGGGCTACGAGGTGCATGGCATCATCCGTCGTTGCTCGACTTTCAATACGCAGCGTATTGATCATCTCTACACAGATCCGCACATCAATGGCACCAAGATGTTCCTGCATTACGGAGATTTGGCCGATGGCGTGATGCTGATGAAATTGATCTATCAATTGCAGCCAGACGAAATTTATCATCTGGGTGCGCAGAGCCACGTGCGTGTATCCTTTGATGTGCCGGAATACACCGGCGACATTACGGGCCTCGGCACCTTGCGCCTGCTCGAAGCGATTCGTGAAGTGGCCCTCGAAGGCAAGTGCCGGTTCTACCAAGCCTCCTCCTCCGAAATGTTTGGTCTGGTTCAAGAAGTGCCTCAAACTGAGAAGACACCGTTCTACCCACGCTCGCCTTATGGTTGCGCCAAGGTCTACGCATATTGGCTCACAGTGAACTACCGTGAGTCTTACGGGATGCACGCGACCAACGGTATCCTCTTTAATCACGAGTCTCCGCGTCGTGGCGAGACCTTCGTGACGCGTAAGATCACGCGTGCAGCGACGCGTATCAAGCTGGGGCTGCAAGATAAACTCTTCCTGGGCAATCTCGATGCGCAGCGCGACTGGGGCTACGCTAAGGAATACGTCGAAGCGATGTGGCTGATGCTACAGCAAGACGAGGGCGATGATTATGTGATGGCCACCAACGAAACACATTCAGTGAAGGACTTCGTGATCGAGACATTCAACAACCTTGATCTAGATTGGGAGAAATACGTCGACTACGACAAGCGCTATGAGCGTCCGGCTGAAGTCGAGTTACTCATCGGAGATGCAGCCAAGGCCAAGAAGAAACTTGGCTGGGTGCCAAAGGTCAAATTTAAGGAGCTGGTCAAGATTATGGTCGATGCCGACCTCGTGCTCGCCAAGCAAGAGCTCGCGTTTAAGCAAGCGACCAATGGTTAACACTGGTTCTTTGCCTTAATCATAATCTTACATATACTCTTAATTCTGTCTTAAAGTAGGGATTAGGACTAAGATTAGGATTAGGAGTAAGATTAAAAAGAGCAGGGGGCGAGAAACAGCAGATATGAATAAGACATCAAAAATATACGTCGCCGGTCATCGTGGCATGGTTGGCTCAGCGGTGGTGCGTGCACTGCGTGCCAAGGGCTTTGATAATATGATACTGCGCACCCGCAGCGAACTCGACCTGACTAACCAAGCCGCCGTGCGCGCTTTCTACGCGGCGGAAAAGCCGGACGTTGTGATTATCGCTGCGGCGCGTGTCGGCGGAATCCACGCCAATAGTACCTATCCAGCCGAGTTCATGATGGAAAATCTCGCCATCGCGCAAAACACGATTGTTGAGGCCTACAACGAAGGCGTGCAACGTCTGCTCTTTCTCGGCAGTACCTGTATCTATCCGAAATTTGCCGAGCAGCCGATCAAGGAGGAATCCTTGCTCACGGGTCCACTCGAAGCGACCAACGAGGCTTATGCCATCGCCAAGATCGCAGGCCTGAAAATGTGTGAGTTCTACCGCCGCCAATACGGGGTCTGCTATCACTCAGCGATGCCGACCAATCTTTACGGAGAGGGTGATAATTATCACCCGCAAAATTCCCATGTGCTGCCGGCGTTAATCCGCCGCTTCCACGAAGCGAAGGCGAAGCAGGCACCCGAAGTTGCGATTTGGGGCACTGGCACTCCGCTGCGCGAGTTCCTACATGCCGATGACGCTGCCGCAGGTATTTTGCATTTGCTCGAGCTCGAGCACCCACCCGAGTGGGTCAACCTCGGTTGCGGCATCGATATTTCAATTGGCGACCTCGCTCGCTTAATCAAAGACACTGTCGGCTATGAGGGTAAGCTTACTTTCGACACTACGAAGCCAGACGGCACGCCGCGCAAGCTCACCGATATTTCCAAGATCAAAGCAACTGGCTGGGCGCCGCAGATTCCCATCGAGCAAGGTGTGCCGATGGCGTATCAATCCTTTCTGGCAGAGCTGGCCGCTGGCACATTGCGCGAGTGACGATCGCTGCGCGATCGAGTGATACGCTTCGCGAGTGAAAGTGGGGAGTGACTTTGGAGGAGTGACTTTAGGGGAGGGACGAGTTCCGCCTCGTCCGCCGTGCCCCT
>DJBY01000102.1:8231-9861 GCA_002430605.1 Opitutia bacterium UBA5964 | reverse complement strand
TTCATCTGTCATGCCACGAAAACCTGATCGAATTACCGCGGACGACACGGAGGTCATCCCTCCCAAGTTACCGTCAACCGCACGAAAGTGGTGCCCATTTTTGATTGATACCAGCATTTCCGACTTTCACTCCTCGCTCGCGAAGCGTGACTCTCACTGTTCGGCACGGTCGAACTCTTCGCCGATTCCCTGCCGCCGCCGCGCTTCGATGCATTGCTCGCTGCCTGCTTCGAAACGGCGACACACGCTCGGACGCGATTCGTAAATACGGCATAATTCGTCCTCTTTAAGATACGGGCAACGCGTGTGAAACGGGAGTGGAAAGAGCTGGTAGGCTTTGTCCTCTGTTTGAAGATACTCCGGCAATGCGCGTGCCTCATTTCGAATCGCAGGCTCTCGCACCGCATCCGTTTCGCTTGCAAAGATAGGGAAGCTACGACAGCAGGCACCACATTGTGTGCAATCGTATTCAAGAGGTGTTAAGGTCATCGTGTCGTAGAGGCTTATTGTCTCCGTCTCGTTTGCCAAGGGTGATTGTCGCCGCTTTGCTAGCTGCGGACCGCTTTAGTTTGTGAGTGCGAGCATGCTGCGAGGTCTTTACGAAGCAAAGCCCCAGCGAGCATGCAATAAAAAGAAGTTGGAAGTGGCAACTGAGCCTGTCATAGGCTCAATGTATAATTTTATGACACAGACCTTACACATCATTACTGGTCCGACTGCGGTCGGCAAAACCGAATACGCACTCTCTTACGCTGAGGAGCAAAATGCCGAGATCGTGTCGTGCGACGCGTCACTGGTTTATCGGGGCATGGATATTGGCACCGCTAAGCCTTCGCCGGCAGAACTCGCCCGTGTGCCGCATCACTTGATCGATGTGAATGCGGTGGACGAGCCTTACGATATCGTTGCCTATGTGCGCGACGCTCAGGCGGCAGTGGCCGATATCTTTGCGCGTGGTAAATCGGTGGTGGTGGCAGGGGGCAGCGGATTTTATTTGAAGAGTTTCTTCGCTCCGGTGATTGATATTGTCGTGGTTTCCGATGCGATTCGTGCGCAGGTGGCGGAGCTCTATGCGGCTGATGGCTTGGAGGGTTTGGTTGCAGACCTGCGTCAACGTAGCCCCGAAGGGATCGGTAATTTGGATGCGCTGAATCCACGTCGCGTGCTCCGCGCACTGGAGCGCTGTATCGCATCAGGCAAGTCCTTGCCCGACTTACAGGCTGAGTTTGCCGCACGGCCTGAGCCCTATGCCGACTGCGAGAAACGGTATATTTTGCTTGAGCGTGACGCCGAAAATTTGCGCCAACGCGTGACTCGTCGTGTCGATCAAATGATGGAGGCAGGCCTCATCGAAGAAGTGGAATGCCTGCGTGAGCTCGGCCTTGAAAATAACCCCAGCGCCGCTGCGGCGATTGGGTATCGCGAGACCTTATCGTATTTACGCGGCGAGATTCAGCGCAAAGCACTGGCTCCAGCGATTGTGCAAAACACCAATCATTTGGTAAAAAAGCAGGGCACCTGGTTCCGCACGCAAATTCGTAAGCCAGATCAGCTGATTTCGTTCTAGTTGTGCTGCAGCAACAAGGTGTTTCGGTGGCAGTGATAGGAGTGTGGGCGACTCGCCCACCTT
>DJBY01000102.1:0-8050 GCA_002430605.1 Opitutia bacterium UBA5964 | reverse complement strand
CCCACCTTGCAATAAGCGGAGGTCGTCCCTCCCAATTTCCACTCATCAGCGATGAGCTCAAATATAAAAAAGGCCCACCGGCAAGCAGTTGAATGCTTACTGGTGGGCCGTGTTGCTCTATTGAGAGCTTAATTAATGGTTGTGGCCACTGTGGTCTACCGCCTCGGGTGTCGCTGCTGCTGGCTTAACGTATTCAATCGTGGCGGCATCGCGCAGGCTGTTGATGTAGGCTTGTGCTGCTTCGCCTTTCGCGTTTTGGCTCAGGTAGTTGATGATTTGATCCTTCACTTCGGCGAATGGAGTGGCGCTGGCGTCTTGGCGTTCGGTCACTTTAATGATGTGGTAGCCGAAGGATGTTTCGACGATTTCACCGACTGCGTCGACGTCTTGGCCGAAGACTGCGATTTCGAATTCTGGCACCATCTGGCCTTTGCCGAATTGTCCGAGCGAACCGCCTTGTGCGCCACTTGGGCAACCTGAATGTGCTTTCGCGGCATCTTCGAAGGTGGTGGTCTCGGCGATGATGTCAGCGCGAATCGTTTCGAGTTGTGCTTTCTTGGCGAGCTTCGCTTCGTCACTCTCTCCCTGCTCGAATGTGAGCAGAATGTGGCTCGCGGATGCGTTTTCGTCTGCGTTGAAGTTCTGAGGGTTGCCGTCGTAGAATGCTTGAGCATCCGCTTCGGTTGCTTCGGCCACATCTTTGGTTTGGCTTTCGAACAGTTGGCGAGCAGCCATGTCGGTCTTGATGTTTTCCTTCAGTGCTTCAAGGCTCATGCCTTGTGATGCGAGCGCGGCCTCAAAAGTCATTCCCTCAGGAATGGAGGTTTTTATTTGTGCGATGGTGCTCTCCACTTCTTCATTTGAAACGACGATGCCTGAACCTGCAATGGCGATCGCGATGAGCTTCTCGGTGATGGCATTATCCTCAGCACCCTTGAGTGCTTGTGCCTTGATTTCGTCGGATATGGGTGCGCCCTGAGCTTGTGCCTGATACTGCTGGAGCATCGTATTTGCCATCTCTTGGAGATCGCCTTGGGTGATCACTTCGTCATTCACGCGAATGGCGACTGTTTCGACGGCAGCGTGTGTTGCCGCGGGCTCGCTGACGGGTGCCGTTTCGATGTCTGCAGCAAATGCGCTTGCCGACAGTAATAGGGCAGTTGTGGAGAGTACTTTGAAAGTCTTCATATAAATCAAACTGTTAAACGAATGGTTGGTTCTTCTCTGGTTAAAAAGAGTAGTAAGGATCAAAGGGAAACAGAGGAAGGCAAACGAAAAATCTGGCGGTGATGCTGTCGCCATGGTCGGGTGGCTGGAACTAGTTTGACAGTTGTGGGATAGTTGCTATGGCCTTATAACCCAGATGGGCACTGGCCTTACATATAAAGTACTCGTTCTGAACCGACTGTGGCAAGCAGTCAACATCGTCCGTGTTCAGCGTGCTTTTGGCCTCTTATTGCAAGACCATGCGCAAGTCATCCGTACGGGCGATGGCAGCTTCCAAGTGATGGATTGCATGCAGTGGTTGGAGCAATCCGCAGCAGCGGCACCCGAGGACAATGAAGCCTATGTGCAAACCGTGCGGCTGCGTGTGCGGGTGCCGAAGGTATTACTGCTACGCAGCTACGATAAGTTGCCGGTGCAGGAAGTCCGCTTTACGCGGGATAATCTTTTTGAGCGCGATCACTATCGCTGCCAATATTGCGGCAACGATTTCCCAGACCATAAATTGAATATGGATCACGTGATCCCGCGTGCGAAAGGCGGGCGCACGTCGTGGGAGAATATCGTGACTTCGTGCATTCCGTGTAACACCCGCAAGGCGAATCGTCTGCCACATCAAGCGAGTATGCCTCTAATGAAGAAGCCAGAGCGCCCACGTTGGCGGCCTTTTATTAGCTCGTTAATCGATCAAAAATTCGATGCCGACTGGGAGCGTTTTATTCAATTGAAGCAGAAGGCTTGAGCGCAGTCTTGAACTTTGGAAACGTTCAAGTAGTACGACATTACTGGCAAAGCCCGCGCATCGTCAGGGTGGGCGTGGCCAGTTTAATGCGGCGTTGAGCAAGCTCAATTCATACCATTCAATCGTGTGGATCGCTTACTGCTTGACCGCTTCGATGTTGATCGTGATGTCGACCTCTGCGCCTACAGCGGGCTTGCCGCCAAGGATGCCCCATTCGGTGCGATCGATTTGTGTGGTGGCTTCCCAGCCGGAAAGCTGTGCCCCCTTCATGCCTGGGCCGAAGCCTAAGAGATCGACGTCGAGTATTACTTCTTTGGTGGTTTCGAGCATGGTGAGATGACCCGTTACTTTGAAGCTGTCCTTGTTGTCGGTCTTTGCCCAGTGGGTTGATTTGAAAGTAATGAGTGGGTGTTTCTCGGCAGCAAAGTAATCGTCCTGCTGTAGATGAGTGTCGCGCTTTTTATTGGCGGTGTTCACCGAGGGCACAGTGATAATCGCTTCGACGCTGCTGTTGCTCAGGTCGTCACGATCGACGATGAGTGTGCCTTCGAATTGATTAAATGATCCGGTAGTTTTGGAAACGAAGTGTCGGATGCTGAATTTGACCGATGAGTGCGTTGGGTCGATTTTGTAGATTTCGACTTCTGCAGTGGCGTAGACGCTGCTGATTGCAAAGGCGAGGGTGAGGAGTAGTGGTTTGGTCATAGTCGTATTTTAGATAAAATCGGCAAGGTCCTCTTCGGTGCCTTGTGTGGTGAGAATAAAGACTTGTTCGCCTTCGCCCCATACTTTGAAGGCTTGTTGCTTCGCCTCAAAAACTTTGCTTTTCTGGCCATTGCAAGGGGTGCAGTCGTTGGGCACACGTGCCTTATCCACGGTGATCAAGTGATAGACTTGGCCGTTCTTGAAGCAAATCATGCTCAGCTTCGTGCCATCGTAGTCGAAGGTGACGCAACCGATCGTGGCAAGCTGTTCGAGCTGCTGTGGGATATGTGCTGGGTTCGGCATCCCTGTGCTGGCAAGGTGGCTTTGTAACTCGCCGACTTGTTCGCCGCGTTTGTCGAATTTCGAGACGTTGAACTCGCTGATTTGTTGAGCGAGGAATTCGATCATATTCGGCACACCTGCGGTGGCGATGATGGGCGTTGCACCTGCTGCGGGTTGATCGCTGTTGGCCAGTTGCATCGGCGCTTCACTGCGAGGTAGCACGAGGGCGACTCCGGCTATGGCAAAGATTGCGGCAATCCCCATCCATGGTCGGAACCCAGAGCGATGGTCGGAGCTATTCTCGGGATGCGGAAAACGGATGGTGTGGTGGTCTTGCTCGACGTCTTCGGCCTCGTTGCCGATTAATAGCTCGGACTGAACGGCGTTGGCACGCATGCCGACCAAGATGGTTGCATAGAGATCGGCGGGCGGTTCGATACGGTTGAGGTCGTCGCTAATTTTGGTATCGAGCGCCTGTTGCTCATCAAACCAAGTACGCAGTTCGGCGTCCAACTTGAGTCGTTCGAGTGCTTCTGCAATCAGTGGGTCGTTGCGGTCTTCGGCGTTGTCGGGACGGCAGAGCTGGAGAATATTTTGTGCTTCTTCGCGGTCCATAGCTTAAAGGGTGTTGGCCGAAGTTTCGGATTCTTTACGTTTAAAGATCTCGCGGAGCTGCGCTTTGCCGCGAGAGAGCCGTGACATGATTGTGCCAATGGGCACGTCGAGAATTTCGGCAATTTCTTTATAAGAAAGATCTTTGAGATAGAAGAGGGCGACTGGCTCGCGGTAGATGGCATCGACTTCTTCGAGGGCTTCGACGGCGAGATTACCATCCATGGTGCGGCGCACATAGGGCTCAACCGAGCCGCCGAGATTTTCGAGCATTTCGGGCTCGTAGCTATCGATACGGGCTTCTTTACGGCGGCGGCGTAGAAATTCGCGGTAAAGAGTGGTGAACAACCAGGACTTAACCTTGGATTTGTCGCGCAACGAATCGCCTTTTTCAGCATATATGAAAAAGGCCTGTTGGGCTAAGTCGCCCGCCTCATGCTCGTTTTTGGCTAGACTGTAGCCGAAACGATAGAGCGGTTGGTAGTAGGCACTCACTATTTCTTCGAAGTTCAAATTGGATTCTGTGGTCATGTGAGTGGAATCGATCGTCGCTTATTCCGAAAAAAAATGAGGCGGTAGAATTTTGGGTGATGGAGGGGCTATACAATGAGCATGGCGTCGCCATAGCTATAGAAGTTATAATTATGCTCAATAGCCTCGGCGTAAAGTGCCAATAACCATTCAATGCCCCGTTCGTCGCCGGGACTCAAAAATGCCGAAACGAGACAGAGAAGGGTCGATTTCGGCAGGTGGAAGTTGGTAATCAGCGCATCCACCGCCTCAAGGCGGGCAGGTGGGTAGATGAAGATGTCGGCCTCGGCCTGCACGGATCCAGTTGGAGTCAGGCAAGTTTCGGGTGCGCTTCGGGTGCGCCGCATCGCGTCTTCGATCGAACGCACGGAGGTGGTGCCGACCGCCACACGAGGGCCTGGGCTGGCTTGCTGGAGCGATTCAAAGACGGCGGCGGGAATCTCATACCACTCGTGGTGGATGTTGTGATCAAGGATGTTGTCGACCTGAATGGGGTGGAAGGTGCCGATGCCGACTTGCAGGGTAAGATCGTGAAATTGAGCACCGCGTGCTTCGAGGCGAGCGATGAGATCGGGTGTAAAGTGGAGGCCGGCAGTGGGCGCAGCTACGGCGACGCGTTTGTTATAATCGGCGTAGACGGTCTGGTAGCGCTCGTTGTCGTTGGCGCGGCGCGGGTCGTCGATCGTACGTTCGATATAGGGCGGCAGGGGCATAATGCCGAGCCGCTCGGAAAGCTCGGTCACGGACTCGTCGCGCACGGGGTAGAAGCGCACGCGGTAGTTGCCATTTTCGCCGGCGTTGAGCACTTCAGCGCTGTATTCGCCGTCGATGCCGAAGATGCCGACTTGCAGGGTCTTTTTGCCAGGACGTAGCAGGCACCACCAGGTGATGGCGTCTTCCGCGGGCTGTAGCAGCAGGCATTCGACTTTGCCGCCGCTAGGTCGCTGACCAAAGATGCGAGCCTTGAGCACTGCCGCGTTATTGCGAAAGAAGCGGGCGTTGGCGGGCAGATGGTCGCCGATTTGAGCGAACGTCGTGTGTGTGATTTGGCGGGTCTTGCGATCTACCACCATCAGCCGTGAGGCATCGCGCTGAGCGGCGGGCTCTTGTGCGATGCGTTCCATTGGGAGGTGGTAGTCAAATAGGGCGCTGTCCATTCAGAGGCTTTTAGACGGGGAATCCGAAAGTGTGAAGTGGGAAGTTATATTTTTATGGGAACTGATTGAGCCCAGCCTTAAAACATGGATGAGTGCTTAGCTAGGCCGCGGCGCATTTATTTGATCAGTCTAAGTCTGCCGAAATGGCGTAGCGCAAACGTTCCAAGGTTGTCACCCTCGCAAAGCTGGCAGGAGCGAGACCAGGTTACGCTACGCCGAGGCACACGCCTCTGGGCTAACTTAGCAAAGAACAACACCCATTTTAATAAATCACCGCAAATGTCCTTGCGACGGAATTTTTAAAAGAGCTATAATCCCTGGTTCATCATCGCTCTATGTCTGCCCGTGCATCCAGTCGTGTTTATAATCAAGCCGCCCTTGAAGTGTGGTTCGAAAACGTGGCACTCGATTGGGAGACTTTCTTCTCCAAAGAGGCACTGCGACGCGGACGCGAGATCTATCGAAAGGGGCAGATTTCGGGGGTCGAGTTGGCGGACCAAGACGCAATCATTAATTGTGCCTTCACGCGTAAAGACACCTGCTATGTAGTAATTGAGTGGGGTGCGCAGGGGCCGATGGTACGCTGTTCGACCGAGGACGATGCGCTTGGCGATGCGGTCGCCGTCGGTGGGCTGTATGAAATTGAGGAGCTGATCGCGGACGAAATCGATCCGCTGCCTTATGTGCCGGAACCTAAGCCCAACCCTGAGGATGTCGCGATATTGGCGGCGGCGTTGGCTAACAAGCAGGGCTCAAAAGTAAACGCGAAGCAATCAGAAGAGCCACCAGTCCGTCGCTTGACCCCGCGTTTGGAGGGGCTTAGTACGGGCCTGCGAATGACGGCGTATTGGGTGAATCCTGATTTTTCGCGTGAGTCGGCGTTTCAGGCCGAGGGCGCTAAGACGTCGAGTTCGGAGCGCGAGATCTTGGTGCGGCTGACGGCCTTGGCCAAGGAGGTCGGATTCACATTTCGTCGCGATTCGAATCACTTTTTAATGCATGACCCAGAGCGGATTGCGCCGTTTTTCTCGCATACGCGCAAGCGTTGGGAGAATATTTTTGGTTATCTAGATCTCGATCTGGATGCGCAGAGCTTGGCGAAGGGTGTGCAGCAGGTGAAGCTTATTGGCCGCGTTGAATCGGCTGGTAAGGCTGAGATACGTGTGGATTGGCGTTTAAAGTTGGGTAAACGCTGGCTCGATCCCGAAGATGCTGAGCGCTTGGCGAAGGCGGGGCGTGGCACGCATATTGTGAAGGGGCTCGGGCTGGTGCATATTGCCGAGGAACAAACTGAGGCGCTGGCGGAGTGGCGTGTGGCGGCGGCTACTGGATCGGAGGCAGCGCAAACTTGGCCGCGTTATATGGTGTTTTCGCTATTTGGTGAGCGTGGTGCGGAGCTAGACTTGGAGCAAGAGCTGCAAGAGTGGCGGGCGACGCTAGAGCCGGAACAGGCTGAGTTTGGGGAGCTGTTGGAACCGGATCCCAGTGAAGTGGCGTTGCCTGATTTCCTACGTCCTTATCAAGCACACGGGGTGCGCTGGATGGCGAATCTGCGCGCACACAGCTGCCATGGTTTGTTGGCTGATGAGATGGGTCTGGGCAAGACGCTGCAGATTTTGACACTGTTGAATGCCTATCCATTTGAGGGGAAGGATAGCTTAATCGTATGCCCTGCCAGTGTGGTGCCAGTGTGGGAGAATGAGGTGAAGCAGTGGTATCCGCATTTGGATATAGCGGTGCTGCGCAGCGGCGAAACATTTGAGGTGCCTTCGGGGAGGGGGCCGAAGTTGTGGATCGCGAGCTATACGCAACTGCGCCGGCATAAACATTTATTGGAGGGCACCGAATTCGGCTATGCGGTGCTGGATGAGGCGCAGCAGATTAAAAATCCCGAAGCGAAGGTAACGCATGCTTGTTGCGCGATCCGTGCAAAGTGTCGCCTCGCGCTGACGGGTACGCCGATTGAGAATCGCTTGCTGGATGTGTGGACCTTGTTCCGCTTCATCATGCCGGGCTTATTGGGTTCGCGTCGTCGCTTCGAAGATGCGGCTACTTCGCCAGACCTTTCGGTGCGCAAGACCCTAGAGCAAACCTTGCGTAAACAAATAGCACCGTTCTTACTGCGCCGCAAGAAGGACAAGGTCGGCAACGATCTGCCGCCAAAAGTGGAGATGGATTTGATTTGTCCGATTACTGAGATACAGCGTCAGGTTTATGAGGGCTTACTGAACAAGGGACGTGAGCAAATGGGCGACGATTTGCAGGTCGCAATGCAGTCGAGTTCAATCAATTTCTTTACACTGTTGACTCGTTTGCGGCAAGCTTGTTGCGATCCTGGCTTGATTCCTGATCTGGACATCGACCCGATGCAGAGCGGTAAGATTCAAATGTTACTCACTAAATTAGGTGAGGCTTTGACTGGTACAGGCGCCGGTAAGGTTGTGATCTTTAGCCAGTTTGTGCAGTTATTGAAGCGGGTAAAGCCGTTGATTCAAGCAGAGTTCCCTGATGTGAATCTACTGGAGTTGACGGGGCACACGAAGAATCGCGCGAAGCCAGTGGAGACTTTTCAAACGAAGGCGGGGCCTGCGGTGATTCTAGTGAGTCTGCGAGCTGGCGGGACGGGCATTACTCTACACGCGGCGGATTATGTATTCTTGCTTGATCCTTGGTGGAATCCTGCGGTGGAGAGTCAAGCAGTGGATCGCGTGCACCGGATTGGTCAGCACAAGCGGGTGTTCGTGTATCGTATGATTACGCAAGGCACGATCGAAGAGCGTATTCAGCATTTGAAAGC
>DJBY01000068.1 GCA_002430605.1 Opitutia bacterium UBA5964 | reverse complement strand
GCGGCGCCCGTGCGGCGCGCCATTGCACGTCTTTGCCGATCGATTCCGCGATGTCGAAAGCGCCTCCTTTGTGTGTGGCGGAGGTGAAGACCAATTGCCGGTCGCGTGGTGTCATCTTAATAAAAGCCTCGACGTCTGCGATCCTGTCATCGGCGAGCAAGTTGTCAGCCTCGTCGATCACTACGCTGCGGCATTGGTGCAGTTTGAGTTTGCCCGTGCGAGCAAGCTCGAGCATGCGCCCCAGAGTGCCGACAACGATATGCGGCTTCTTTTTAAGCTTCTCCTTCTGGCGTTGGGCGGATGCGTTGCCGATCAACAATTGACTGCGAACGCTCGAGGTCGTGCTAGATTCGAGTGAGCAGATACAATCGTGAATTTGTACTGCAAGCTCTTGTGTCGGCGACAGAATGGCGACTTGTAGCGCCATGCCGCTCGAATCGATGCCTGTGAGGATTGGTAGTAGATAGGCGAGCGTTTTACCACTGCCGGTCGGTGCGCTGAGCCAGATGTCCTGTTGATTGCGGACGATCGGGTAGCCCTCTATTTGAATATCTGTGGGCACGGTGATCTGCTGTCGCGACAGTGCTTCGATGAGACTGTCGCAGAGCCCGAGTTCTTTGAAGGTGCTCATGCGGGTGTAGCTAAGACTGCTCAGGAGTTGCGACGAGTCGAAGGGTGAGCTTCGTTTCGCCTATTTCGATGCAGTCGCCGGATACGAGTTTTTTGCGCTTCTGTGTTTCGACCACTCCGTTTAGCACAACACGGCCTGCCGTGATCATTGTCTTTGCTTCACCACCACTGGCGGCGAGACCCTCGAATTTTAGGAGTTTGTGGAGCTCAATGGGCTCGCGGGTGATTTCTACATCTTTCATATCAAGTGAGCTTGACTGCGGCGTAGTCGTGGACGCAAGTGCCGAGTCACTCGGTTGAGTGCTTGCTGGCGAAGCCCCGATGTGCGTCTGCATTCCCTTATTTGACGTCCTGTCTCTTTTCAGTTGTCCTTTGCATTGCTCAAAATTAGACGTTCACCCTTCGTTTTGCCCAGCAGCGGTTGCTGCGCATTCGCCACATTTTTATGAACAACAAAAACTCTCTCAATTCAGACAAAGAAGTCTACAAGCAGTTACGCGCACAGTCTTGGGACGCTTTGTGGCTGCACGAGGCACCCTTGTTTGATTCTGGTACTGCTAATTACCGCTTGGCGCGTGTTGGTTTGGTGCGCGCTTTAGGAGTGGTGGCGCTCGAAAAGGGGACTAAGGAGCAAAGGAAGCAAACCCAGCAATGGCTGATGAGCCTGCTGGAGGATCCGCAAGAGAAAGTGCGTCGTTATGCGATGGTCGCGCTGCCCAAACTTGGCGGAAAAAAGGAGAGCGAGGCAGCCCTGCTCTCATTGTTGGATCAGTCGACTGAGCCACGCGAAGTGACTCACCTTAGCCGCACCTTGGACAAAATTGGCGGTGAAGCGACTTTAGAGAAATTGGCGCATTTACAGGATAACAACGGTGCACTGCAGCAAACCGAGCAAAAGATTAAGGCGCAATTGGCGCGTAATGCCCCGTCGACCAAAGTGTTGATGAATGTTAAAATTCGGGATGCTCGGGGATTGCGCATTCACCTACGCACGCGTCGTGGCATGGAGCCCTTTGTTCGGGATGAACTGTTGGCGCACCCGACGCTCAGCGCTCGTTTTAAAATACTGCGAGTCAGTCCCGGCTGTGTCGCGATTTCTGCAGACAACGCGTTTACATTGGGAGAACTCTACCAACTACGCACCTTCGGGTCGGTTAACTTCGTGTTGGGCAGCGCCAAGGATACTGCCAACGACGTTGCAGCCCTAGCCAAGCTCATTGCCTCGAAGCGGACTCAGCGCTTGTGCACTAAACTCACTGAAGGCCAGCCGCGTTATCGTTTGGATTTCATCCGCCACAAGGTGACTCCCAGTAAAGCGCAAGCAGTGGTGAATCAGGCGTTTGCGCTGTGCCCCGATCTACTCAATGATGCACGGCAAGCACCATGGGCGATTGAGGTCTACCCTGAGAAGGTTGGTCTCTCGGTGGAGTTGAGCCCCCGTGTGCTGCCAGATCCTCGCTTTGCTTATCGGGTCGACGACGTGCCCGCATCCACACACCCGCAGTTGGCTGCCGCGATGGCTCGCTTGGCTGGGGCAGAACCTCAGGATGTGGTGTGGGATCCTTTTTGTGGCTCTGGCCTGGAGCTGATCGAACGTTCGCTGTTGGGCGATGTGCAGACGCTGATCGCCTCCGACATTGATAAGAAGGCAGTCGAGGTCGCGCGGCTCAACTTAACCTCTGCGTGTAAAGGCAATGAATCACTGGCCATCCATCGTTGTGACTTCCTGAACTTTCGAGACGTCACCAACATCGCTCCAAATAGCGTCAGCCTGATTATTGCGAATCCGCCGTTGGGCCGCCGTGTGCGGGTCGACGATTTGCCAGGTTTGATTACAAGTTTCTACCGAGTTGCTGCCGAGACATTGCGCCCGGGTGGACGGCTAGTATTTATCAATCCGTTGAAATTAGACAGCCCCGTGCCATCCTTGAAGTTGAAAGAGCGCCATTTAGTCGATCTCGGTGGATTTAACTGCCACGTGGAGAAGTGGGTCAAATCGGGCTGAATCGTTGCATGCGGACATTGAAGTGGTGTTCGTCGTGACCAAGCAAGCAATGGGGCCAGGTTATGGTATGCCTTTTTTATAGAGGCTCATTGCTAGGCGAAAGCCTTTATCCGCGGGGAAGAGTTTCTTGAACGGTGTCACAGCTTAGCGCTGTGGTTCGGGTGTTATACCGCTCCTTGGCGGTGAGGGATTTTGTGTAAATCCCCATGGCGTTGATGTTGAGCGCGGAGAACCATGAACACAAAAAAACGGGCACCTCATGTGAGGTGCCCGTCGGTTATAAATAACAGCGAACGCGCTTAGGCGGCGATTTCGGCTTTCTTGCCAGCGCGGGATACGGTGTATCCGTAGATCGCGATGATGATGAAGCAGAGCACCACTAGGAAGAATGAACCACGAGTCGCGGTCGTGCCCATAAAGCCATCCATGTCCAATATTTGGCCCTGGAAGCGTGTCATAAACACGCCGCCCACAATCGCAAAAATAAGCCCTGCAGAGCCGAGTTTGGCATCTTGCCCCACACCATCCAAGGCAAGACCGTAGATCGTGGGGAACATCAGAGACATACAGGCAGAAATGAGAACCAAAGAATAAAGCCCCGTGAGACTATGAATGTAAATCGCACCCAGCGTGAAAGCAATCGCCCCAGCACTTAGAATTAGCAGAAGCTTACTTGGAGCAATATACTTGAGGAAGAATGTACAGATGAAGCGGCTGCAGAGGAAAATCACCATCGCCATGATGTTGAAGTTCTGGGCGGTCGCTTTATCAATACCCAATTCGTTCTCCGCGTATTGAATGATAAAAGTCCATGTCATGATCTGCGCCCCGACATAGAAGGTCTGGGCAATCACACCACCAACGTAATTCGGGTTCGTGAGCAAGCGCTTCACTGTCCGGCCAAAATGCACATCATGATCCGAATCAGGCGCACCCGTGTGAGGTAGCTTAGTAACAAAAAATACGACTAAGACGACCAAAACCACACATCCGATGGCAGTGTAGGGCAGCGCAACCAACTTTAAGTCATTCTGCTGAAGCTCACGGTGGGTCATCCCCTGAAAGCTGGTGATCTTGCCGTCCTTGAAATCTTGAAGCGCAGTTGCGGGCGCATCCACTCCGACCATCGCCACGTATGCCTGGACGTTTGCATCGTGAACGCGTTCACGAGGCTTGGCCTGAAGGAAGGCAGGAATGTTGTGTTCCTGTTGGACGATCGCGGTCGTAGCAAGATCCCCTGCGTAGCCGTTCACATCGTTCTTAAAGTCCTCCACTTGAATCGCGGACAAAATAACTGTGCCAGCAATGAACATACCAGTCAGAGAGCCCAACGGGTTGAACGCTTGGGCCAGGTTCAGACGTCTCGTAGCCGTTTCTGGTGGGCCCATCGAGAGTATGTAGGGGTTCGCAGTCGTCTCGAGAAAGGCTAAACCAAAGGTCAGGATATAGAGCGCAATGATGAAGAGATTGAAATTGGCACCTGCGGCTGCGGGAATGGAGAGCAGCGCGCCAATCGCATATAAGGAAAGCCCAACAATAATACCCGATTTGTAAGAGAAACGACGAATGAAGATCGCGGCAGGCAATGCCATGGTCGCGTAACCTCCATAAAATGCCATCTGCACCCAAGTGCTTTGTGCGTTTGTAATAACAAAGACATCCTTGAAGACCGCAACCAGTGGATTGGTCACATCATTCGCGAATCCCCACAAGGAAAACAGTGAGGTCACCAAGATAAAGGAGATCAGGAAGTTACGCGGTATCACCGGCGGGTTGTCAGTTTTGCTCATTGTATTTTTTTTGGGGGGGTGAGTTAAGTATCACTTAGAACTATGCTTAAGTGGCTCGCTAATTGTTAGGTTTATTCGCGAGCAACTTTTTTAGAGCAAACTATCAAAGCACAGTCGCAAGGTTTTTTATTTAGAAATGTTGGATTCAGCGGGTGTGACTGCTGGTACAATTGAGTGCGTCGCAGCTGGAACCCTAGCTTAATTAAGCTGATGTTGACGGATCCATCTTCACTGGCGCCGCTAAGATGGCACGAAAAAGCCGAACCCAGGTATGCGCCTTGGCTTTTAAGTGCTGCGATCCTATCGAGTTCGCTTGTTAGTGACCTGCTTGTGCGATGTTTGCGCCTTTGGTCTGCCCAATCGCAGCGAGGAGCTCTTCGAACCAAGGGGTGTCAATATTGAATGGCTTGCCGCCCGCGATGCGGGGAAACTCGATTGCTCGGAGAATATTACGATCATCTTCGTCGTGGCCGATGACGCCGCTCTCGCCGACGACTGCACAGTCGACTGCGAGGTCAGTACAGCTCTTAATCAGGCGAAGGTCATCTTTATTGGCTGGTGCCGCGCGTGCAAAGTAGCCGCTCTTCTGCACGAGCACCTTTTCGGCGTCGAGCATTTTGGCGAATTGCTCACCAAACCATTTACCGGGGTTGACGGCGTCGAGCTTCACGTGGCCAAAGGCATCGCGAGGCACTGCTTCGCCTGCGGCTTCCATTTCCTTGATGATGGTTTCGACGCCAGCACCTTCGGAGATGAAGATGTTTACGTTGTCGTGCTCATCCATGATCGCTTTCAGGCGTGCTGCTTCGGCCTGGATGTCGAAATCCATTTCCGGGATGAAGATCGCGTGCACATCTTTGCGAATTGCGCTGAGGCCAATCGTTTCCGCCCATTCGAGTCGATTGAGGCCTTTACGGTAAGCATCGGCAGTGGCTGCGGTGAGCCAACCGCAGTTGCGGCCCATGACTTCGTGGATGATCAGCATGCGCGGGTTGGCGTTGTGCTCGGCGACCACGTTGTCGAAATATTTGGCACCTTGTTCGGCGGCAGTCCATGCGCCAAGGCTTTGTGCGATCGGGTAGACATCGTTGTCGATGGTCTTTGGTAGTCCGACGACAGTGAGTGCGTAATCATTCTCTGCGAGGTATGCGGCTAGGTCGGCTGCGGTAGTATTGGTGTCGTCGCCACCGATGGTATGGAGTACATCCACATTATCCTTGGCAAGCTGGTCAGCTGCGACTTTGAGTGGCTCTTCGCCTTCTTTGACCAGACCACGTTTGATGCAGTCTTTGACGTTGGTGAGTTTGACTCGGCTGTTGCCGATCGGGCTGCCGCCGTGATCGTGCAGGACGCCTGCGTTGGCGCGGATCTCTTCAGTTACCAGAATGCTATCGCCAAGGAGGAGGCCTTTGTAACCGCTGCGATAGCAAATAATTTCAATGTCGGGATATAGCTCAGTGTAGCGTTCGATCAGTCCACCAACAGCGGAGGACAGGCAAGGTGCGAGGCCGCCTGCGGTGAGGAGCGCGACTTTTTTGACGGATTTTGTTTCAGACATCATATTTTTGGACGTGTAGAGATTTTATTGAGCTGTTGCCTTTCTGCTCGACGCAAACAGAGGTGCGGCTATCACTGTGGTATGTGTTCCATGGTTTTTACAATTGCGAATCAAAAAGGCGGTGTCGGTAAGACCACGACTGCGATCAATCTCAGCTATGCGCTAGCGGAGATGGGTGTCAGGACGGTGTTAGTGGACTTGGATCCGCAGGCAAACGCGACGAGTGGCCTCGGGCTGGAAAAGCTCGAAGGTGGCAGTTTATATGGCCCGCTGTGCGGCGACGGCACTGCTCTGGAGAAGGTGCAACCGATCGGGTCAAATCAGAATCTGTTTATAATTCCGTCTGAAGTGGATATGGCTGCGATAGAGATCGAACTGATCCAGCGTGATAATTATTTGGTGCAGCTGCGTGAATGTTTGGCGCCGTTGCGCAATTCGGGCGATTATGATGCCATTATTTTGGACTGCCCACCAGCTTTGGGAATGCTGTCGATGAATAGCTTGGCAGCTGCGGATTATCTGCTCATTGCCTTGCAGTGTGAGTACCTAGCGATGGAAGGCCTCGGGCAAATTCTGAAGGTGGTTGATAAACTGCGTGAGGCGGGGGTAAACGACGATTTAGAGCTGGGTGGTATTTTGATGACGATGTTTGATCAACGCACCAATCTCTCTCACCAAGTCGTCGGGGAAGTCCGTAATCATTTCGACGAGAAGGTCTTTCGCTCGATGATTCCTCGCTCGATTCGTTTGAGTGAAGCGCCGAGTTTTGGGCAATCAATTTTTGAGTATGATCCGAATAGCACTGGTGCGAATGCCTATCGTTACTTTGCAGAAGAAGTGATCGAGCGCTTCGATCTAGGAAAGTAGTTCTGTGTGGAAGCGACACTCTTGTCGCTTTGCTATCAATTCTAAGGAGTCAGGGCGACTCGCCTTCGTTCACATTACGTGGGCGAGTCGCCCACGCTCCTATCGCTGTCGCCGCTTTTTCTTTCGTTCGTGTATGAGCGATAAAAAAGCGACAAGAGTGTCGCTTTTACGACGCGCGATGCGCTAGCTTGTGTGCGTGATGGCAGAATCTGAAGCGACTCCGAGTATACCTGTGTTGAATGATTTTTGTGATCACCTCGCGTTAGAGCGGCGTGTCTCCGCTTATACGGTTCGTAATTATCGCGCTGCGGTTGAGCACTTCGTGCGATGGATGCAGGGGCGGGGGCAATGGCATGACGATTTTACCGCGGTGCGGCCGCTGAATGTGCGCTCGTATTTAATTGAAGAAGGGCGGAGGCTGGCGCGTCGCACGCTGCATAATCACGTATCGGGGCTACGTGCATTTTATTTATACCTGCGTAAGCAAGGCATAGCAGATTCGAATCCGTTTACTGGCGTGACGCTTCCGAAGTTAAGTAAGCCACTGCCTAAGTTTTTATCTGAGTCACAAATGCGGGCATTGCTGAATGCCCCGATTCTACTGTGGCAAGAGGGTAAAATCGGCGAATTCGAGGCCTTTCGCGATGCGCTGATCCTAGAGTTGCTCTATGGTGGCGGGTTACGTGTGAGTGAACTCTGTGGGCTCAACCATGGCCAGATCGATTTGGAGCAGGGCGTGGCACGTGTGCTCGGCAAGGGCCAGAAAGAGCGCCTTTGCCCACTGGGGCCTGTGGCGACGCGCTGCCTCAGTCTGTTTATTGATCGGTTTAATCTGACGGCAGGGTTGAATGTGCCAGTGGTGTGCCAGCGCAATGGTCGGCGCATGGATCCGCGCCAGGTGCAGAAACTCTTAAAGACGCATCTCGCTGCTGCAGAACTGCCGTTGGATATGACGCCGCATAAGCTGCGCCACTCCTTCGCCACGCATATGCTGGATAATGGTGCGGACCTGCGCACCGTGCAGGAACTACTGGGGCACGCCAATTTATCGACCACTCAGATCTATACCCATGTGTCGATTGCCAGACTCAAAGAGGCGCACAAGCAAGCGCACCCACGTGCTTAGTGTTAGCAGAGCCTTGATTGGGCAACTTGGGCTGGGCGTTTGTTGGCGTTGTCGCCAGACAGTGGAGAGTGGGCGACTCGCCCACGTTGAGCCGATGTGGATGTAAACGAGGGCGAGTCGCCCTCGCTCCTTTGCTTATTTTGCAAAGCGATCCACAAAAAAGGCGATTGGTAGCAGATGCCAATCGCCTTTTTGTTGAATGAATGACTCGAAACTACTCGGCGCTGGCGCCGACTTTTTTGAGGACGGATGCGACGTCTAAGAAGTCGTTGCTCTGCGTCGATACAGTGATCTCGCCGAGGTTGAGTTGCTCGACGATTTCGAAGGCAACCAAGTTCTCGCCGCCCGGGGTGTTGAGCGCGGTGGCTTTGAGGCGTTCGCCTTCGGCGGTCGCTTCTTTCTCGAGCAGCGTACCTTTGGCTTCGAACTCGGCCTTATACAGATCGGCGTCGGCCTTGAGCTTCGCGGCGGTGAGTCGAGCATCAGCGTTGAGCTGTGCGATCTCTTTATCGGTGTCGGCTTTCATTGTGAGCTTCTTGGCAATGAGCTCTTGCTCAATAACGCGGACCTTGGCTTCGGTTTCGGCTCCGATACGGTTGGTCTCGCCCTTTTTATCTTCGGCCAGAGCGCGGGACTTGTTGAGCTCCACGTCTTGGTCGGCGAGTTTCTTGTCTAGAATCTTACGCTCATAAGAGGGATCGAAGGCAATGTCGCGGATGAGAATGTCAATCAGGTCGATACTGCTGTCTGCAAGTTCGCCTTTGAGGTCTTTTTTGGCTTCGACGGTTTTGACCCGACGCACTTCAGGATCGTAGAATTGTTCGGTGAGCATGGTGCCAAAGATATCACGAATGGTCTTTTGCACTTGGTCGCGGACGATGCCTTTATAGCGAGCCTCGGAGCCGAGCTCTTGGTAGAGCTTGTGCACTTCGTTGGGGCTGACGCGGTATTTGACTGTGACGTCTAGGCGCACGGTGTAACCGTCTTTCGACTTAAGCTCAACTTGGCCAGTGCTGCCTGATAAGGAGGCATCGAGATAGCGCTGCGAGGTGGAGGACAGAAAGCTATAGATTTTCTTAGTCTCTTGACGCTCTTGCTCCGTGGTGAACTCGGTGGTTTGCACCGTAGAGTCGAAAATCTTCCAAGTGTCGAGTAGCGGCAGGTTGCGATGCCAGCCTGGGCCGAAGTCTTCCAGCACGACGCCCTTTGAACCAAACACGGCATATTGCTGGGTGCGTACCCCGGTCTCACCGAGATCGATTTTGATGAATAGGAAGTTGGCGGCAACAAAGACGCTGACTGCGGCGAGGATGATAAGAGTGGAGAGCAGTTTTATAAATTTCATGATAGTATGTATCCGTATGGCAGTGGCTTAATTAATGGCTGGCTTCTTTTTGGTCACGGCAGCTTCGTCCTTGTAGCTGAGACGTTCGGTTTTACTTTCGATCGTGAAGGGTTGTCCGGTGATTTTCATGTCACCCACTTTGCTGGCATAGGCACGACGAACGAGGTTCATGCCGCCGATGCCTTGGTAAGCGTTGGCGAGTGCAGTGAGTGCTTCGCCTTCGGCCTTGGCTTTGACCAGTATGCCTTGCGAGTTTTTGTCGCGCTGGTAGAATGTGGCATCGGCACCGAGTTGGGTATCGATCACATAGGCTTCAGCATCGAGCACGTCGCGTTCGGCATTGGCGGTGGCTTCGACGATCAGTTTTTGCATCTCACCAGAGTAGGTCGCTAGGAACACTTCTTTCTTCTTGGTGGCTTCGACGACGCGGAAGATTTGATTTTGGCGAGCGGCGTTGGCTTTGGATATTTGCTCTTCGACTTCTTGGTCGGCGAGCTTTTTGGAGCGAATGCGTTCTTCGTATTCTGGGTGAAAGCTGAACTTTTCTGCAATGACGCTAGACACTTCGATGCCGTAGGATTTGAGCAATTTGTTGAGTTCTTCCCTCGCCATTTGCGCCTTTTGATTACGCACGCTGGCGTCGTAGAACTCTTCGGTGGTCATTTCACCAAAGACGGCGCGACAAACAGAACGTGAGTAATCGCGTACCCATTTGTATTTATAGGCATCACCGAGGCCGGAGGTGGTGACGGTTTCTTCAACCATGTCGCGGCGCAGTTGATAGTTAATGGTGAGATCTAGAAAGACGTCCGAACCGTCGACGGTTTTGATGCGCAGGTCGTCGCGGTTACTACGTTCGCCACGATTTGGATCGGCGACCATTTCCAGGCGCTGCACAGTCATGTCAAGCAGGTGAAAGGAGTTGACCAGACCGTTGTAGATGTTGGTACCTGATTTGGCGATCACGGTGATCTCGCCGGTGACATTGTTCACCTTAATGCCAACCTCAGTGCCAGACACGCGCTGCACGCGAAAGTTAACCATTAGAAAAATGGTCAGTACGGCGAGCGCAATGAGTAGTAGGACGAGTGAGCCTTTTAAGCTTTGCAGCGCTGGGAAGATTGGAGCTTGGCTACGTTGATTTGGGAAATTTACTGACATAATGTCTCTGGATTAATGAAGTGAAATTGTGTGTGAATTTTTGTGAACTGGCGGTGGCGCTTATATCTCGAGAAGTGAATTAATGGGTGCCTAAAGTGTTAATAAAGCGCGCTGAATTATGTTTTTCGCTCAAGGAGAGAACTCTTTAGGTGTTTCTGGCAGCGACGCATAGCGCGGAGCAGGGCAGTAGCAAGAGAACAGGGGCGGAGGGGCATTTAAGCAAGCGATCTTCTTGTTGAGCGCTTAAAATAGGCGGCAGGATGAATTCCCCGCGGGTAGGGCCGAGAGAGAGTTCTTAAAAATCATCGACTCTGCCAGCTTGTAATCAGGGATGTCCTTTCTGCTAGTTAGCTTTGATCGAGGTAAGTGTTGAGCACTTTTTGAAAGTCGAGGGCTTGGTAGGGTTTGGAAATATAATCGTCCATTCCCGCGCGGCTACACGCTTCTTTGTCTTCGCTCGAGACGTTTGCAGTCAGTGCGATAATCGCAATTCTCTTCTTGTGCGCACCTCGCGGCAGCAAGTCGGCTGCTTCGAGTTTTCGGATTTCGAGAGTTGCATCGAAGCCGTCCATTATCGGCATTCTGCAATCCATAAAAATAATCGGATAGTATGTCTGCTTTGTTAGTTTGATTGCCTCCGCCCCGTCATTTGCCAGAGTGACAGCGTAGCCCAATTGCCCTAATAAGGTTAAGCCCAGTTGTTGATTTAAATCATTGTCATCGACCAACAGGATTTTCGCGAGTGGCTCAGTAGTTTTATTTGCGTCGGTCGGAGTGACCTCTTGGATGGGAGTATTGATTACTTCCTTTGAGACACTAAAGGGAATTTCGACGACCATCGTGGTGCCTTGACTTGTGGGACTCGTGGCATGGATTGTTCCATTCATTAGCGCAGTCAGTCTCTGGCAAATCGACAAACCGAGGCCGGTGCCACCATATACTCGGGTAGTGGAAAGATCTGCTTGGGTGAATTGTTCAAAAAGGTCATCAACCTTGTCTGGAGCAATGCCGATTCCGGTATCGGCAACGCGAATACGAACAGTCCCCGCCTCTTTACTCCCAATCCACTCTAGGTGGGTGGTAACGCTACCTTTATCGGTGAATTTCAGCGCATTGCTGACTAAATTGATGACAATTTGTTTGAGGCGGGACGGATCGCCTAAGACATATTCGGGGAGGTATCCCTCTACTTTTGTATCCACGATGATGCCTTTCTCGACGGCCTGAATAGAAAAGCTGCCAGTCACGTACTCAATAACTTCCTGAAGAGAAAAGGGAATATTCTCGAGCTCCATCTTGCCGGCCTCGATTTTGGAAAAATCAAGAATGTCGTTCATCAAGCTGAGCAACGCGCCGCTGGAGGATTGGATGTAGCTGGCCCAGAGGTGTTGCTCCGAAGTAAGTTTACTGGAGGATAAAAGTTGAGCAAATCCGATAACACTGTTCATCGGTGTTCGGATCTCGTGGCTCATGATGGCTAGGAAATCGCTCTTGGCTTCATTCGCTGACTTAGCCGCTAATTCAGATCGACTGGCTTCCGCTTCAGCAGTCTTTCTGACGTCAATTTCTGATTTTAAGAGTTGGTTGGTTGCGGTGAGTGCCTCAGTTGTTGATTCGATTATTTTCTTACTTCTGATTAGTGATTCGTAATTGTAGGCAGCAAATGCCAGTAAGCATGTAAACAGAGCGCTAAGTACTCCAGCGACGTTGGCAGTGTAGAGCGACCCGCCCTTATATTCCGACCCTCGTTGCCAAGTAGTGGTAAATATTTGGCCACCGATATCTAAGGTGCGTACTTGGTCAAAATCGAATGGCGATTTAGCCTCTCGGTTCGTAATGTTTGAATAGACCAAGCTGTCCAGACTGATTGAATCACTATCGTAGACCGAAAAGTTGATTTGCTCTGGGTTTACATCTCCAAGTACACCAGCCACGAAGAGCTCAGTGATAAAAGGCGCATATGCGAAGCTAAGATGGGCCTGCTTCCTTTGCTCGGGGGTAGTGATGGGATGTCCTGGCTTATAAGCGGGCACATACAGTAGGAATCCAGGCCGTGCTTCCCCGTCTTGAATGAGTATGATGCGAGTGGTTATTTTCGGCTCGCCGCTGTCCCTCGCAGATAATGCAGCATGCAGGCGCCCCGTCTCGCTAGAAAGCTGCAATCCAAGGGCTGATAAGTTAATATCCAGTGGTTCAATGTGTGTGATGATGAGGTGTTTTAACAACGGGTCATGGTTTTCTGGGGCGGTGACATTTGGTACATTCACCACGGGTTGAGACTGCAGAGACTCACTTTCGATTTCGTGCTGAAATTGTTGATGTTGCTCAATCGAAGTGAAAGGCAAGCAGAAGCCAATGCCGTTGATACCAGGATAGATTTGGCGGATTTTTAGAAAATCTACATAAGTGCGCCAATCCTCTCGGGTAACGCGAGTTGAGCTGACGTAGTAGCTGGCCGCTCCCCGAAGTAAGTCAACGTAGCTGTTGTAGCGGGCGGTGAGGGCAGAGTTAGAGTTAGTGACGCGTTCATTGAAATTAATCTTATCTAATTCCAATGAGTGATCGCGCATATAACTATAAATCCATGCGCTCGTTGCCCATCCGATCAGAAGAATGAGTCCCACAATTTTCAGCTGCTTGCTTGGTAGGCCCCAGTAATGTGCGTAATCTGATTCTTTTCTGAGCATATTCTTAGTCAAGCTATGTATCGTTAACAATCAAACATAACTTTTTAAGAATAGAAATTCTTGTGATAAAAACAAGATGAATTTCGATTTCGATCAGGTGTTCTGATATGTTATGAATTGAAAATGGTTAGTGTGCATCGATTTGAAATTAGTGCAGAATAAAGCTGTACTGCGCTGCGATCGTCGCACTTTCCGTTAGGAGCTGCGAGTGCCCGAGAAATGGAATTTTTTGGCACTTGCGCCCGCCTGTTAATGGCTGGACCAGTACGGGCTCGACTCGCGATTCATCATTGGGATACTTGGCTCAGTGTCAGAAGAGAATATTGCCATTAAACAACGTATCAAGGCAGCGGCGCATTCGCTGGGCTTCCATGCCTTCGGCGTTGCAAAAGTGCCGTTGGAACTGCGTGGGGACTATTACCGGAAGTGGATCGCTGCAGGCCAGCATGGCACAATGTTGTGGATGGAGCGAAACAACGACCGCCGGCTGCACCCCGAGCAACTGCTACCTGAAGCGCGCAGTATTATAGTGCTTGGTATGAATTATTATCAGCCGGACCCAGTGCGACCTTACCGTATCGCGAAATACGCGCTAGGGGACGACTATCATAACATGATGCTGCGCTATTTGAAGAAGTTGTGCCGCACGCTGCGCGATGATTTTGGTGGTGCGCAGCGTCCTTATGTCGACACCGGGCCGCTACTGGAAAAGCCGATTGCGGCGGCCGCGGGCATCGGTTGGCAGGGCAAGAGCACAATTCTAGTCGAGCCGAAGCGGGGCACTTGGTCGTTTCTGGCAAATATTGTGACGACGCTCGACCTGCCCGCCGATGAGCCTGTCAAGGATCGCTGCGGTAGTTGCACACGTTGTATCGATGTGTGCCCGACGGGGGCGATCACTGCCCCCTATCAACTCGATGCGAGCAAGTGTATCTCGTATCTAACGATTGAGCATGATGGGCCAATTCCACTACAGTATCGTACCGCGATCGG
>DJBY01000137.1:6699-9587 GCA_002430605.1 Opitutia bacterium UBA5964 | reverse complement strand
GGCGAGTCGCCCTCCCTCCTTTTTCCACTAATCGACGAGGAACCAAAAAAATACCCCCGTGAGCCGAGGCTCACGGGGGTAGTGAAATCAATGATCTAAGCGTTCGATTAACCGTCGATCTGCTGTTCGAGGAACTGGAAGAGTTCGTCTTCCGTCACCCGGCGCTGCTCGCAGGTGTCGCGGTCGCGCAGAGTGACAGTGCCGTCCTTTTCGATGGTGTCGAAGTCGATGGTAATGCCGAAGGGTGTGCCGATCTCGTCCTGACGACGATAGCGGCGGCCGATCGCACCGGAGGCGTCGTAGAATACATTCCAGCGCCGTTGTAATTTCTTGTAGAGTGCATGTGCGTGCTCGACCAGCTCTGGCTTGTTCTTCAGTAGCGGGAAGATCGCGGCTTTGACTGGTGCGATCTTGGGACTGAACTTGAGGAGTGTGCGCTGCTCGACATTGCCCTTATCGTTAGGTACTTCGTCTATGGTGTAAGCGGCAGTGAGCACGGCGAGAAGGGTGCGGTCGACGCCGAGTGAGGGCTCGATGACATGTGGCACGAACTTCTCTTTAGAGGCTTCGTCGAAGATGGTCATCGACTTGCCAGAGTGCTTCTGGTGCTGCATCAGGTCGTAATCGCCACGGCAGGCAATTCCCCAAAGCTCTTGCTCGCCGTGAGGGAACTGGAACATGAGATCGGTGGTGGCTTGCGAGTAGAACGCCAGCTTGTCCTCTGGGTGAATGTCTTCGGTGATCGACTCGCGCGGCAGGCCGATGGAGACCAGCCAGTCGATACAGGTATCGATCCACTCGCGGTGCAGGGCTTTCCAGTCGGCGCTTGGTGAGATGAAGTATTCGATCTCCATTTGCTCGAACTCACGCGAGCGGAAGATGAAGTTACGCGGTGTGATCTCGTTGCGGAAGGCTTTACCGATTTGAGCAATGCCGAAGGGGATCTTCACACGGCCGGTGTCGACGATGTTCTTGTAGTTGGCGAAGATGCCTTGTGCGGTTTCGGGGCGCAGGTAGGCAACAGCTGAGTCATCGGCAAGTGGGCCGACTTTGGTCTCAAACATTAGCTTGAACTCGCGTGGTGCGGTCAACGAGCCTGGCTTGCCAGTCGCTGGGGAAGGGACGAGGTCGTATTCCTCAGGCTTCGATTCGGTGTAGTCCTTGAGCACGATGGGCTCGAGTGTCCCTTGTTTGGCAGCTTTGCGCTTAATGTCAGCAGCGGCTTTTTCGGCAATTTCCTGTTGCTCGGGGCATTCGACTACCGAGACGTAGCCGATTGTTTCGCCTGCGACGATAACGGGGGCGAAGAACAGCTGATCCGCTCGGTAGCGGAGCTTGGACTCACGACAGTCGACCATCGGATCGGAGAACCCATCAACGTGGCCAGAGGCTTTCCAGATGTCGGGGTGCATGATAATGGTTGAGTCGAGGCCTTCGATGTCGTCGCGGCGTTGCACCATGTCGCGCCACCAAGCTTGTTTGATGTTGTTGCGCAGCTCGACACCGAGGGGGCCGTAGTCGTAAAAACCGTTAAAGCCGCCGTAAATTTCGGAGGAGGGAAAGATGAAGCCGCGGCGCTTGCAGAGGCCGACGATTTCTTCCATGAGACCATCACTGGATGCTTTTGCTGTCATAAGTCGCCAGAAGATGGAGACATGAATATTTGGGTCAAGGTTGGAAAGTGCGGCTCGGATTGGGGTGGGAGGCGGTGTTTCCCTGCTTAGAAAGGGCTTAGCTGATGCTCATGGGATACAGTAAAATGCTGCGCCATCTACTGCGGACCTCCAGCCGGAACTGATTTCGATTAAGAGGCTGTAGTTTTGGGTGATACGGGAATTGCCATGAGCGAGGATCGCACCTTTTCTGTCTGCCATGGAGGAGCAACAGACAGCAGGTAAAGCAACGCCCGCATCGAGTGGGGCGACATTGCCGAAGAAACTACAATGGCAGCAGCGTTGTGTGCTTGGTGTGCTTGGTGGTGCGATACGTCTGTGGGCACGCACGTTGCGCCTGCATATACGAGCCGAAGAGCAGGCGTTGATCGGCGAGTCGTTGAAGCCGGCGGTTTGGATTCTTTGGCATAATCGCTTGTTTGTGGCGCCCGAGTTTTTCCGTCGATTTGCTCCCGAGCGAAAAGCATCTGCGATTATTAGTGCGAGCAACGATGGTGCATGGCTTGCTGGGCTGTTTGAGCAATTGGGGATCAAGCCGATTCGTGGCTCGCGCCATGGTCGTGCGATGCAGGCCTTTCGTGATATGCTAAGAGCCAATCGTGAGGGCTACGATCTGGGCGTTACTCCAGATGGCTCGCGTGGGCCGATGTATGAGATGAAAGCGGGAGCTGCCACTTTGGCTCTTCGGACGGACGCGCCCATTATTTTGATGTCGTATAACTTCAGCCAAGCATGGCGTTTGAAAAGTTGGGATCGTCTTTATATCCCGATGCCGTTTAGTCGAGTGGAGGTGAGGCTTGATTGCATTGAGGACGGCAAGCATCTCGCAGGCGATGATGCCAAGCAAGCAGCAGCGCTGCTTAGGCAACGCTTAATGGCAATCACCGAGGACGACGAGTATTCCGAGGAGTGAGGTAGCGTGCTTTGGCTCAAGGCGCATACGGTCAATACTTTGTAAGGTGTGGCCTCGAAAGTGACGGGACCTCGGGCTGGCAATTTTTTCGGCCACGGATTCAAGTTTCAGTCGAGATGGAGCCGAATGCCGCATCAGCCCTGTGGCGCGAGTGTGCGCAATGAGTACAAAAAAGACTCATCGTCAATGAGTGGGGAAGTCTCGATTGAATGACAGACCGCTTTATCTAGAAGGCAACAGGTCCCTGCCGTGGGCCTTGTTTGAGCCATTGACCCCGACCGGAGTGTGGGCGACTCGCCCAC
>DJBY01000137.1:1045-6496 GCA_002430605.1 Opitutia bacterium UBA5964 | reverse complement strand
TGGGCGACTCGCCCACATTCATCATGTGTTGCTGCACAGGAGGGCGAGTCGCCCTCCCTCCTTTACCCTCCCCGCTCATCGAGCATGAGCCACAAAAAAGCCCTCGTTTCGCCGAGGGCTTTTGACCGCATGTTGTCTAGTCGACAGAAGCTACCAAACGAATGTTGGCGAACTGATTGATTCGCGGCCTGCTGGCAGTGTAATGTTTTCGCCTTCAGCCCAAAGCTCATCGTTGATGAGGAACTTGAAGGTGACCGTGCCTTTTTTCGAAAGAGAAAGCGCCCACTCGTATGGTGCAACGTTTGCAAGGGCAGTGCCTTTTTTCCAGCTGAGGCCAGCGCCTTCGCCACGAACGTAGAGCACGTTGCCGAAGCCGACATCAACGCGAGCGATGATGTGGGTCTGCGCGGCGAGCTGCTTCGCAGCTGCCTTTTTAACTGCCGGAGCGACTTTCTTCGAACTTGGAGCTTTTTTCGCCGGAGCTGCTTTTTTAGGAGCCGCAACCTTTTTGGCCGCAACCTTCTTCTTCGCAGGAGCCGCCTTTTTAGGAGCCGCGATTTTTTTAGCAGGGGCCTTTGGCGCGACTGCCGTTTTAGTGGGTTTTTTAATAGTTATTTTTTTAGCCATGAGACTGATTTTTTAGATTTTTAATGTAGTTAATTAGTCGAAATTGATCGTGTATTTTAAGCCCAATTAATCTCAACATAAACTTACATAGCAGAATGAGTGCCAAAAAGATACAGGAAAATTAAACTAACATTATTAATTACACTAAGAGACGTTAGCTAGATCGCTTTAAAATCGTCACTATTTAGCTCTTTTTAGCAGGTAGATCACTTCTTCTGCCAGATTTTTGGCATGGTCTGCGATGCGTTCGATCGATTTTGAAATAAATATTTTTTGAAAGCGAGTGGGAGTTACAGTGCTGTCGTCGGTTGCGCCGATCGTGAGCGTTTCAAAGTTCTGTTGGTGTAGCTCATTCACTTTTTTGTCGCGTAGTATCACTGCCTTGGCCAACTCGATGTCTTCTTCGACGAGTGCGGAGATGGCATCGGTCATCATCGAGCAACTGAGTTGGCTCATCTGTCCGATGGTGACGGTGTCGCCGGAACGGCCGTCGCAGGTTAGGATTTCTTTCGCCCGCAGTGCGATGCTGTGCGCTTCGTCGCCAGCTCGTTCGAGGTCGTGACTGGCCTTAATGGCTACGAGGATAAAACGGACATCGCTGGAGACGGGAGAGCGTAGCGTGATGTAGCGGACGGAGGCTTGGTCGATCTCGACTTCGAGAGCATCAATCGCATCATCCAGTGCGAGAGCCTGGTCGATTTTGCCTAGGTCATTTTCAAGAAAGCCGTCGACGGCAATGCGAGCAGCTTCGTTGGCTTTCTCGCCGATGAGAATCAGCTTGGTGCGCAGGTCTTCGAGTTCGTGTTGGTAGAATCGTTTCATAATAGTGGAAAGTGGAGCGGTGGTTACGTGTGTGCTGGAATCAACCAAACCGCCCGGAAATATAGGCTTCGGTTTGTGGGTCGCGCGGGTTCATGAAGATCTGGTCGGTCTGTCCATACTCGATGAGCTTGCCGAGGTAGAAGAAGGCGGTGCGGTCGGATACGCGTGCGGCTTGCTGCATACTATGCGTGACGATGACGATGGTATAGTCCTTTTTTAACTCGTGGATGAGCTCCTCAACTTTCGCGGTGGCGATCGGGTCGAGCGCGGAGCAAGGTTCATCCATAAGCAGGATTTTTGGGCGCACGGCTAGGGCACGCGCGATGCAGAGGCGCTGTTGTTGGCCGCCTGACATGCCAAGGGCACTTTCGCCGAGGCGGTCCTTAACTTCGTCCCACAGCGCTGCGCTGCGTAGGCAGCGTTCGACCACTTGATCGAGTTCGCTTTTCTTTTTCACGCCTTGGATACGTAGGCCGTAAGCGATGTTGTCGTAGATGGATTTCGGGAATGGATTTGATTTTTGAAAGACCATGCCGACGTGCTTGCGCAGTTCGATCACATCGACGTCTTTGTTGTAGATGTTGACGTCGCTGATTTTGACCTCGCCGTTTTTGATACGTGCGATTTCGATCAAATCATTCATGCGGTTGAAGCAGCGCAAGAAGGTCGATTTGCCGCAACCGGACGGGCCGATGAAGGCGGTTACTTCCTTCTCGTTAATATCCATGTTGATATCAAAAAGTGCCTGTGAGTCTCCGTAGGCGAAGTCGAAATTGCGGATTTTAATGATCGGCGTGCCGGTGCCTTCGCCTGCGATTTTTGAGGGTGTTGATGTGCTCATAGTTGAGTATGCCAATTGAAAGTTAGTAATTCGAAAATGGGGAGCCTACCATTTGTATTTTTTACGGATCTTGATACGCAGGACGATGCTGCTGAGTGCGAAGAATCCGACGATCAGTAGGAACACCAAGGCCGCGCCATATTGCATGTTCCGAGTGTATTCATTCTGCGGAATCTTTGAGCTGACGACGTAGATGTGATAGGGAAGTGCCATGACGCCTTGAAAAAAGAAGTCGGTTGGTTTCTCCAAGCCTTCCCATGGGAGTTGGTCGCGCAGCGCATAGGCTGCAGTGAACATGATCGGTGCGGTTTCGCCGGCGACACGAGCGACGCCCATGATGGACGAGGTTAGAATGCCAGGCAGTGCATAAGGCAGGACGTTGGTGCGAACGCTGGTCCACTTGGATGCGCCGAGCGCGAGTGAGCCTTCGCGGAAACCTTTTGGGATAGCGCGCATGGACTCTTCACTTGCAGCGATGATGACTGGTAGGGCCATGATCGCGAGTGTGAACCAACCAGCCAGAAGCGAGACGCCCCAGCCGAAGAACAGCACGAACATACCGAAGCCAAAGAGTCCGAAGACGATGGAGGGCACGCCGGAGAGGTTGAGGACGGAAAGACGAATTAACTGCAGTGTTCTGCCTGGAGTGCTGTATTCACTGAGGAAGATCGCACAGAGTATGCCGAGTGTCAGGGCGATCGCTATCGAGCCGACGACCAGCAGGCAGGTGCCTACAATCGCAGGGCCAATGCCGCCGCCGCTGTAGGCGTAGTTACTGTACGCGTAAAGTTCGCTGGAGGGCTCTTGGTCGAGTGCGCGGTAGGCATCGTCGCCATACATGAGGCGGCCTTTTTTACGTTGAATATCGAGCGCCTCGCTGTGTTGGTTGAGTGTTTTGATTTGTTGTTCGATCGCTGCGGCTGCGGCGGTTTCGCCGGAACCTAGATTGCGACTTTTTGCTTCGAGTGAGACGATTTCGGCTTTGGTGGCTGTTAGCTCGGTATCGATTTCCTTGGGCTCAAAGACATGTAATGTTTGCGGCTTCTGGGTGAGGAAATCGATATTGATAAACGGAGCCTCGGTGGTGAACAACGCTTTAGAGCCGTTGATTGCGATATTCAGAAAGATATAGCCTGCGCAGATGATGACGATATACGTAGCGAGTCGAAACGACCATGAGGTGATCGATTCGATGGTGCCTGTCATCGATGGGCGTTTTGAGAAAATGTGGGATTCCTTTTGTGTAGTCATGGCAAATGCGGTCAGTACGTGCTGTGATTAATCACCCAGTTTGCTGTATTTTTTGACGACCCACTGGGCGCCGTAGTTGATCAATAAGGAGGCAAAGAACAGGACGATGCCGACCATGAAGAGTGCGCGGTAGTGGAGGCTGCCGTGCACGACTTCGCCCATTTCTTGAGCGATGATGCCAGTCATCGTGTGGACTGGTTCGAAGAACACGCCGGGGCCGGCGGTGAAGTCGGGGATTTTGATACGATTGCCGGCGCAGAGCAGCACGACCATCGTTTCGCCAATGACACGACCGAAGCCGAGCATGACTGCGGAGATGATGCCGGAGAGCGCAGTGGGCACGATGACGCGCATACTGGTTTGCAGGCGCGTGGCACCCATGGCGAAGGAGGCTTCTTTGAAGTGGTTCGGGACATTGTTAATCGCGTCCTCGGCGAGGGTGAAGATCGTCGGGATCGCCATCAGCGCGAGCAGGCAGCCTGCGGTGAAGGCGTTGAGGCGTTCTTGTACCGGGAAGAAGGGCACCCATGAAAGGGCATCCATTTGAGAGAGTAGGCGGATCGCTTCGCCGAAGACGACGACACCGAAGAAGCCGATGACGACGGAGGGAATCGCGGAGATAAACTCGATGTAGGGCTTGATAAAGTTACGCTCGGTAGGGCCAGCGATTTGGTTGACGTAAATGGCTGCGCCGACGCCGAAGGGGACTGCGAAAAAGAGCGCGATGGAGGAGATGAGCAGTGAACCAGTGAGCAGGGGCAGTAGGCCATACCAGTCTTGCTGATCGCTGGCGGTGACCCAGTTTTTGCCAGACAGGAATGCGCCGAGTGCGCGCCAGTTGGAGACGGGTTCGTGTTGATCCCAGTTGGCGAGTTTATTGCGATGCGTGGGGATTTGGTCGATGAAGAGCTCATTCAGCTCTTTGAATGTTTCGATACGCTTGCTGAGCGCGGCGTTGTTAAACTCGACGGTATCGGCGCTTTGTAGGACTTTATAGATGGAGAGATCCATCTCTGTGAGTATTTCTGCGTAGCGGTCCTGCTCGTCGGTGACTTCGAGGATCGCGGTGTCGAAATCGACGGGCTGAATGCTGGCAGCGAGTGTCGTGTATTCGGCTTCAAGGAGTACTAGGTAGTCGGCGCGATCTGCGTCAGAAACTGTGGCGCTGGCTTGGATCGCTGCGCTGCGCTCGGCTTGATCGGAGTTGCGGAGCAGGAGTGTAAACTTGGCGAGGTCTTCGTCGTCGAGCGTGTATCCCGATTTTTTGACGTTGTTGATGCGTGCGCCGAAGTTCGTGAGTGTGGTGGTTAAATTCTGGTTGGTGGTATGTTGGTCGCGCATTCCGATGGCGACGTCCATCTTCTGTTTGACGAATTTCTTCAAGTCTGACCCCACGCGCATATAGCCGAGGAAGAGCGCTTTGGCCTCGGGGCTGAAGATGGTTTTAGAAATTTCAGCCTGAGAGAGGCCGTCAGCTTTGAGACCGTTGATCCACTCGGCTTTGACGTCGTTGAGATAGCGATTGAGTTCGGTGTAGTCATCGCGTTGCTCCTTGAGTATATCGACATACTCCAATCCCGACTCACGGTATTCCTCCAGACTTTTGTGATATAGGCCGATGAATCCAGCACCTTCTTTAAACAAGAAGAGGGTGATCAGGGCGAGTACGACGATGGCGACCATGGCATTGCTGCCGAAGAAGGTCTTAATGATGCTATCGGAGTCCTTGCCTAAAAACAGCGCGCGTCGCTTGCTGAATGCCGGGGGCGAATCCTGTGGAGTTGGTGAGGGAGCTTCCATGTGAAAGTGTTAAAATAGGGCTGGAATCCATTATGCCAAGGTTACAAAAGGCGAGATTCGTTACAATTGTGTGACGGCGTAAATACCAAAAACGGGCCGTTGCTAAATGC
>DJBY01000137.1:0-818 GCA_002430605.1 Opitutia bacterium UBA5964 | reverse complement strand
AGGAAGTGCACGCGCTTGACGATCTCTTGACCCTCAGCGCTGAGGCTGAAGTCGACGAACTTCTGAGCGATCGGGCTAAGTGGCTTGCTCGCGTTGGTCAGGTAGTAGAGCGGGCGAGCGAGCGGGTAGTTCTTCGCGTCTGGTTGTGCGCCATCCACTGGTAGGACTTTGACGCCCGGAGTGTTGATGTATGCGAGGCCGACGTAGCCGATACCGTTCGGGTTACTGGCGACTTCGGAAGCAATTTGCTCGTTGCCGGCCATCTTCTGTGTGTCGCTACCATAGTCGCGCGAGTTCATTGCCATCTTTTGGAAGACGGCGTAGGTGCCGGACGATGTGTTGCGCGTGTAAGCAGAGATGCTGCCGGTTTGGGCGCTGATGCCGGACCAGTCTGTGACGTCGCCTGAGAAGATCAGTTCGATTTCTTCAAGAGAGATGGATTCGAGCGGGCTGGCTTCGTTGACGATCAACGCAATGCCGTCTTTGGCGACGGTGATAGTGTTCATGTCGACGCCTTTGGATTTCGCTTTCGCGATTTCCTTTTCCTTCGGATCGCGAGAGGACATGCCGATTTCGGCGGTGCCGTCGATTACTGAGGCGACACCAGTGGAGGAGCCTTCAGCTGCGATTTCGAATGCGACTTCGACGCCTTCTTTCGCCATCTTGGCTTTGAATGCTTCTGCGATTTGCGGTACCATTTTTGCGCCGAGAGTGTCGGAGCCTTTGATGACGATTGTTTCAGTCGCTGTTGCCTGAGTTGCGAAGACAATGGCTGCGGCTGCTGTCAGTGTGCGGAGGATGTTAGTTTTCTTCATTAG
>DJBY01000118.1:42005-46362 GCA_002430605.1 Opitutia bacterium UBA5964 | reverse complement strand
CGTGCCGTGGGCGGGTCGCCCACACTCCTTTAGTGCATGCTAGGCTTTGCGGCTCTTGTGCTTACTTGCAAACTGTTGGCGACGAGCGAGTTCGCGCATGTCGATGGCTGGATCGTCGTCTTCGAAGATTTCTTGGCCAATGATGTGTTCGATTACATCTTCCATCGTGATGACGCCTGAGATGGTGCCAAATTCATCGACTGCGATGCCGAGTTGTTGATGCTTCTTGAGGAAGATTTGGAGGGCATCATCGACAGTCGCGTTGTCAGGGATGAAGATAACTTCGCTGGCCATCGAAGAGATCGGCAGGTCGTCTTGGGCTTTCGCCTTGGCGCTGAGGATGTCGCGGCGGCGGACGATGCCCGTGATGTTTTCGGTTTCATCGCGGTAAGTTGGGATGCGAGCAAAGGGAAGGTTGCTTTCTTTCTCAAATAAGGAGCCGACGGTTTCTTCTTCATTGATCGCGTAGAGCACGGTGCGCGGTGTCATGATCTGGTCAACGAGCACTTCATCGAGGCTGAGTGCGTTGTGAATCAGCTCACGCTCATTCGAGGTGAGCGTGCCCTCCTTTGCGCTTTTCTCGGCGAGTAAGAGGATTTCTTCGTCACTATCGGTGGTGCTATCGGCTGGTTTGAGCAACATGCGCACTAGTACCGCGACGATGCCAGACAGCGGGGCCATGATCGCGCAGACCCAAGTCAGCGGGTAGATCAGTATCGGCTGCAGAGCTGGACGATACAGCACGCCCATGTTTTTAGGGATGATTTCTGAGAAAAACAGGATGGCGAGGGCCATTACGGCGGAGACTTTAAAGAGGATATTGGCATCTTCAGGCCAGATCTTGACCGCAAGCCCACCGACCATGGTGGCACCGAGCGTATTGGCGATGGTGTTGAGGCTGAGGATCGCGGAGCTGGTCTCTGCCAGTTCGATCTTATACTTTTCCAGCGTTTCACCTCTTTTTGGGTGCGTATTCTTGAGCCCTTCGATTTCAGCGGTGGTGGTGCTGAGGATCATCGCTTCCAGAATTGAGCACAGCGCGGAGACTCCGATCGTGAAGGCGATTGCTAGGGTGAAAGTGAAGATCATTAGAAGGTGGCCAGTCGCTGGAAATAAGGGCATTTCACGTGTCGTATACGTCGGCTTGCTAAGAAGTATGTTGATTGAGGCGAGTGCGTATGTTCAAGCACATTCAGCCACTTTATGTCGGACATTTCCAGTAAGAGTATTTTTTGCTAAAGTCTTGACCGATAAGAACGCTGACGGCTAGATTCGCAGTTACCTTGCGTCTTTATCCGATTTAGTTGTATGAAATTCCCTATTCACATTATCCCCACTTTGGCGCTCTCGCTTCTTTTTTCGGCATGTGCTTCTTTTGAAAAGGGCACGCCGCAGCAAGTGGTGATCGTTTCGTTCCCGACGGAAGCGAGTGTTTATATTGATGGCAACGCGACTGGCATCACGCCATTTACAGTTGATCTGCCTCGCAAAGTGAGCCACGAGATTCGTCTCGAAAAACAGGGATTCAATCCTGCGGTTAAATATTTCACCCCAGTGCCGAACGACAAGAGTCATAACTTTGTCCGTTTTGGTTTAGCGCAAGATCTTGGCTATTATCATGATTTAGAGCCTAGTGTCATGGCCGCGAAGATGAAGAGTGAGCTCGTGCCGAATTCGATTGGTGCCGATCCATTTGAGCGTATGGCGCAGCAAGCACTTCAAGCGGATCAGCAACTGGAGGCAGGAGACATCACTCCGCTTGAGCACAAATATATTATCGAACAGATTATTACATTCTTCGAGCAGAAGAATTGACACAAGGCGATCTTTAGGGATTTTCATCTGTTATGAGCGAGCTACCAGCTGACTACCTATATACTAAAGACCACGAGTGGATTCAGTTGCACGATGACGGCACTGCGACGGTTGGGATTACTGATTACGCACAGGAGAGTCTCGGTGACATTACTTTTGTAGAGTTTCCTGAAGTCGGCGCGACATTTGAGATCGGCGATACTTTTGGAGTGGTTGAGTCTGTGAAGGCGGCATCCGATCTTTATATGCCTGTCAGTTGCGAGATTGTTGAAATCAATGAAGCAGTCGATGCAGCGCCAGAGTTGGTCAACCAGGACGCCTTTACTCAAGGGTGGTTGCTAAAAATTCGTCTGACCGACGATTCTCAAATCGCCGATTTGATGAAGCCTGCGGCTTACGCCGAATTGATCTAAACTCAAGGCGGGCTTGTTTAATCGAGCTGCCTGATTTTTTTAAAGGAAGCGCGCGCTTCTTTTTTGCTTCCTAAGCACCCGTGCATGCGTCATTTTTGGCGTGCACTGATTAAAGACGAGGAACGAGACGACTTATGAAGCAAACCATTGAACAGGGTAAGGACGATTGGACAATCGACACCGCTGAAGACTACTATGGTCTCAAGCGCTGGGGCGGCGGGCATTTTTCGGTCGATGAGGATGGCTTTATGTTGGTGCACCCGTTGCGTGATCAACGCAGCATTCGTATCCATGATATCGTGACTGAGGCGATTAGCAAAGGGCTCAAGCCGCCCCTGACGATTCGTATTCAGGATCTTTTGCGCACACGAGTCATCGATTTAAACGAGCTATTCGCACAAGCCATTAAAGACGAGGACTACCAAGGCAAGTATCGCGGTGTCTTTCCGATTAAAGTCAACCAGTTGCGTGAAGTGATCGAGGAGATCCAAGATGCGGGCGCTGCGTTTAACTATGGTTTAGAGTGTGGGAGTAAGCCCGAGCTGATGATTGCTTTGGCGATGCATAAGAATCCGAAGTCTTTGATCATCTGCAACGGTTACAAGGATGATGAATTTATCAAACTCGCACTCCATGGTCGACGACTAGGCAAAGAGATTTTCCTGGTGGTGGAGCAGCTCAGTGAGGTGCCACGTATCATTCAGATTAGTAAGACGCTCGGCGTGCGGCCATTGATCGGGTTTCGAATCAAGCTGTCCACCGCTGGCGAAGGCAAGTGGGCCAGTTCATCAGGGGAAGATGCCAAATTCGGCCTGACCAGTCCTGAGCTCATCGATGCCACGCGACGCCTTAAGCGCGCGGGTCTGGAGGATTGCCTGCAACTCATTCATTTCCACATCGGCTCGCAGGTGCCCAATATTCAGACGATTAAAAAAGCCACGGTTGAAGCTACGCGTTTTTTCTGTGAGCTCAAGAAGATGGGCTTCCCCATGCGTCTGATGGATGTCGGCGGCGGTCTCGGTGTTGATTACGACGGTTCGCGGAGTAACTACGAGAGTTCGATGAATTACACCATGCGTGAGTATGCGCGCGATGTGGTCTATAATATTAAGACCGTCTGCGTAGATGCGGGGGTTGATGTGCCAGATATTGTGACCGAGAGTGGTCGTGCAATCGTCGCGCCGCACTCGATCCTCGTCACCCGCGTCTGTGATCGTATTTCGAAGACTTCGGTCGATCCGAAAATACCGAATAAAAAGAAGCGCAACCCAATCCTACGCGAGCTTCAGGCGATTCTAGTGAACGAACATGGCTCCAGTCCTTTGGAGCGCTACCACGACGCGCAGCAGAAGAAGGAAGAGGCCAATAGCCTCTTTTCACTGGGGTATCTCGATCTTGCTGAGAAGGCCGAGGCCGATGCGACTTATTGGAAGATTTGTAAAGAGCTGGCGGAACAAGGCAAGGTTGAGGGCTATACACCCGAAGAACTAGAGTCGTTGCCGCAGATGATGGCCGAGCAATACGTCTGTAATTTTTCGGTGTTTCAATCGCTAATTGATCATTGGGCCTGTGATCAACTGTTTCCGATCGCGCCGCTGCATCGTCTCAATGAGTCGCCAGATGTGGATGCCACTTTGGTTGACATTACTTGTGATAGTGAGGGTAAAGTTTCTAAGTTTACAGATGTAGAAGATGTGCGCAGCACACTTCGTTTGCATGAATTAAATGAGAAGCAGCCGTACTTCCTTGGCATCTTTTTAGTCGGTGCCTATCAGGACATTATGGGTGATTTGCATAACCTCTTTGGCCGTGTGAATGAGGTGCATGTCTTCCTTGAGGACGATGAGGAAGACGGCTTCTATATCGAAGATTATATCAAGGGCTTTACGGTGAACGATGTGCTCGGTTTTACGCAATACGATGGTCACATCCTGACGCGCCAATTGAAGAAGCAAATCGACCGCGCCACCAAGGCAGACATCATTAAACCGCGCGAGGGCACACGTATGCTCGATGAATATGCCGAGATCCTGCGTGGGCATACCTATCTTGCGACTTAGGCAGAACAGCAACTCCTGGCGTAAAGCCAGTCGCTACCAATGAATCATTGTAGCGAGCGGGTTTATCCC
>DJBY01000118.1:30110-41749 GCA_002430605.1 Opitutia bacterium UBA5964 | reverse complement strand
TGAATAGCGAGCGGGTGTACGCCGCGATTGCGTGAGGCCTTGTTTATGCATGATTATTCAATAATGATTGCGCTGTTTCATGAATGATATTCACACCCACGCATTGCTGCAGAGCTTAATAGACGCCCCCTTGCTCGTCGGTGATTTACCAAAAGTTCCCTCATTGAATCGTGCACTATTGGGAATGCCGACGGCGGAGATGCGCCTCAATGCCAATCAGAAACTAGGGCATTTATACGAGGATGCGCTGCACTTACTATTGAGCGCATCGGATCAATTGGAACTGCTCGCAGATCATGTGCAAGTGTTTGATTGCAATCAGATTACTTTGGGTGAGATGGATTACATCCTGCGCGATACACGCACGCAGCAAGTGTTGCACTTGGAGCTGGCAGTTAAGTTTTACCTCGGCGTGCCGACTGCGAATGGCTGGAAATTCCCTGGGCCAGATCCGCACGATAACTGGCAGCAGAAATTGGTGCGTATGCGCAGGCATCAGTTGTCGTTGGCCGAACGCCCGGAGGCGAAATCTTTGCTGCGTGAGCGGTGGTGCTGTGTAGATGTCGAGGTTCGTCAATTGATTTACGGCTGCATTTTCTATCCGATGTCAGTGGTGCACTGTCCCTTGCCCGAAAATATGCGCGAAGATTGCCGGAAAGGGCGCTGGCTTTATGAGCAAGACTGGCAGCATTTCTTTGCTGATACCTACGAAGTCTGCATGATCCCCAAGCCGCTTTGGCCAGTTAGCATGACTGCACCGTTGCGGGCGTCATTGCCGCGCACATCCGTCTCAGCGTTGCATGCCGCGAGCGCTGAACGCTGCGTAATGTTTGTGCTGCCAAATTCTGAGGAGCCTTACTTTCTGGTTCCGAACCATTGGCCTGGGTAATCACTGCTATAATCAATCCACCCGTGGTCTTGCGCTCGAATGCGGGCGCGTCTATCGGTATAGGTTCGTATCTATGAAATCGTTGCCTCCAATACATGCCGATTCGATCTCCGTTAAGGGAGCGCGTGAGCATAACTTAAAGAATATCAGTCTTAAGATTCCGCGTAATCAATTGGTGGTGATCACCGGAGTGAGCGGTTCGGGCAAGTCGTCGCTCGCGTTTGATACGATTTATGCGGAGGGCTATCGGAAGTATATTGATAGTTTATCGACCAAGGCACGTATGGTGCTGGAGCAAATCCCGCGACCAGATGTGGATTTCATTCAAGGCCTATCGCCGGTGATCGCTTTGGAACAACGCACTGGCGGCGGCGGCAGTCCACGTAGCACGGTGGCAACGGTCACGGAGATTGCCGATTTCGCTCGGGTGCTGTGGGCTGTCTGTGGCACGCCGTATTGCCCGAAGGATGGCGGACTGATTGAGCGGCGCTCGATGGATGATTGTTTGACGCGCGTGTTTGCTGAGCCAGAAAAGAGTCGCTTGATGATCCTCGCGCCGTGGATGATTTCAAAGCCCGCTATTTTGCGAGAGGAGTTACCACGCTTGCAGCAACGCGGCTTTCAACGTGTGCGCATCAACGGCGCGGTGCGACGATTGGACGAGCCCGATTTGATCGATTCCAAGGCCTCGGAGATCGTGGTCGAGATTGTGGTGGATCGTATCGTGTTAAACGCAGACCAACGCAGCCGTTTAGCGGATTCGTTGGATCTTGCTTTTAGTGAGGGCGGTGATCGGGCGATCGTATTGATCGCAGATAAAGCTGCGAAGGCTGGCTGGCGTGAGTTGCCGCTGAGTAATCGTCTAGCCTGTGTATCTTGTGGGGATGTATATGATTCGATTTCGCCGAGGCATTTCTCGTGGAATCATGCCGAAGGGGCCTGCACCGAGTGCGGCGGTCTGGGAGAGACGCTGCAATTTCAGCCAGAGCTGTTAGTGCCGGACCCGTTGAAGACAGTCAAGCAGGGCGCAATCAAGCCGTGGCGTCTCGGCTCGAAGCAGATGATCATTAAGCGTAATGCCATCTTAAAGCAATTGGCTGAGCAATTGCCATTTGATCCAGATGCGGCGTGGGAAGAATTGGATGCCGAGGTGCAGGAGCAAATTTTGCATGGCACGGGAAGTCGGCAGTTTAGCTTTAAGTTGAAGGGAGGCAACTCGAAGCCAGAGGTGATCGAGTTTGCTGGCGTGCTGGCCGACCTAGAGAACATGCGGCTCACCACTACAAGCGACGGATTGCGTGCGCGACTGATGGCCTATCAAACCAGCAGCGTTTGTGAGACTTGCAATGGCCGACGCTTGCGGCCGTCGAGTTTGAGTGTGTTGATCGAGGGCGTGTCGATTGCAGACTTTTTGTGCTTATCGCTGCACGATGCGCAGGCGTTCGTCGCGAAACTGGAATCGGGTACAAACTACTCAATAGTGAGCGATGCAATTCATGGGTTGGCCGAACGCTTGTCTTTCCTGAATGAGGTGGGTCTGAGTTATTTAACCTTGAATCGTAGCTATGCTACTCTGAGCGGCGGTGAGGCGCAGCGTGTGCGCTTAGCGACTCAGCTCGGCATGTCTTTGATTGGGGTGGTGTATATTTTGGATGAGCCGAGCATCGGCCTACACCCGATGGATAATCGCCGGTTGATTCAGACTTTGCTCGGTCTGCGTGATCGGGGTAATTCCGTGATCGTGGTCGAGCACGATGCGGACACCATGCGTGCGGCGGATCATTTGATCGAGCTTGGGCCTGGTGCTGGTGTTGAGGGCGGCGAAGTAATTTTCGAAGGTGAGCCGCAGGCCTCGTATACTGCTGCGACGAGCCGATCCGGGCCGTTCTTAAGTGGGCAGAATCGGATCGAGAAATATGTGAATTCGCTGAAGCCGACAAAAAATTGGTTGAGCATAAAGCAGGCGACAGAGAATAATTTAAAGTCAGTTGATGCCGCGTTTCCGGTTGGATTATTGACGGTGGTTTGCGGATTGTCGGGCTCGGGAAAGAGCACCTTGGTGAATGGTATTTTGGCGAAGGCCGCGGCGTTTAAATTGAACCGAGCAAAGTCGATTCCAGGCAAACATGCAGGCGTGCAGGGCTTGGATCATTTCACCTCAGTGGTGCAGGTGGATCAGTCTCCGATCGGTCGCAGCCCGCGCTCGAATCCGGCGACTTATACCAAGTTGTTTGATCAATTGCGTGATCTCTACGTGAAGTGTTCGTTGGCAAAGATCCGAGGGTATAAGCCGAGTCGCTTCAGTTTCAATGTATCGGGTGGACGCTGCGAGCGCTGCAAAGGCGATGGAGTCATCAAGCTCGATATGCAATTTATGGCAGACGTGTATTCGGAATGCACCAGTTGCCATGGGCAGCGCTATAACCGTGAGACTTTGGATGTGCGCTTTAAGGGTTTTAGCATCGCCGATGTATTGGCGATGAGTGTCGACGAGGCGTTGGCGATTTTTGATAAGCAGCCACGCATTGCCGAGAAGTTGCGCACCTTGTCGGATGTGGGTTTGGGCTATATTAAGCTAGGCCAACCTGCGACAACGCTGTCTGGCGGTGAGGCGCAGCGTATTAAATTGTCATTAGAACTGAGCAAGCGACAGCAAGGCGAAACGCTTTATATATTAGATGAACCTACCACGGGGCTGCACTGGTTGGATGTACAGCGCCTGATGGATCTGCTCTTTAAGCTGCGTGATGCCGGCAACACGATCTTAATCATCGAGCATGATCTCGATGTCATTCGCTTGGCGGACTGGATCATCGAACTTGGCCCTGAGGGTGGCGATGGCGGCGGCGAAATCGTCTTCGCGGGCGATGTCGCAACCTTTGCAGCAGGCAACGAGACGCCGACACAGCAGGTGTTTACGTGAGCTTCGTGGTGTAAGGTGCGGGGACTTTTTTGATTGGAGGGCAACGCTCCGTCGTTGCCACTTAAAGCGTGACTGGTGCACGACGCGTGGAAATGACAGAGCATTTCCCTCCAACGAGATTTCTGGAATTGGATTAATCTCTGCCCAAGGCCTTCTCCACATCCGCGCCGCTAGGTGATTGGAAAGCGCTGAGCTGAAACTCCGGAAGGATCGAGAGGAGGTGGTCGAAGATGTCGCCTTGGATATCTTCGAAGTTGGCCCATGCGGTGTCGTTGGCGAAGGCGTAGAGCTCGATCGGTAGGCCGGTCTGGGTTGGTGCGAGTTGTCGTACGATGAGCGTCATGCCGCTTTGGTGGATCTTCGGGTGGTTGCGTAAGTAGGCGACGCAGTAGGCGCGGAAGGTGCCAACGTTGGTGAGGCGGCGGCCGTTGATCAGTTCGGAAAGGTCGTCTGCAACGTCGGCGTTGTATTTTTGAATGTCTCCGAGTTTCGTTTCAAGGTAGGGCCGTAGGATTCGGATGCCTTTGAAGCGTTCGAGCAGTGTTTCGTCGGCAAACTGTATGGTACGCAGGTCGATGTTGAGCGAGCGCTTGATGCGGCGGCCACCAGATTCGCTCATGCCACGCCAGTTTTTAAAGGAGTCGGAGATGAGCGCGTAAGTCGGTACCGTTGTGATGGTTTTGTCCCAATTCTGCACTTTGACGGTGGTCAGAGAGACATCGATCACGTCGCCATCGGCACCGCGCCCAGGCATCTCGATCCAATCGCCAACCATGACCATGTTGTTAACCGAGAGTTGGAAACCAGCGACGAGACCGAGGATGGCGTCTTTAAAAATTAGCAGCAGGATGGCGGTGACGGCGCCGAGCCCAGAGAAAAAGACAAGAGGGGATTTGCCGAGGACGGCGGAGAGGATGAAGATGCAACCGATGAGGTTGATCACGAGCTTTGCGGCTTGGATGAAGCTCTTGGCAGGGAAGCGCTTGCCGGCAGGGAGTTGATCCCAAATAGAGCGGCAGAAGTTAAGCAGGCCATCGATAATCAAGAGGACGATGACGATTAGGTAGGTGTTTACGACGATTTGGCAAAAGGCGATGAGCTGTGGGTGCGTTTCGAAAAGTGTCGGCGTGAAGATGTATATGATCGCTGCTGGGACGATATGTGAGAAGCGTATGAGAACGCGGTGCTCTGTGAGTTTATCATCCCATTTGGCCCCAGATTTATGAATCAACGGATGGATGACCGAGGTGATGCCGCGCTTGGCGGCGTAATTGGCGAGCCAGGCGAGTATCGCGAGGTAAAGTGCCGATAGGAGCAGTCCCGAAATTTCGGCCATGCCGACGGAGAGTTTAAATTGTAGGAGCCAGGTGGAGATATTTTCAGCTGTCATAAGAGGAGTGATGAGGAATTCGTTATGTCATTACAATCATAGAGGCATGGATGATCGGGTGTTTTGTTGGATTGGCTTGCCTGAACCGCGCGGCTCCGTTCATGATGGTTTAAATGCGTCTCCTCTTTATTCTTAGCTTTGTATTCATATCGTTTTCATTCGAGTCGATGGCGAACTCGAATAATTCGTTCTTGGTTCAGCGCATTCTTGAGCGCTATACGGAGACCTTAGGTGGTCCGCGATCGGTGGCGGCATTGTCTTCGCTGAGTATTGAGGGATCTCAAGTTCAGGGTGGCACGAGCTATCAGTTTTTGATGCGCAAGAAGCGTCCGAACTCGATTCGTTATCGTTTGACTGCGGGTGAGACGTCGATTGTTTGCGGCTTTAATGGTGGTCAAGGCTGGCAGCGCACAAAGGTCGGAGGAGCGGTGACGATTGAAGATTTGTCGACCGATCAACTCTCAGCGCTTCGTGATGAGGCTGATTTTGACAGTCCCTTGTTTCGTCATCTGGAGAAGTCGTGGCATCAAATCTCGCTTTTTGGCAATGAGCACCTGGGCGATACGTACGTTAATGTTTTGGAGGTGAGTAAGTTCCGTAAGCCTTTTGTGCGCTACTATCTGGATTCAGTGAGTGGGCTAGTTATTAAACGTGTGCAAATTCATCCGGATGGAACGTACGGCCTAGAGACACAGTATCGGGATTACCGCGAGATCGAAGGTTACCAGTTTGCGTTCGAGGTCGAAAACCGAGTTGGAGACCAGCTGGTTTCACTGGTTAGAATCGAGACGATTGAGGTGAACCCTGGCTTGTTGAGTTTCTATTTCGAAAAGCCTAGAAACTGAGGAGGGGGGCTGCCTTGCTTGGAGGCTGTCTCAATAATACAATAAGTTGCTGCTTTCATTCGAGCTCAAGGCTGGAGGGGCATCGTCTCTATGCCCGTGCGTCACCTTGGCCGGTATTTATGACATTTAAGCGACTCCCACCCTGGTAAACTGAGGACGCCGAGGACGGCGTCCCTCCACCAAAAAAACAATAAGATTCGGGCAGTATCTAAATTTCTGAGACAGACTCAGGCCCACTAGTTGTGTCCGATATTTTGGTCGTCTAGGTCGCCTTTTAATTTGATGTCGAGCTTGAGGCGTTCGATTTCGGAGTGTAGAAAGTTGGCAAATTTCTCGAAGCGTGGCACAATGCCGCGCGTTTCAAGAAGCTCTTGTTTGAGCGTCGCAGATGAGCAAAGGGTGAAGATCGCTAGATCGAGAGCGTTTTCTGGTTCGCTGATGTTAGCTAGAAATTGGAGCACCTCTTTGGGAATGCCTGCGCCGAGTCGGCGCTGGGTTTGAATCAGGCTGAGCAGTCGGCTTTTCAGGGTCACAATCTGGTCTTCAGGGCCACCTCGTTCGCTGAGGATTTGACGAATGCGGGCTGTGCGGTAAGGGTCTTCGCTGACGATCGCTTCGAGTTCGACGCGGGCGAGTCCTTGCAAGACAAGATTTAAGCTTCCGTCGGGGTTCTTTTTACAGGCGCGTACTACGCCAATCGCTGCGATCGAGTAAGGCGTTTCGGAGTGAGCGGCTGCTTCGCTGCGCTCGTCAAGTGTAGCGACTGCGAAGATGCGGTCGTTGTTGAGCACGTCGCTGAGCATCTTCTTGTAGCGCGGCTCAAAAATGAACAACGGCATCATCGCCTGAGGAAAGAGCACGGCACTGCTGAGTGTCATGACCGGGACTTCGCTTGGAATTGCGCTATCTTCAATCATGACTGGCAGCGTGGCGGCTTTTCTGGGTGTTGGTCTAGTTCCATTCATCGGGATGCATCTTGGCGTGATCGGGTTCTGGAGTCTCGGCGTAGTAAACCGCCATGCGGAAGTAGCGCATCCGATCGTCTGGTATGTCTTGGCTCTTCAGCTTGGCCTCCTCGAACAATACCTCGGGGGCGCGACCTTGGAGCTCGTAGATTTCGCAAATGCCGATGTCGATGAAGTTGCGAGCAGTCGCGACATCCATGCGCGGGATACGCATGAGCGGCGAGTTAAGCGCTTCATAATCGACTTTCTTTTTCTTCTTTAGCGGGAGCATTGCGCGCAGTTGAAGCTAGAATTCTACGAAATGCAATCAGTTCGGGTCAGCGCGGCGATTATTGTGTCACAGTGAGGGACAGCGTCTAGTTAGTGCGACACGGACTGTGACATAGTGGCGCGGTTTATTTTACTATATGGTCATTAGGGTCCGTCGTTTTATGTGAAAGTAGTTGCTAGTGATTGGCTTGCAGACTTTCTTTGCTCGTGGCATTGGATTTGCTATAAGATTGGCATGGCTAAAATAATTGGAATCGACTTAGGCACTACAAACTCCTGCATGTCCGTAATGGAAGGCGGGGAATCTGTTGTCATACCAAACTCGGAGGGTGCCCGCACCACTCCTTCTGTTGTGGCTTTCGCTAAAAATGGCGAACGTCTCGTCGGTCAGGCTGCAAAACGCCAGGCTGTCACAAATCCTACTAACACAATCTTCTCCGCTAAGCGCTTTATCGGACGTAAATTCTCTGAAGTCCAGGAAGAGGCTAAGAGTCTTCCTTATACAATCGTTGAGGGCAAGAACGGCGATGCCTACATCGAGTGTGAGGTTAAGGGCAAAAAGGAGCAATTCGCGCCAGAGCAGATTTCTGCGATGATCTTGCAAAAGCTCAAGGCTGACGCCGAAGCATATCTCGGCGAAACAGTCACAGAGGCGGTGATCACTGTGCCTGCTTACTTTAATGACGCGCAGCGCCAAGCAACTAAGGATGCCGGGCAGATCGCTGGTCTCGATGTGAAGCGTATCATCAACGAGCCGACTGCTGCGGCCCTCGCTTATGGTCTTGATAAAGGTCAAGACGAAGTGATCGCGGTGTATGACCTCGGTGGGGGTACATTTGACGTATCGATCCTCGAAATCGGCGACGGTGTGTTCGAAGTGAAATCGACTCACGGTGACACACACCTCGGTGGTGATAACTGGGATAGCGCATTGATCGACTTCCTCGTTGAAGACTTCAAGAAGGAGCAAGGCATCGACCTTCGCTCCGACAAGATGGCACTTCAGCGCCTCAAGGAAGAAGCAGAAAAGGCGAAGATCGCACTGTCCTCGACACAGAGCACAGACATCAATCTTCCGTTCATCACTGCAGACGCCAGCGGACCGAAGCACCTTAACATCCAGCTCACTCGTTCTAAGCTCGAACAGATCTGTGATGCGCTCTACCAGCGCACGATCGCCCCTTTCGAGGAATGTCTCAAGTCTTCCGGCCACTCGAAATCTGAACTCGGCGAGCTTGTGCTCGTGGGTGGTATGACACGTGCGCCTAAGGTGGTTGAGATTGCGACTAAGCTCACTGGCAAGGCACCACACCAAGGTGTGAACCCTGACGAAGTGGTAGCGATCGGTGCTGCGATTCAAGGTGGCGTGCTTCAAGGTGATGTGCGCGACGTGCTTCTGCTCGACGTGACTCCGCTCACACTTGCGATTGAAACTGCAGGTGGCGTGGCAACTGCCATGATCGAGCGTAACACCACAATCCCTACTAAGAAGAGCCAAACATTCTCTACGTATGCAGACAATCAAACTGCTGTGGATATTAAAGTGCTCCAAGGTGAGCGCCCGATGGCGAAGGATAACAAGACACTTGGAAACTTCCGTCTCGATGGTATTCCAACTGCATCTCGTGGCACACCTCAGATTGAAGTGACTTTCGATATCGATGCCAATGGTATCCTAAGCGTTAGCGCTAAGGATCAGGGCACTGGCAAAGAGACGCACATTACTATCTCCGGTTCTTCCGGTCTCGATAAGGAAGAAGTCGAAAAGCTTAAGCGCGAAGCCGAAGCACACGCTACCGAAGACCAAGCCCTCAAGGCTGGTGTGGAAGCACGCAACGAACTCGACAATATCATCTATCAGTCTGAAAAGCAGATCACAGATCTTGGCGACAAGATCCCTGCTGATAAGAAGACTGAACTCGAAGCTGCGATTGCTGAAGGTAAGGCCGTTCTTGAAAACCAAGACGCTGACGTCGATGCATTGAAGGCACCGAAGGATAAGATCACACAGATCATGCAATCCTTTGCTGAAGAGATGTATAGCCAGCAAGCCGCTGAAAGTGCTGCTGCAGGATCAGAAGGTGCTGCGCCAACTGGCGACGCTGCTTCTGATGCAAAGCAAGCCGACGGCGAAACAGTTGACGCTGACTTCGAAGTCGTTGACGAAGAAAAGAAATAATCTCTAGCAATTTGCAGCACACGGGCACGCTGCCGGTGTGCTGCTTTTGTTCTCACTCCAATTCTCTAAACAATAAATAAATAATACTATGAAGATCAAACCACTCGGTGAACGCGTTCTATTGAAACGCATTGAAGAAGATGAACAAGTCCGCGGCGGCATCATTATCCCTGATTCTGCGAAGGAAAAGTCTCAGGAAGCTGAAGTTGTTGCACTTGGCACTGGCAAGAAAGATGAGAACGGTAAAGCGATCCCTTTCAACGTCAAGAAGGGCGACAAAGTGCTCCTTCCAGGCTACGGTGGCACACCTGTAAAAGTTAACGGTGTTGAATACATCCTCATCGACGAAGATAGCATCCTCGGCGTAATCGCTTAAGCGATTTCCCTCACCTATTTAAACAAAATAATTTAAAGAAATAACATATTATGGCTAAGCAAATTTTATTTGATGAAGCAGCACGTAAAAAGATCCTTAAAGGGGTCGAAACACTTTCACGTGCAGTTAAGGTAACACTCGGACCGAAGGGGCGTAATGTTCTGATCGACAAAAAATTCGGCGCGCCGACTGTCACTAAAGACGGTGTCACAGTTGCGAAGGAAATCGATCTAGCTGATCCTTTCGAAAATATGGGTGCACAAATGGTGCGCGAAGTCGCTTCCAAGACTGCAGACTCTGCAGGTGATGGCACGACTACAGCGACTGTGCTTGCTGAAGCGGTTTACCGTGAAGGCATCAAGAATGTAGCTGCAGGCGCAAACCCTATCTACCTCAAGCGTGGTATCGATAAGGCTGTTGCCGCTGCAACTGCGGCATTCGCTAAGCAGAGCAAGAAGGTCAAGGACCGCGAAGAAATTCGTCAGGTTGCGACAGTTTCTGCTAACTGGGATGTTGAAATTGGCGACATCATTGCAGACGCAATGGACCGCGTTGGTAAAGACGGCACAATTACAGTTGAAGAAGCCAAAGGTATCGAAACATCTCTCGATGTGGTCGAAGGGATGCAGTTCGACAAGGGCTATCTCTCTCCTTACTTCTGCACAGATGCAGAGGCTCAAGAAGTTAACTTCGCTGACGCGCACATCCTGATCAATGAAAAGAAGATCAGCAGCCTCAACGAAATCCTTCCTTTGCTTCAGATCGTTGCTAAGACAAACAAGCCGCTTCTCATCATTGCAGAAGACATCGAAGGCGAAGCGCTTGCAGCACTTGTTGTGAATAAGCTCCGTGGCACATTGAGCGTAGCAGCAGTTAAGGCTCCTGGGTTCGGTGATCGTCGTAAGGCTATGCTCGAAGACATTGCAGTTCTCACTGGCGGTCGTTGCATCACTGAAGATCTCGGCATCAAGCTTGAGAATGTTCAACTCAGCGATCTTGGTAAAGCGAAGCGTATCTCTATTGATAAAGAAAGCACAATCATCGTCGAAGGTGGCGGTAAGAGCTCTGAGATCCAAGGACGCGTGAAGCAAATTCGCCGCCAGATCGAAGCGACTACTTCCGACTACGATCGTGAGAAGCTCCAAGAGCGTCTCGCTAAGATCGCTGGTGGTATCGCCGTCATCAACGTGGGTGCACAAACCGAGCCGGAAATGAAAGAGAAGAAGGATCGCGTCGACGACGCCCTTCACGCGACACGTGCAGCGGTTGAAGAAGGTATTCTCCCTGGTGGTGGTGTCGCATTGCTGCGTGCTGCCGGCGCAATCGAAAAGGCTGCTTTGGCTCTCGAAGGCGACGAAGCGCTTGGCGCATGGATCGTGCGTCGTGCGATCGAAGCCCCGCTCCGTCAGCTTTGCACCAATGCAGGTGTTGAAGGTTCTTTGGTTGTTTCCCAAGTGCTTAAGTCTAAAGGCTCAATGGGTTACAACGTCGCGACTGGCGAATATGTTGACCTTCTTGCTGCTGGTATCGTTGATCCAGCCATGGTAACTCGCACTGCGCTTCAAAACGCTGGTTCGGTTGCTGGTCTGCTCCTCACGACAGAATGCATGATCACAGACGCTCCTGATGAAGGTGGCTCATCTGCTGGCATGCACGACATGGGCGGCATGGGCGGCATGGGCGGCATGATGTAATCCCTCTGGGGATTTCATCCGCTCAACACTTAGCTAATCATTCAAGCAAAGCCCCGACTGGAGACAGTCGGGGCTTTTTTGTGCGTAGCAGCGACACTCTTGTCGCTT
>DJBY01000118.1:27751-29853 GCA_002430605.1 Opitutia bacterium UBA5964 | reverse complement strand
TAGCCACGGCGAGAACTCCCCGTCTGACGACGGAGGCCATGTTTGAGCAGCGTGGCCCCGATCGTGAGATCGGGCAGCGTTGGCCAGATCCGGCCCACGTTTTAAACTAGCCAATCCGTCTGATCCGTTTAGCACTTTAGATATGAAGCGCGTCGTCCTAGCCTGTTACCTAACTCTGCAGTTGTGCTTATCCGCCGGTGCGCAGTCGAAGGAAGCCGATACTTGGGATCTGGTGCGTGTGTTTAATGCGTCGACGCATGTCTTTTACGGTGAGGTGACCAAGATCGTTCCGGAGCGCACCTTCCAGACCGGAGTGATGGGGGTAGCAGTTCAAGACTTGGGACGCGAGGAGTTGCCCGTGCAGGAGATTTTTTGGCCAGAAGGGAAGTGTATCACATTTTCCGTGCAGGAAGCTTTCAAGGGGCCTGCTATGGAGGCCTTCGAGTGTTATCGATCGGATCAGGATGCAACCCTTTGGACTTATGTTGAAAACGATGCGGGCGACATCTTTCTGTCACCACCAGTCGCTCTAGATCCATTACTGTTAAAGTTGGATCAGACGAATCGTGGGCTGTTTTTTGTTCGGTATTATCTCGGCTCTAATATTCCTGTTTTGTATCACGCGCGGTTCGGGAAGTGGGCCGAGGACGACTTGGCATTGCTTCGCACGCATCAGGCCGCGGGCGGCGTATCGCTTGAGCAGGTGTGGCAGGAGCAGCAGCGACAACAGCAGTTGCAAGCGGCTCAGGAGGCTGTTGAGTTTAAGGTGTTCGAAGATGAGTATTATAAAATGCTGCGCATTCGAGAGCTCGATATCCGCCGTAGTTTATTAGAAGATCTGGTAGTGCGTATGGGTTTTGAAGGGCGCTGGTCGTATTATGAATTTAAAGAACGTTACCTCCAGGATTTCGGAGCTTATCTCGAAGTGGCAGCGCAGCAGCTTGTGCCATCGGATCCGACTGATAAGAAAGAGAAACTCTGGAAAACCGTTTCTGACGAATTGAATAAAATTGATGTTATTTTAAATGCTCGTGCTGCGCGGCGTTAAGCCGTCCTAATGGAGTGAGAGCGACTCGCCCTCATTGCAGAATGCCGTGGGCGGGTCGCTAAATATTAATTGTTGGACGCAACCGCTTCTACTGAAATTACCACTTCCTTGTGTTGAGTGCGTCCTAAAAAGGAGTGAGGGCGAATCGCCCTCATTGCAGAATGTCGTGGGCGAGTCGCCCACACTCCTTTAGCACGATCGATAGCGCAGTCGCGCGTGCCAAGGCGTCTCTAGCGAAGACTTGGCTCGCCATACAGCGAAGTAGAAGCGCCGGAATCGTCGTTTCTACCTTGATAAATCATCAAAATCATGCATGGTTTCATGCATGGCAATTAAAACAATCAGCTTGGAACTCGATGCCTACGAGCGCTTAAAACGTGCGAAACGCGGCAAAGAATCCTTCTCTGCGGTAGTGCGTCGGGCGCACTTCGATGCGCCTGAATCGAGCGGCTCCGCTATCCTCGCGGAAACTGCCGCACTCTATGATGCGAAAAAAGGCGCACCAGCCAAGACGATCGGTTATTGGGATCGAGCGGAGGCTGAAAAAGCCGATTCCCCTAGAATCTCTCCAAGCAATTGGGGTGGCGAGTCATGATGCTCGATACCTGTTTTCTGATTGATTTGCAGCGCGAGTTTCGAAAAAGCGAACGCGGCCGGGCGACTGCCTTTCTCGAAACGCATCCAAGCGCGACCTTTAGTATTTCTGTCATAACCGTCACAGAATTTCTGGAAGGCTTTGCAACTATCGCCGAAGGTGAACGCCTGCTTCGCGCTTACGCCCGCGTTAATATCGATTCAAAAGTGGCCAGTCAAGCTGCGGTCTTCAGGCGTCAACTAAGACTCGATGGTCACTTAATCGGAGATTTCGACATTCTCATCGCCGCCACCGCCGTGACCGAAGGTCTGCCATTGGTGACGCGAAATGCGGGGCACTTTCGCCGTTTGTCCGAATTGGAGCTGATTGAATATTAATTGTTGGACGCAGCTGCTTCTACTGAAATTACCACTTCCTTGTGTTGAGTGCGTTCTAAAAAGGAGTGAGGGCGACTCGCCC
>DJBY01000118.1:25495-27585 GCA_002430605.1 Opitutia bacterium UBA5964 | reverse complement strand
TAGCGAAGCCCTACGCACTAATCGTTTCGGGGGCGTCCTTTTCGATCTTCAGGTTTTCGATGATGAAGGTCTGACGCTCGGGTGTGTTTTTACCCATGTAGAAGGTGAGCATGTCCTTAATCGTCATGCCTTTGCCTATAATGACTGGATCGAGGCGGATGTTCTTGCCGATGAAGTGGCCAAACTCGTCGGGTGAAATCTCACCCAAGCCCTTGAAGCGGGTGATTTCAGGCTTGGGCTTACATTCTTCCATCGCCGCCAAGCGTTCCTCATTGCTGTAGCAATAGCGGGTGATCTTCTTGTTACGCACCCGAAACAGCGGCGTTTGCAAAATGTGCAGGTGCCCTTGCTTGATCAACTCTGGGAAGAATTGCAGGAAGAAGGTGATGAGGAGCAAGCGAATGTGCATGCCGTCGACGTCGGCATCGGTGGCGATTACGACATTGTTGTAGCGCAGATCTTCGAGGCCATTTTCGATGTTGAGCGCGTCTTGCAGAAGGTTGAACTCCTCGTTTTCGTAAACGACTTTTTTGGTTAATCCGAACGAGTTCAGTGGCTTGCCCTTGAGCGAGAACACTGCCTGCGTATTTACATCCCGCGCCTTAGTGATCGAACCGGAAGCAGAGTCACCCTCGGTAATAAAGAGAGTGGATTCGAGGCGCCGATCCTTCTTGGTGCCTAGATGGACGCGGCAATCGCGCAGCTTCTTATTGTGTACCTTGTTCTTGCGGGCGCGGTCTTTGGCAAGTTTTTGAATCCCTTTGAGCTCCTTGCGGTTGCGCTCGGACTCTTGGATTTTCTTAACCAGAATATCCGCCGTTTCGGGATTGCGGTGCAGGTAGTTATCCAGCGCCTGCTTGATGTAGTTGATCAGGAAGGTGCGCACGGTCGGGCCTTTCGGACCCATTTCCTGTGAACCGAGCTTAGTTTTGGTTTGCGACTCGAACACCGGCTCTTCGATCTTGATCGCCACTGCGGCACAAATCGAGGTGCGAATGTCGACCGCGTCGAAGTCCTTCTTGAAGAAATCCTTGATGGTCTTGGCCAGTGCTTCGCGGAAGGCTGCGAGGTGGGTGCCGCCCATGGTGGTGTGCTGACCATTGACGAACGAGTAGTAGTCCTCGCCGTAAGAATCATTGTGCGTGAAGGCGACTTCGATATCGGTATCGCTCAAGTGGATAATCGGATACATCGGTTCGCCATCCAGCTTATTGTTGAGCAGATCCTTGAGGCCGTGCTCGGATTTAAATTTCTTGCCGTTGTAGAGGATCGTAAGCCCGCGATTCAGGTAGGCGTAGTTCCAGAGCATGTCTTCGACATAGTCGTCGCGAAAGCGGATGACGCCAAAGATTTCAGGGTCTGGAATAAAGCGCAGCGCTGTGCCGTTTTCTGCACCCTTGGCTGATTTATCTTTCTTGTCCTCGCTCAGGACCTCGCCTTGAGAGAACGTCACCGATCGAGTGACACCTTCGCGGTAGGCTTGGACTTCGAATTCAGAGGAGAGGGCGTTGACCGCCTTGATGCCAACCCCGTTGAGTCCGACCGACTTCTTGAATGCCTCGGAGTCATATTTCGCACCCGTGTTGATTTTGGACGCGCAGTCCTTGAGCTTGCCGAGTGGGATGCCGCGACCGTAGTCACGAACTGCAACGTGTGTGCCGTCGATGTTGACCTCGATTACCCTACCATTGCCCATTACGAACTCGTCAATCGAGTTGTCGATCACTTCCTTTAGGAGGATATAGATGCCGTCGTCAGAAGACGAGCCGTCGCCGAGCTTGCCGATATACATACCTGGGCGCAGGCGGATGTGTTCTTTCCAGTCGAGGGACTTGATGCTGTCTTCAGTGTAATTAGCGGACATTAAGGTGTAGAAAAAGTGGGACGGTTAAGAAAGCTTAGAAAGGTCAGAAGGTAGAAAGGTAAGAACAGCGGGGAAGTCGTCAATTTGAACGCCGAACGCCGAACGTCCAACCCCGAATTTTGAAATTTTAAGGGATTCGGCGAGTCTTCTAACCAGTGGGGCAGACTGTAGCCAGGTCGCTCTGCCGACGTGATGCTGTTTTTTTGCCCGCCGAGGAGCGCTAAGT
>DJBY01000118.1:24700-25185 GCA_002430605.1 Opitutia bacterium UBA5964 | reverse complement strand
CTTCGCGGGCAGACTCACTGAGCCTAAGGTGTCGAAATTACAGACAAGGCGGGGGTCTTCCGGAGATGGCGAAGCAATGACTGTTTCATTTTGAATGCTGTGGTAGCTTCGCCCACGCTCCTTTAGCGGTTCAATTCAACCAGCGTGGCCATGATTGCCTTTTGCGCGTGGAGGCGGTTTTCGGCTTCGTCGAAGATAATGCTTTGTGGACTATCGAGGACGTCTTGGCTGACTTCTTCGCCCGCGTGGGCGGGGAGGCAGTGCATGAAGTAGGCGCCGGGCTTGGCAAGTGCGAGGAGTTCGGCGTTCACTTGATACGGCGCCATTTCCTGGAGACGTTGCGCGGCTTTGGCTTCGTCGCCCATAGAGACCCATACGTCGGTGTAGATCACATCGGCATCTTTGACCGCTTCCTTGGGATCAGCGGTATAGGTAAAGTGGACCGGTAGGCCGTCGGCTTTGAGGACATCGACGACGGCTTGCTT
>DJBY01000118.1:23407-24478 GCA_002430605.1 Opitutia bacterium UBA5964 | reverse complement strand
AGAATCCATGAGTTGGCCATGTTGCAGGCGCTGTCACCGAGGAAGGCGACTTTTTTGCCCTTGAGCGTATTAATATCGACGGCGTCCGGCGAGTAGCGCTCAAGCAGTGTGAAAATATCGCTGTAGAGCTGGCACGGGTGGTTGAAGTCGGTCAGGCCATTAATGATCGGCATGGTGGCATGCTTGGCAAACTCTTCGATGATCGAGTGTTCGTAAGTCCGGATCACCAAGCCATGCAAGTATCGTGATAATACCTTGGAGCTGTCTTCAACCGTTTCGCCGCGGCCGAGCTGGGTCTGCTGGGAATTGAGCACGATTGGGTGGCCACCGAGCTCGTTGACGCCGACTTCGAAGGAGACGCGAGTCCGAGTGCTACTCTTGTAGAAGAGTAGGCCCCATGACTGTTTGTTCAATGTCGCTGGCGTGTTGAACCGGTCGTCTTTGAATGCTTTAGCGAGTGAGAAGACTGCTTGTGCTTGTTCGAGCGTGAAGTCGGTAACTTTTAAGAAATGGTGCATCTGATGAAGTGTGAAAGTTTGAGGGTATTAAAGTAGAAAGAGTGAGAAGTTAGGCACTCAGTTCAGCAAAGACTTCGTCGAGGATGCGGGTGCTCTCGGCGAGTTCTTCAAGAGTAGCAGTGAGTGCGGGTAAAAGGCGGATAGTGTTGTGACCTGCTGGAACGATGAGTAGGCCTTTGTTCCGTGCTGCGGTGGTGACGGTGCTGACCTCGGCATGGAGTGCTAAACCGACCATGTAACCGGCTCCCCGCATGCCAGCGATGTGTTGTGGGTATTGTTCGACTAAACCTTGCAATGCCGCGTGCCAGATTGAGCTGTTGGCCATGATTTCCTCGAGCAGACTGTCTTCTTCGATAATGTCGAGCGTGGCGTTGGCTGCTGCGCAAGCGAGTGGCGAGCCGCCAAAGGTGGTGCCGTGCGAACCGGGCTGGAATAGTTCGGCGTAAGGCTCTGCTGCCCAGATGGCTCCGATTGGGAAGCCGCCGCCGAGGCCTTTGGCCATGCCGATGGCGTCTGGCTTGACGCCACTCTTCTCAAATGCAAAGAAGTGCCC
>DJBY01000118.1:14375-23177 GCA_002430605.1 Opitutia bacterium UBA5964 | reverse complement strand
GATTCGATAAATACCGCGGCAACGGTGTCGTCGACGAGTTTGTCGAAGCTTTCGATATTGTTGAGCTGGCCAAATTTAAAGCCTTCAAGCATTGGCCGAAAACCGCCTTGGATTTTCTCTTGGGGTGTGGCAGCCATGCCGCCGAAAGTCCGACCGTGGAAGGCATCTGCCGCTGCGACTACGGTATACCGCTTTGCTTCTTCGCCGCCGCTCAGCTTGCGGCCATGGAGCCGTGCGAGCTTAATAAGTGCGTCGTTAGATTCGGCGCCACTATTACAGAACAGCACCCGGCCAGGGCCTGCTTTTTCAACGAGCCGGTCTGCGAGCTTTTGTTGGCCAGGGATGCCGTAAAGGTTGCTGCAGTGACTGAGGGTGGCCACTTGGTCTTGCACGGCCTTGACCCATTTCGGGTGTGAGTGACCGACTGAGGTGACGGCGATGCCGCTGCCGAAATCGAGGTAACGCTTGCCGCTCGCGTCGTAGAGATACACACCTTCGCCTCGCACTGCGTCGAACGCGGGCGGGCCATAGTTTTTCATGAGTGTTTTATGATGGTTCATTATGAAAATGGCTAATAGCGAATGGCAGATCGCAAAATTAAATGTGAGATGGCTAGTTGATTAGCTATTATTAATTATCGGTTGACGATCTCGGTGCCGACACCTTTGTCGGTAAAGATCTCGAGGAGTAGGCTGTGTGGGTTTCCACCGTCGACAAAGTGCACGCGGTGCACGCCGTTACGCAGCGCTTTTACGGAGCTGTCGGTCTTTGGAATCATGCCTTGGCTGATGGTGCCGTCTTTGACTAAGTCCGCGATTTCGTCCGCTTTGAGCGACGAGATGAGTGATTTGGGATCGTTCATGTCGCGCATCAAGCCAGGCACATCGCAAAGGTAAACTAGGCGTCGTGCGCGGAGCGCCGCCGCGACTTTGCCTGCAGCAGCATCGGCGTTGGTGTTGTAAACTTGTCCGTCCTCACCACAAGCGATGGGTGAGATTACCGGGATGTAACCGTCACTGAGCGCCTTCTTGATGATCTTGGTTTTGACCGTGTGCGTCTCACCGACAAAGCCGATGTCAACAGGTTTGCCATCGACGACTACGTTCTTCTTGTCGCAAACCAGCACGTCGTTGCCAGCCAGGCCGAGTGGCCGTGCGCTTTTCTGTTGGAGGATTTCACAGATGTCTAAGTTGACGATTTTGTTAAGTGTGTGCTCGACGATCTTTACCGAGTCTTTGTCGGTGACGCGGAGGCCGTGTTCGAAGCGCGTCTTAACATTGGACTCCGCAAGCGCGCGCGTGATCGCTTTGCCGCCGCCATGCACGACAACGACTTTGATGCCGACCGCAGATAGGAACGCGATGTCGGTCGCGACACGCGTTCGCACCGAGGGGTCTGCGTCGTCCATGAACGCACCACCGTATTTGACGACAAAGATGGAGTCGCGAAACCGTTGAATATAAGGGAGTGCTTCAAGTAGCACGGCTGCTTTGGTAGTGACGTCGAGGTGTGAGAGATCAGTCATTGGAAATTAGTGTTTGAATCTTTAACCACGGATGGACACTGGCGAACCTGGATCCTGTGAGCGTCTGCTCTGTGGTTTTTTAATTATTCTGATTTGTTAAAGTTCACGTAGGCTTCGCTGAGGTCGGAAGTGAGCAGACGGTATTGGCCTGCGCCTTGATTTAAATTGAGTGTGATGCGGAAGCGCTTCTTCGAAACGATTTCTTTCCACTTTGAAAGGTTACTATCCTGCGGTTTGCCGCTTATCAGTGCGGCTACAGCGTCGTAATAGATGTCGAAGCTCTCTTCTTTGAGGCCGACGCGTGCGTAACCAGCGGCGTCAGCGAGCCGTCCCCAGTTTGGATCGGAGCCATACCAAGAGGTCTTAACTAGCAGAGAGTTGCCAACTGCGCGGGCGATTTTTTCGGCATCGGCTGTAGTCTGGCAGCCTTCGACGATGAGCTCGACGAGCTTCGTGACTTTTTCGCCATCACCGACGATTTTTTCGGCTAGATCATCGCAGACGAGGAAAACGGCTTGTTGAAAGGCTTCGATCAGTTCGGGGCTGGTGTCGGCTTTGATGCCGCACGCACCATTGGCGAAGAGGAGCACGGTATCGTTGGTGCTCATGTCGCCGTCGATCGAGATGCGATTAAAAGTGAGGTCGCTGGCCTGTTTGACCACCGACTTGAGCAAATCACTGTCGGCTTCGAGGTCAGTCGTGACGAAGGCCAGCATGGTGGCCATGTTTGGCTCAATCATACCTGCACCTTTGGCCATGCCTGATACGGTGATCGTGGTGCCCTCGTAGTCGAACCGTGCGGTGGCGACCTTCCGCCGTGTGTCGGAGGTGAGGATCGCGTCGGCAGCTTCGTACGAAGAGTTTATTTCATTGTTTAGCTTCTGAGCGGCGGCAGCGATGCCGGCCTTAATGTTGCTCATGGGCAATTGCCGGCCGATCCGTCCAGTGGAACAAACTAGGAAGGGGGCGTTGCTGCCAGTTTCGAGTTGGGTAATCGTGTCCATCTCTTTGCCGTCGGCCATACCTTGAGTGCCAGTGCAGGCGTTGGCATTGCCGCTGTTGATTACACAGCCGGCGATGTTGTTGCCGCTCTCGGAAAGAATTGCTTTGCAGATGCGCACCGGCGCGGCGCAGACATCGTTCAGCGTGAACACGCCCGCTGCGCTGCAGGGTGACTCAGAGATGAACAGTGCGAGGTCCAGCCGCGGATCGCCAGTTTCCCGAATATTGCAACCGACGCCGGCGATTTTGTAGCCAGGGCAGTCTGCGATACCGCCTGAAGTTTCGATGAGCTGAACTGTTAGTGGGGAATTCATGTCGGCAGGCGGAGGTGTGGGCAGGTTTTAGACCAGTCCGGCAGTTTCTTCGAAACCGAACTTTAGGTTGAGGAGCTGTACCGCTTGGCCGCTGGCTCCTTTTAATAGATTATCAATAACTGAAGTGATCACGAAGTTGTCAGTCCGCGGATCGTATACTGCAGAGATGTCTGCTCGGTTGGTGCCAGTCACGTATTTGGTGTCTGGATACGTGCCGCTTGGAAGTACGCTGACGAAGGGCTTGTCGGCATAGGCGGCATCCCAAGTCGAGTAGACATTTTGCAGTGAACCGTTGGCTTTGGCCACGATCGTCGTGGAGATGCCCCGCGACATCGGTGCGAGGTGCGGGTTGAATTGCACGATGCAATCTGCTGAGGCCGCTTTTCCAAGTTGCTCTTCGATTTCAGAAAGGTGCCGATGCTTGGGCATGCCGTAGCCCTTCATACTCTCGTTGCGTTCGCAGTAGATGAAGTCTTCTGCGACTTTCCGGCCTGCGCCGCTGACGCCGCTGTAGCTGTTGATCACGATGCCAGATGGCTTGACGAGGCCCGCTTTGAGCAGAGGGATGAGTGGCAGTTGCACGCTGGTCGGATAGCAACCCGGGCAGGCAATGAGCGACGCGCTCTTCCATTTTTCGTCCGCGAGTTCGGGAATGACATAGGTAGCGGCTTCGAGTAAATGCGGTGCTGGGTGCGGCTGGCCGTAGTAGTCTTCGTACACCGCTGTCGAGCCGAGCCGGAAGTCAGCGCTCAGGTCAATGACGGTTTTGCCTGCCTGGAATAGCGGATCTGCATATTCCGAGGCAACGCCGTGTGGCAGTGCGAGGAAGAACACATCCAAATCGTCCCGAGCTGCGAGTTCAGCCGGATCTGAATTGCTAAACTCAAGGTCGCCCACTAAATGCCTTAATCCTGGCATGACATCTGCGACCAGCTTGCCAGCAAGCGAGCGCGAGGTGACTGCAGCCAATGTCACGTCAGGATGACGTGAAAGTAGCCGAACTAGTTCTTCTCCGGAATAGCCGGATGCTCCGATGACTGCTGCGTTCATGATAGTGAAAGTGAGGAAATGAGAATGGAGAGTAGAATGAAGGCTATGGGGGGATGATGGCGATTAGGAATCTGTAAAATAAAAAACCCTCCAAGGCACCTAAAACGGCCTTGGAGGGTTTGCAAAAAATGCGTCCTGCCGCTTGGCGGTTTAACGTTTCGAGAACTGGAAGCGTTTACGTGCGCCAGGTTGACCCGACTTCTTACGTTCGCGCGAGCGTGGGTCGCGCTTCATGTGGCCATCTTGTTTAAGCGGTACACGAAGTTCACTGTCCATTTTTTCAAGTGCACGAGCGATGCCGAGACGAGTTGCACCCGCTTGGCCATTCAGTCCGCCGCCTTCTGCTTTGACTGTTATGTCAACTTGATCAGCCATCTCAACTGTAGTGAGTGGTGAGAGAGCTGAGCGTGTAAAATCTTCAGTCTTGAAGTAGTCTGCTGGCTCTTTGCCATTGACTAAGATCTTACCAGTGCCGCGGGTCAGGCGGACGCGTGCACGCGCTGTTTTACGGCGGCCGACGGTTACAAATGTTTGTTCGCTCATTATAAGTATTCTAAAAGTTTAGACGAGTGGCTTAGGCTGTTGCGCTTCGTAAGGATGCGTCGGGCCAGTGTGAATTTTAAGCTTCTTGATCATTTTGCGACCAAGGATGTTGCGAGGCAGCATGCCTTTAACCGCGTGTTCGATGATGAACTCAGGTTTCTTGGCGCGCATTTCTGCCATGGTTACGTGGCTTTCGCCGCCCATCCAGCCAGAATAGAACATATAGCTCTTATCGCTGTTCTTTTTGCCGGATACTTTGATCTTCTCGGCATTGATCACTACGACGAAGTCGCCAGTGTCAGCATGCGGCGTATAGATAGCCTTGTGTCGGCCGCGCAATACGTTGGCAATTTTTACGGAGATGCGACCGAGTGTTTCTTCGGCAGCGTCAACCACATACCAGCTTTTGGTGTGATCAGATGTTGTAGCTAAAGTCGTCTTCATGATTTTTGGAAAAGCGGCAAACTGTAAAACGGCAGAGGTGCCTGTCAATGGGAATTTTAGCTGTTTCAGCTTATTTTGCTTTTTTATTGCAAATGCTTGGCAGCGCATCATTTTTTGCTGCTTTTCCAGATTCACATCTAAGAAGGAGCTATAACTTTGAGAGACGATTATTTACAGGCCGCACAATTGGTAATTACCGATCCGATGATTCTGATCAATGTTATTTCGCGTCGTGCGAAACAACTGAAAAGTGGCTACAAGCCACTGATTGAGTCCCTTGAGCGTCTTTCCGCTGAGGATCTTGCGCTTCGTGAGGTCATGGAGGGGAAGATCACTTATCAGCTAGACGAAGACACATACGGAGAAGGCGCATAGGCGTTTGTCTGTGTTTTTGCTCTTTATTCCTGCTTGAGGGTGTCCTCTATATTAGAGGAGAGTTTTTACCGTGTGTGCTAAAAAAAAGTCAGCGGACGACCGATTTAAGGAAATTCGCAACGGCAAGGCTCACCACAATTATTTTGTGGGCGATTGTTTTACAGCAGGCATTGAGCTAAAAGGCACCGAGGTGAAGGCTATTCGGGACGGCGATGCCCAGATCACGGAGGGGTTTTGTCGGATCGAGAAGGGCCAGTGTTGGCTCTACAACTCTCATGTTGGAGAGTATAAATTCGGCAATTTTCAAAATCACCCACCACGCCGCAAGCGTAAGTTGCTGCTGCATCGCCGTGAGATTCACAAATTGTTCGGTGCGATGGATGCAGGTGGTAAATCACTGATTCCGTTGCGTATGTATGTGAAGCACGGCTTGATCAAGATCGAGATCGCACTCTGTACGGGTAAAAAACTCTTTGATAAGCGCGAGACGCTGAAGAAGAAGATCTCGATGCGTGAGGCCGAGCGCGAAATGCGCCATCATAAATAGGAAGCGATACGACATGTCTCAAAAATCTGTCTTAGTTCAGGCTCCGGCTAGTACTTCAAATTGTGGTCCCGGTTTCGATACGCTTAGTATTGCGCTGACACTTTATAACTTTGTGCGCATTACACTGCGTGAAGATGCAGTGATTGCCTGTGTCGATGCTGCTGCTGAAGGCACGCAAACGATGGTCGAGGCAACTGCGCGAGGGTTTGCAGACGCCGCGGGTATCGAGGTCGGTGGCTTTGACTATGAAATCTGGGGCGATGTGCCACAGGCGCGCGGGCTGGGTTCGAGCTCGACCGTGCGTGCCGGAATCGTCGCAGGTCTCAATGCGTTGAGCGGAAGCCCGTTGGAGATGGAGGCGATGATTCGCCTCACGGCGCAGTTGGATAATGCGCCGGATAATGCCTGTGCTGTGTTTGCCGGAGGCTTTTGTATCGCTCGCACGGATCCTGAGACGTTTGCCTATCGTGAGCATGTGCGTTTCGGTTTGCCGGAGTCGCTGGTGTTTATGGCAGTCTCGCCTGCCTATGAAGTGCTCACCGAGAACTCTCGTCGAGTGCTGCCCGATAGTATTCCGTTTGATGATGTCGTCCGTAGTGCGAATAGTTTGGCATTTATCGTCGGAGCGTTGGTTTCGGGTGAATTTTCGCGCCTCAAAGATGCGGTGAATGACTATATCCATCAGCCTTACCGAGAATTACTCAATCCGTTTGGGCACGAAAGTATCGAGGCAGGATGCCATGTTGGTGCGTTTACTGGATGGCTCAGTGGTAGTGGATCAACTGTGATCTGCGTAACGGATGAAGCGAATGCGCTTCGTGTCGGTGCGGCCATGCAGCAGGTCTATAAAGGCAATGGCGTGAGTAGTCGTGTCTATCGTCTTGCCACTGACAATAAGGGACTGACAGTTTCGTAAGGCAACGAACGGTCGGCGCCACTGTTAAGTCTCAGTCGTGCGACTGCGGTGAAGTGAATACGTCTCGTCGGCCAAGCTTTCGATTAAGTGCGGTGTGGTCGGACTGTTGTCGTTGAAGTGCTTCAACTCTGTATCCGTGAGTGTCGGGCTTTGGCTCAGTGCCATCGGATTACGCACAACACAGGTAATTCTAGAGTAGTCGAGGGCGGCGACTTTGAGCTGACTTGCGCCGGTATTGCCACGAGCGACATGGTATTCGCCGCCACCTTCCCTGCGGTAAATTAGCCGGCGGTATGGGTTCGGCCTTCGTCGGGTCGAGGCGGAGCATGACTTCACCAAGAAAGATGCATGCGTATTCACAAGTGTGTGGAGATTAGATCTCGATAGCCATGAGGAGTTTATTGTTTGAAGGTGTTCTATTAATTTTAAAAGCGGAGTGTGCTTGTAGATCTGGCGTATTTTCCGTGGCCGGTTACTCGACTTTGAAAGAATTGAGGTTCCAAGACGTCTCGCCGCATTCTTCGGCAATCTCATTGAAGGCTTCAATTTCGGCAGCCGAGAATAATAGGCCGCCGACTTGATCAACGCGTGCGGCCCAGCGAGCTTCGAGTTGCCCTGGAAGGAGACAACTTTCGTTGCCGTGCCCGAGGATGTCTTCGATCACTGCCTTGACGTTGCTGGATTGATTGCGGCCTTTGGCAAAGGCACCACCGTTGATGGCATCCGGGTGGATGACTTGAAAGTAGAAGGCAGGTGTGCGCTTTTCGCCTTCTGGTATTTTGCGACTGCGTAAAGTTGGCAGACTGCCGCCGATGAAGCCGCCGACGAGTTCATTGATAAGGCTAAGGCCATACCCTTTGTGTCCACCGAAGGGCATGAGTGCGCTAACTTCACTGGGGTCGGTTGTCATGTTGCCATCCTTATCAACGGCAGCATGTGGAGGGAGTGGCGTGCCCTCCCTCTGGAACTGCTGAACACGGCCCATTGCGATGACGGAGGTGGCCCAGTCGATCACAATCGGGAACCCGACTGCGTCGGTAGTGGGGAAGGCCCAGCTGTGCGGGTTGGTGCCTAGAGTCGGGAACCTGCCGAGAAATGGCACCACTTCTGCGAGTGCTGCGGTGCAGTTAGTGTAAGCAATGTAGCCACGCTTTGCCGCTTCCATGACATAGCCGCCTCCCCAGAGGTAGTGAAAGGCGTTGTCGACGGAGACTTGGGCAATGCCATATTTGTCGGCGAGGGCAATGCATTCGTCGATGGCCTCGTAGGCAGTCGCCTGGCCGAGCTTCTTGTTTGCATTCCAGACCTGACTCGCGGGGAATCGCGAATCCAGTTTTTCGATTTCGGCGGCAGGTGTGCAGCCGCCCGCAGCACTACCGAATAGGTGATCGAGGTGGAGTGCCTTGATTGCGTTGTGCGTGCGAATGCCGTGCTGCGAGGCGAGTGTGGAGAATCGAGCGGCTTGGGCTGATTCGTCTGGTGTGTATCCACGATGTTGATACGCTGAGGCGACGAGTGCATTGTGCTGCTCTGCGGGGACGATGTAGAATTGTTCGGACATAAAGAAAAGTGCAGGTGAAAGTGAGGGGGTGGGTCAAATGAGTGCGGAGGGTGGCTCGACATCGTTGACTTGTGCGAGTGCTTTTTCACCTTTGAGTAGGTTGACCAAATTTTGAGTAGCCATGCCTGCTTGACGTTTAACGCTTTCGTAGGTGCGGGAGCCGACGTGCGGCGTGATGATGCAGTTCTTTGCACCGAGCAGCGGGTGATCGGCTGGGGGTGGCTCTTGGTCCAATACGTCTGCGCCGTAGCCGCCCAGCTTACCACTGACAAGTGCTGCTACGATGTCGGTTGTGTTGATGAGTTCGCCGCGACCACAGTTAATCAGCGTGGCACCATCTTTCATATTCTTGATAGTCGCTGCGCAGATCATGTCGCGCGTCTCTTCGGTAAGATTGGTGTGGAGCGTGACGATGTCACTCGCGCGTAGGAGCTCTGTAACGCCATTGGCACGTTCGATATTTTGCTCATTGGCAAACTCTTCCGGCCAGTAGCGGCCGTAGCCGACACACTTCATGCCAAAGGC
>DJBY01000118.1:8271-14152 GCA_002430605.1 Opitutia bacterium UBA5964 | reverse complement strand
TTGAGCGCAAGGATGAGCATGAAGACGTGCTCGGAAACTGTGCTGTGATTCACGCCTGGGCAGAAGCTGACCGGGATTTTATTCTCAGTCGCGTAGGCGACGTCGATCTTGTCGACGCCGATGCCATATTTAGCGATGACCTTGAGCTTCGGCAGCGACTTGTCGATCACGGCTTGTGTGATCTCGTCATCGCCACAAAGGAATGCATCGAAGTCGCCCGCGAGTTCGAGCATTTGCGCTTCACTCAGTGGGCCGCGCTCGCGAACGATTTCTGCACCAGTGCTTTCGAGAAGTGCATGATGATCGCCGGGGCAATCTTGGTAAGACGTGGTAGTGAGTAGGATTTTCATAGTGTGTTAGACTCCAGGGAAGTTGAAGTAGCGTTGCGCATTGCCGAAGCAGATATCAGCAACGAGTTGGTCGAGTAGTTCGGCGTCGTCTGGAATTAAGCCTGCTTCGACATCGTTGCCAATGATACCACAGAGTAATCGACGGAAATATTCGTGTCGCGGAAAGCTGAGAAAGCTACGTGAGTCAGTCAACATGCCGACGAACTTCGAGAGCAGCCCGACGCTGGAGAGGACCTCGATCTGTGTGCGCATGCCATCGAGCGTGTCGGCGTGCCACCAACCTGACCCAAGTTGCATTTTACCTGCGACGCGGCCGTCTTGATAGCTGCCCATGAGTGTGGCCAGCGAATAAAAGTATGCAGGATTGATGTGGTAGAAGATCGTTTTTGGAAGCGCGTCGTCGATTGCGAGACTATCGAGGAAGCCTGCGAATTTACGGATAACTGGCTCGTCGAGCATCGAGTCGTAGCCAGTGTCGGGGCCGAGGCGCTTGAACATTTGCGTGTTCGCGTTGCGGATAGGCCCGATGTGTAGCTGCATAGTCCAGTCGCGAGCTGCGTTCCAGCGAGCAACGTGCTGCATGATGTAGGTCATCCATTGTTCGCCTTCGGTCGCTGTAAGCGTTCGCTCCGCACGAAGCTGCTTGAAAATGGCCTCGGCCTGATCGTCGCAGCAAGGTGAGAACGGGCAACTTTCGAGTCCGTGATCAGATAAGCGGCAACCGTTTTCATGGAAGAAATCATGGCGCGCTTTCAACGTGCAGAGAAAGTCGGCAGCCGAATTGAGCGTGGTGCTTGCACTAGCGGCGAGTTGATCTGTCCAACTGTTCCAAGCTTGAACATCCGTAATAATCATGCCTTTGTCGGGACGAAACGTCGGGAACATCTTGGTGATGTGTCCGCTGGTATTGAAGGCGATGTGGTGCTCCAGATCGTCGATGGGATCGTCCGTCGTGCCGACGACCCTGATGTCGAAATCTTTGCAGATGCTCTGAGTAGTGAAGGAGGCCTCCGCGATCTGAGTATTGGCGAGTTCCCAGATGGCGTCTGCTGTTTTAGGGCTGAGGATAAGGTCTGTCTTGAAGTAGCTTTTTAATTCTAGATGCGTCCAATGGTGCAGCGGGTTGCGCACAGTTTGCGGCACAGTGCGGGCCCATGCATCGAACTTCTCTTTCGGACTAGAATCTTTACCAGTGATCAGCTCTTCCGGCTCGCCAGCCGCACGCATCGCACGCCACTTGTAGTGGTCGCCGCCTAGCCACATGTCCGAGAGATTGGAGAAGCCCACGTTACCGGCCAGTGCTACTGGATCTAAATGGCAGTGATAATCCATGATCGGCTGCTTGGCCGCGATCTCATGAAACAAGCGCTGGGAGGTCTTGTTGTTGAGTAGGAAGTTTTCGTTAAGATAAGACATGGGGAATAAGTTGTTTGGTTTTCGGTTTTTAAGTTTTCGGTTGAGGGAAATCAAACTGATCACTGAAGAACAGATAACTAGATAACTGATTTAGATAGTCATCGAAGCATAGCCGCCATCGACGACGATTTCGGAGCCGTTCATGAAGCTGCCAGCATCGCTGGCGAGGAGCAGGGTGGCGCCAATCAGTTCGTGGGCTTCGCCAAAACGGTTGGCTGGTGTGTGGCTCATAATGGAGGCAACACGGTCAGGGGTGAGCACCTTCTTGTTTTGCTCGGCAGGGAAGAAGCCGGGCACGATCGTGTTTACGCGGACCTTGGCCTCCGCCCATTCGCGGGCGAGGTTTTTGGAAAGATTATGCACCGCGGCTTTGGTCGCAGAGTAAGTGAAAACGCGAGAGAGCGGAATGATGCCGCTCATTGAGCCAATGTTGATGATGCTGCCACCTTCGCCACGATCGACGAGATACTTGCCGAAAATCTGCGAAGCAAAGAGCACGGCTTTGAGGTTCGTGTTGAGTATACTATCGAATTCGTCTTCTTCGATGTCGAAGATTGGCGTCGGGGAGTTCACACCTGCACCATTTATGACGATGTCCACTTTACCTGACTTTTTTAGGACGGAAGCTAGGAGTGCTTGAATGGACGTCTTGGAATTGACGTCGACTTTTTCGAAGTAGGCCTGACCGCCTGCGGCCTCGATCTTCGCCAGACGTGCCGCGGCCTTTTCTTCGCTACGCCCGACCAGTACGGTTTCGGCACCTGCGGCGGCGAGGCCCTCGGCCATGGCTCCACATAGTTCGCCAGTGCCACCGATGACGACGGCGACTTTGCCTTCGAGTGAAAAGAGGGATGAGAGGTATTCAGCAGGAATCATAGCCTGCAGTTTATCAACTTGCGCTGACAGTGTGAATGGATTCAATCACTGTAAATTTGCATTATTTCCTTATTCATGCGAGCTATTGAAACAGACTTACCCTTTGACGGGATTCACTTGGTGGATCGGCCGTGGTTTCCGTATCTATGCACCGAAGTCGAGCACTGGGAGTGGGAGACACAAGGGGACTCGCATTATAACTTCTGGAGTTGCTTAGAGGGAGAGGGGTATTTGAGCACCGAAGGGCAGACGTTTCGCTTGAAGGCGGGCATGTTTTTCATTTTTTCACCAAATCAGAAGATTTCAGCAGCGCATACTTCAGGGGCACGAGTGACGCGTTTCTCGGCGCACTTTATACCACTGAGTGGTGTGGCGATGTTGGACGACGTGGTAGGATTTCCAGTCATGGGTGGCATGGTCGATTCGCTACCTCTTTTTCAGCGGCAAATCGATGTGATTATGAGGATGGCAGTGCGGCGCGGGGATGATGTCCGATTGCAGCGAGTGATGTATCAGTTAATTGCTCGTGTCTGTGCGGGAGCGGTAGATGCGCGTGAGCCTTTCATGGATCCTAAGGTTTCTGAGGCGATTCGAATTATGCGGACGTGCCCAGAATCGTTTAAATCCATTGATGCGTTGGCTCGAAAGCTGGGGTGGTCTCGTTCGCATTTCGACCGTGAGTTTTCAAAACATGTTGGAAAGCCTCCAAATCAATTTTTGGTGAGTTGTAAAATGATCGAGGCTCGGCGTTATTTGGAAAGCAGCCAGATGCGAGTCGGTGAAATCGCGGACCGACTGGGTTATCGAGATATTTATTTCTTCAGCCGCCAATTCAAAGGTTTCTATGGCATGTCGCCGGCGGCCTATCGGCAACGGTTGGTTCGATAATTTTAGTGTGTTTGGGATTTCTCCATGCGCGCTTTCAGTTGTGCGCTGAGATATTTGACCGTCTCTGCTTGGTTGGTGCTCAAGTTGGTGGTCTCGGCATCAGGCTGTCGGTGATCGTAGAGTTCGGTAGTGCCATCTTTATGCAGAATCAGGCGGTAGTGATCGGTGCGGATCGTTTGTGCTGTGCCTTTATAGGCGATAGCAGTGCGTCCTGCGGACTGCGGGTCTTGGATTTGTGGGAGTAGTGAACTGCCGACGGTGAAGTCCGGTTGGTCGAGGCCTGTTAGGTCGCAAAGTGTCGGGAAGATGTCCACCGTCTCAACGATTGCGGCTGACTGCTTGCCGGGCTTCGGCATGTCGGTGGTATAAACAATCAAGGGCGAATGTAGGGACTCTTCAAACAGCGAGTGTTTTCCCCAGATGGAATGCTCGCCCAAATGCCAACCATGATCGCCCCAGACTAGAATGATGGTGTTGTCGGCCAAACCAGTGCTTTCCAGTTGTTCAAGCAGCTTGCCTACTTGCGCGTCGGCATAGCTGACACAGGCTGCGTAATGACGTCGCACGGTGTCGGCATACTCGGCGTCGGTGCGTGGATCACGTTGCCCGCGGTTGTAGTTCATAAACTCGCCGGACCCGTGCCAGGTCGTTTTATGGCTGGGCTTTTGTGGATGTGGGATCGGTGGTAGTTCGACGTCAGTGTAGAGGTCGAGATACTGTTTGGGAGCGCCGAAAGGCAAGTGCGGACGGATCAGGCCGACCGCTAAAAAGAAGGGCGCTTCGGCTTCAGCCAGCAGGCTGAGCTGTGTGATGGCCTCTGCTGTGATTAGACCGTCTGGGTAGCTGGAATCGTCGCCATCGAAGGCTTCGAGCAGGGCGTGGTCTTGCGGTTTCTCGCGTATGTTTCCGTTGGCGAGTCCATGCATGATTCCGCGTGGATGCTGCCATGCGCCGGAAGGCATCAAATGGCGATCCCATGCGTCAGGCATCTCGATTTGTGTGGCGTCGTCCCAATTCGCGCCACCGCGCCCGCCGGGGTGGTGAGAGACTTTGCCGACCGATACCGTGGTGTAGCCATGCTGGCGGAACCATTCGGGCATGCTTGGAGTTATGTTGTGGGTGGGCTGTGCCAACTGTTTCGCTCGCTTGAACAACGCCTCGTTTCCTGCCGTCCCGTAGCGTCCTGTGAGCAGTGTGTAGCGCGAGGCTCCACAGGTCGGTGCGTTGGTATAGTGCTGGTTAAATGCGCGGCCTTGGGCTGCGAGTCTGTCGATGTTAGGCGAATGGATATAGTCTGCTCCAAAGCACTTGAGCTCAGGGCGCAGATCATCGATACATATAAGTAGCACGTTGGCCTGTTGTGCGGCAACGGCAGTGACGCCGAGAATGCTCAGAATTAGGACTCGGAATACGTTGAGCATGGTAGCGGCGTGATTCTATATGATTGGTCGGGGGCATTGAGCCTCCGTGAATTCTTTCTCAAAGGCGCGGCCATACTCGACATAGCTGTTGTAACATTGTTCCTGATCGATGGCTTCACCTTCCGTTGCATGAAAAACGGTCGCGACGTGTGGTTCGATCGCATAGGCACCGGCATAACCGTCGGATTGTAAGGCATTCAGGATTTCATTGAGGCGGCATTGTCCTTTGCCCGGGAGAGTGTAACGCTCCGGCTCGTCGCTGCCTTCGAGGGGGTGGAGGCAGTCTTTGATGTGGACGTGCACAACGTGTGCTTTGACGGCTTGGTAGAATTCGAGTGCGTCCTGCCAGGGAGAGGGAATGCTCTTGGAGCGGTCTCGTTGAAAGACCGGATTGCCGGTGTCGAACACGAGTTTCAAGCCGGGCACTTCTTCGATGAGACGAAGTGTATGCTCTGCGGAGAAACCGCCCCAGTTCATGCAATTTTCGTGAACAGCTTGCAGGCCAGCGTCGGCGAAGCGGGCAACGATCTCCCGCAAACGACGAAAACGTTCCGCTTCTTGTTGATCTTCGCCCCATGGCTTTTGTGCGTAGGACATAATCCGAATCAGCTTGGTGCCGAGGCGCTGCATGCGTGGGATAGCGCGTTCGATTTCGCCGAGTGTGATGTTAAAGTCAGATTCGATTGGTTTGGACCAACTGCCGATCAGTGAACCAAATTCAATGACTTGAATGCCAGCTTCGTCGAGTTGGTCGGCTGCTTGATTGAAATCCTCCTCGGACAGGTCGTGGATGTTTTGACCATCGATACTGCGCGATGAGAGATGCTTCCAGCCAAGCTCTTGAGTGGCTCTAATTTGAGTCGCGAGGCTTTGTCCGGCTTCGTCGGTGAATCCTGTTAAAATCATTTATAAGTATGAAGGTATGAAGGT
>DJBY01000118.1:0-8082 GCA_002430605.1 Opitutia bacterium UBA5964 | reverse complement strand
GTATGAAGGTATGAAGGTGCTGTCTTTTTAATCTTAATCTTACTGGTAATCTTCTGTAGACGCTTAGCTGAGTTCGACCTTCGCGCCGTTGTTTCGAGCTGACTTGTAGATGGCTTGGATTAGCTCGACGCTCTTGCGTGCTTCGCCGGCGCCTGTTGTGGGTTCGCGGCCTTCTTGGATGGCGTTGACGATTTCTTCGAAGTTGCGCTGATGCTGGTAGAAGCTGATCGCACTCGGGTCGTTCGCGCCGAGGCCAGTGTCGCTGCTCTGCATGAATTGAGCGCGAATGGTTTCGTCTTCGTCCGTTTCGTTCATGAAGTCCCAGATTTCAAAGGCTTCATCGGCTAGGAACACGGAGCCTTCGGTGCCGGCGAGTTGCACGCGGGCAGGGTGTCCGTCCTTCGACCAGGTGCAGGTGCTGCCTTCGATGACGCCTCGCGCGCCGCTTTCAAATTCGACAATCGCAACGGCGATGTCTTCGACTTCGATATTGGTGTGAGCGAGACAGGCGGTGTTGGCTTGCACGGATTTAACCGAACCTGCTAGGTAGAGCAGTGCGTCGATGGTGTGAATGGATTGATTCATCAATGCACCGCCGCCGTCGAGTGCCCATGTGCCACGCCATGCGGCGGAGTCGTAGTAGGCTTGGTCGCGATGCCATTTAACATAGGCCGAGGCGGAGGTGAGCTTACCGAAACGTCCTGAGTCGGCGGCCTTTTTGAACGCATCCATGCCGGGGTGGAAGCGGCGGTTCAGCACCGCGGCTAGGGTCACGCCTTTGGCCGCGGCGGCCCCGATCATTTGGTCAATACGCTCGATGGTGACTTCGAGTGGCTTCTCGATAATGACGTGTTTACCTGCTTCGATTGCGGCCATCGCGGGATCGAAGTGAGCGCCCGATGGCGTGCCGATGGTGACGATGTCGATCTCGGGGTCGGCCAGCATGGCTTCGACCGAGTCGTAGGCCTTGGTGTTGTATTGCTTGGCGAAAGCCTGCGTGCGTTCAAGCACGCGATCAGCTGCACCGATGAGTTCGCCGCCTGTCATGGCTGCAATGGCTTTGGCGTGAAAGCCACCGATCATGCCTGTGCCGATAATTCCGAAGTTCATATTAAATATTATTGTGCTGCTTGTTTGTTTCGTGAGGCGAATCCACGTAATCCGATGACTGCGAGAATCACTAGGCCAGCGATGCCGATCATACCTGGGGTGCCTTTGTTGCTGAGTGCCCAGACCGAAGCGAATGTGGCCACGCCTGCGGATATAACCATGAGCGTGTTAATGAGGATACGGTTCTTTGGTAAGTTATCACCCAGCGCTGACTTTGAGTTCATCAGAAGTAGAAATGCGAGATAAGCAATCGGCAGCAGGGTCGTGGCGATTACGGAGGCGGGGATGGCCATCGCGGCCTTGGCTCCGCCACTCCAAAGGTAGGGCGAAAATAGTCCCGCGATGGCTGGCATCGATGCGCCGATAATGAAGAGCTTGGCGTTGCCGACTTTGTTGAATGCTTCGCTGATCGCGTAGCCATTCATCATCATGTGCACGAGCAATGTGGAGATGGCCATGGCCAGTACGCCGATGCCGAAAATTATTTGCGCATGTTTGCCGAGAAAGGGCTCCAGCGATTGCGCGAGATTAACTGAGTCGCGGTTGGAGAGCATGGCGGCGAGCTGTTTCTCTGCCAAGGGAGCGGCAGCACGAGTCACGTTCTTGGCTGTATCGTCGAGTGTGATGAATGCCTCGTTGTGTGTGGCTAAGCTGCCGTCCAACACTTTGTAGTAGGCTTTTTCCATTTGCGGAAAGGGGGTGCCGTCTTCGGCTAGCACATCGGCGTATTTAGCGTGGAAAGAGGCGGCGGATGCAATGACGAGTGCGGACGCTCCCAAGATAAACGGCACGAACAGTCCCAATACGAGGTCGAAGCGGGAGAGTTCACGGTGCTGTTTACCCCAGCCTTTTTTCTTGAGGCTGTAGGGCAGTAAGAAGGTCATGTTAATGCCCACGGCGGTGCCGAAAGCGGCGATGATCTTAGTCCTTTGTTCGGAGGTGACATACTCTGTCCAGTAAGCGGCATGTTCGCCTGTCGCAGCGATGGCGGCAGCAATTTGATCGGTCGGTCTGAACAGCGCTGAAAAATCAGGGATGAGGCCGGCAAATAGGCTGCCCCACGATACGGCACCATTCTTAATGAGGGTCACGACGACCCCCATGAAGGCGAGCACGATGACCGCGACGAGACCCTTGAGTAGGTTGTCGATGAGGCGGGAGGCGCGGTCGTTTTTCTGAGAAATCGCGATCAGTGAGAGTGCGATGACGAATAAAGAGCCAGTGATCACATAGGGGCCGGGCGTGAAGCCTAAGTTGTCCTCTATCGCACCACGGCCGAGTGAGAACTGCGCGGCGCAAAATACGGTATCGGCAACCACCGTTGCGATCAACCAACTCCAGGCGAGCGTTGGAGATACCTTTTTTTGCATAACTCGGAACGGGCGTTCTTCGCATGAGAGCGTGACGTAGGAAATGGCTGATAGCATGATGATGCCGCACAGCATCGCAAGTGGCTGCAGCCAGAGGAATTCGTATCCGCCAATGATGCCGAGATAGAGCGCGCCGACGAGAGAGCCACCGCCTAAGGTGACCGCCGCTTGCACCCAGCCGGGGCCGGTCATTTTACTGTAACCAGCTAGTTTTCCGAGGAAGCCTCGACTTTGGATCGATTGAATTTGTTCGATTTGGTTACTCACGATGAGGGGCTAGTGTGTATGTGCTTGAGAGGTGTGTCGGAGAGGCGACTACAGTTCGCGGATCTGGACGTTTTGAAACCAGACTTCGTCGTTGTGATCTTGCAGGAGGATGGGGCCGGTCCAGCTGCCGAAGCCTTCGTGCTTGTTGTATTTACTCTTGTGGAAGCGCTGATTCCAGTCGTCGCTGCCGATTTCGATTTCGATAACTTTCTTGCCGTTGAGCCAGTGCTGGATGGTGTTGCCGTTGGCGACAATGCGGCCATGATTCCACTCGCCGACTGGCTTGATTGGTTTGCTGTCGGGGGCGGCCTGCAACTCATAGAGTGAACCCGCGCGGTGTGTTGGGTTTTCTTTGTCCCTGTGTTTGGCGTCGTCCAGAATTTGGTATTCGAGTCCAAGCGCGCCTTTGGTCCGATACTTTACGCCGCTGTTGCCTGCTTCAGATATCTTCCAGTCGAAGCGTAGTTCGAAGTTTTCATAATGCTCGCGGGTGATGATGTCGCCGCCTCTACTGGGTCGGTGGACGATCCCATTTTCAATGCTCCATCCTTTGGTGACGGCATCGCCGTTTAAGTTCGTCCAATTCGAAAAATCGCCGGAGGCGAATAGAGATGTCCATTCGGTTGAGCCAGAACAGGCGGTCGTGTTATCGGCGGTGAGCTCCATTATTCTTATATTACGAAAGCGGTAGATCTGGCCTTTTTCGCCATGGTGCTGAAGTGCGATGTATCCCTTGGCATCTTCCTGGTCATGGATATCTGTGGTCGTGACGCCATTGACGGAGATCTTGATATGGTCGCCGCGGCATTCGATGCGATATTTGTTCCAGCCATGACGTTTGAAGCAAGTGCCGGCGCGTTTGTTAAATGCAGCGATGGACTGCTCCCTTTCCTCTGTGGATGCTGCATGATCCCGGTTCGGTGAGATGAACCATTTGCGGCGTCCCTCATCGTAGAGGCCGCCAGACCAGTTTCTGTCGGACGGGTCAACTTCCGCCTGATAGCCAAACATCCTGTTTTTTGATTTGTGGCTGCGGAATAGAAACCCTGAATTACATTTGCCCTCAGGCATTTTCACTTCCACTTCGAAGATGAAGTCAGAATATTCCTGTGCGGTTGATAGGAACCACTTTGATTTTTCCGTGGTGAGGTGGATTTCTCCATCCACGATTTCAGCCTTACCCCAGTCGTAAGGATTCTCCCAATGTGCGAGGTCTTTACCATTGAAGAGGTTAATCCATTCGCCTGCTATTGATGTGCTGCCAGCAAGCAAACATGCCGTCAGTATACTAATCCAGTATTTCGTGTCTTTCATATTATATTCTGTGTTACCTATTATATAATTTAAAGAAGATAGAATTCTTCCCAGCCTTTACGTGGGGCGGGGTCGAGCAACGTGTTGGCAGCGATGTTGTTGGTGATCTGCTTGTTGTTGATGTCGAACTCAAGTTCGCCGCCGAAGCGTTGCGATAGGACGCCGAGGTTGAACACCTGGGTGAGTGGACCGCTGACGCTAAAGGGCGAGCGAGCTGATTCTTCGCCCTTACAGGCGAGTAGGAAGTTTGCGTAGTGATTGGAATTCTTTTGTGGGAATTCAGGTAATTCGTCGCGCATATCTTTGTATTTTTCACGCGGAACGATTTTGAGCGGCTCCCCGTGTGAGCCGCCTTGGAAGGTGAGTTCCTTGCCGTAGATCACTTTACCAGGCTGATTGAGTGTCGTGGGGCCGTGTGTGACTTCGCCAGTTTCCTTGTCGGTAACTGGTTCGCTGAATTCGGCTTCAAGTTGTGGCTTGTTGTTGACGCCATCATACCAAGTGACTTCGCAGGCAGGCAGATCGGCGCCGCGCTCAGGGAAGTCGAAGCGAATGGTGGATGAATCGGGATAGATCAAGTCGCTGTGATTGACGCCGTCACGGTGCAGGGCGGTGACCTTTGTCGGCAGGCCGAGCTCTAGGAAACGGTGGCAGGTGTCGAGGATGTGTGGCCCCCAGTCGCCGAAGCAGCCGCTGCCATAGTCATACCAGCTGCGCCATTCTTGTGGGTGTAGCTTCCTGCTGTAAGGGTGTGCTTGTGCGACGGTATCCATCCATTGCTCCCAATCGACGCCAGCGGGAAGCGGTTCGCTCGGATATGCGCTGGCGCTGCTGCCCCAGCCATGCCAGCGGCGCGGGTTGTTCATGTGGGCGGTGATACGGGTGATATCCTTGATGATACCCGCTTCGCGCCATGCTTTGAATTGGAAATAGTTGGCACCCGAGTGGCCTTGGTTGCCCATTTGGGTGACGAGGTGCGGTTTTTTGGCCGCCATGCGGATGAGCCGTTCAGTCTGACCGAAGGTGTGGGCGAGTGGCTTCTCGACGTAGACGTGTTTACCGAGTGACAGTGCAAGCATGGTCGCGGCGAAGTGTGAGTGGTCGGGGGTCGCGATCAGCACCGCGTCGATCTCGTCGGCCATTTGATCGAACATCACGCGGAAGTCGGTAAACGCCCGTGCCTGTGCGTACGTTTTTGGCTGTGGTTTGGGTATCTTGCCCTCGGCGGTCGGTTCGAGCGGTGGCAGGGGTGTGATTTGGTGAGCGTAACGGGCGGCGAGTGTGTGCTGTCCGTTGAGATCGATGTCGCACAAGGCCACGACGTTGCAAAGGCCTGAGTTCAGTAATGCCAGACGGTCGCGATTACCTTGATTGCCAATGCCGATGACCGCGAGGTTGATCTTGTCGTTGGGGCCGAGTCCGGTGGAGGACTTGTTGCCCAGCGCGATGTAGGACGGCAGTATTGTCAGTGCGCCGACGGCGACAGAAGATTTGAGGAAGCCACGGCGGCTGATGCTGGACGGGGGCGTGTGCATATTGATTGGAGTTAACACTGTGACGAAGCAGTCTGTTTCAGTAAAGATCGCTAGTTAGTTTATTTAATAAACAAACAAATTTTTATTTTCAGGCTTTAGCAAGTTCAAATAAGTGCTTGGGTAGGGAAATGTCAGCCAAACAGCGATACGACCGTAGTGATATCCGCCGCCTCAACGCGGTCAATGTGTTGGAGCAGTTGAGAGTGCCGGGCGTGCTCTCGCGTGCGAAGATTGCCTCTAACCTAGGTCTGACTCGTGCGACGGTTTCTAATATTGTCGCAGCTCTGATCGCATCGGGGTTGGTCTCCGAGACTGAATATATGGTTGGTGGGGCGGGGCGTCCTGGCTTGTCGTTGGAGTTAAATCCTCGGGCGGGTTGCATGGTAGCAGTGGAGATTGATTTGGATCGGATCTCGATTGTGATGGCGGATTTTGGCTTGAGAGAGTTGTTGAGCCAGAGTGTTTCGGTGGAGCCACACTCACCAGCTGTGGAAGTATTAGCGGCGGCTGCAAGTTTGGTCGAGACTGCGATCAGGCAAGCCTCTCGTCAGGGACTGAGGTGTTTCGGGGTTTGCGTGGCGTGGGCTGGTTTAGTGCGGCGTGATGCCGGCGAGTTGGCTTATGGTCCGACTTCTGGTTGGCGTGATGTCGCGGTGAAGGCGGAGTGGCAGACTCGGTTTAAGGTGCCGGTATTTGTTGAAAATGAGGCGCATGCGGGTGCGTTGGGTGTGCATCATTTCGGTGCGATGGCGGGGCGGCGCAATTTGATTTATTTGAGCTTAGGCTTAGGTTTGGCTGCCGGCGTATTTGTGGATGGTGTTTTGTTGCGCGGTAAGCAGGGCTTTGCTGGGCAAGTGGGGCACACGGCTTTTGTTGAGGGGGGCGCTCTTTGCAGTTGCGGTAAGCGTGGTTGCTGGGTGTCTGAAGTGGGAGGGGCAGCAGTGCGTCGGAAGTTGGCGGCGGCTGGTGTTGATTTGTCGGAGTCGGGCGAAAGTGCAGTGGATTGGCTGGACTCGGTTCAAGTGTTGGCTGCGGCGGAAGATCCTCGGGTGTTGCAAGTTTTGGAGGAGGTTGGCGCGCAGTTGGGAGCTGGATTGGCGCAGTTGGTGCAGACTTTTAATCCCTCTTTGGTTGTGCTTGGTGGTCGTCTGGGTGGTTTGATGCAGTCTGTCGAGGCGGTGATCGAGGCGTCGCTAAAATCTGCAGTGCTGCCTAGCATGGCCGAGGAATTGGAGCTGCAGATCAATGATGGCGAAGCGGATTGTTTGCGCGGGGGCTTAGCGACGGTCTTTGATGCGGTGATGACGAATCCACCTTTGGGGTGCAATTCATCGCGAGTTTAAGAATTCTCGCGGTATTCAAGCTGAACTAGGCGCAGCAATGCTGCCACCTCAGCAGCACGAGCGGTGAGGATCTGCTAATTACGCTGCCGCATGTTCTTTCATCGTCCGGTAATCGAGCTTGCCCGTGCCGAGTAGAGGCAGTGCTTCGACGACCTGCCAGTCCTTGGGGTTCGGCTTCCAGAGGTTCGGTATCTCGAGTGCTTTGAGCATTTCGCGAATGCGGTCTTCACTTAGATCCGTCGAGGTGTGCAGCACGCAGAGCTTCTCGCCTTTGCGTTCATCGGCGATTGCGATTACAGCGAGTGCATCAGGCCCTAACTTGAGTGCTTCTTGCAGGGCTTTTTCGACTGCACCGTGCGAGATCATCTCGCCGCCGAGTTTGCTAAAGCGTGAGAGACGTCCGGTGATGGCGAAGAAACCATCGGTGTCCATCAGGCCGATGTCGCCGGTATCATACCAGCCATCGTGCAGAACGGATTCGGTCAGCTGCGGCTTCTTCAAGTAGCCGCGCATAACGTTCGGGCCTTTAATGTAGATGAGGCCTTCTTCGCTAGGGGCGAGGGTGTCGCCAGTTTCCAGATGCACAATCTTCATCGCCATGCCTGGAAGCGCGCGTCCGAGGCGACCTTCGCGGTTACCAGTCTCTTCGAGGTTATCGATTTCGACATTCGGTAAGCTCAGTGCACACACGGGTGAAAGCTCCGTCGCTCCATAGCCTTCCAGTGGTTGCACGCCAAAGCGCTTTTCAAACATGGCCGCGATACGTGGCTGTAGCTTTTCAGCGCCGGTAAAGACGTAATGCAAATTGGCGAATTGTTCGGGCTTAATCTTGCGAGTATAGGCCAGCAGGAAGCTCGGTGTGGTGAGCAGGATCGAGGCTTTATATTTCTCAGAGAGTTTGCCGATCGCTTCGCCTTCGAGCGGATTCGTATGGCAGGCGGTGGTGATGCCCGATATTAACGGAAACCAGAAGGTGACTGTGTAGCCGAATGAATGGAAGAACGGCAGGGTGGCCAACATCACGTCGTCACGCTTGGGACTGACGACCGAGCGGAACGATTCGATGTTGGACAGTAAATTATGATGGCTGAGCATCACGCCCTTGGGCTCAGCGGTGGAACCACTGGAAAATAGAATCGTCGC
>DJBY01000097.1:510-10786 GCA_002430605.1 Opitutia bacterium UBA5964 | reverse complement strand
TTGCCTGTAATTGGAGATTTTCGTAGTCGTTCTGGCTTTCAACAGCACTCCTGGAAGTGCAGTAATAATTATTCCCGCCAATATCCCAATCACTGCAATCACTGTGAGTAATTCGATCAGGGTAAAGCCCTTGGCCTGCCGAGAAAGCAAAGGTTTACGATGAGTGCTTTGGTGCGGGGATTTGTTGTTAAATTGGTTCATTGTAATTTCCTGCGTATCTTCAGGTTGGAGTCATGACATTAGTGAATCGCTGTTTATAGTGATGCAGGTATCCAGTCAGGAATCCCCGAGTCTTGTTGTTGCTTTTCAAACTGAATGACAAATGGTTTTCCTGTATCAAGAGAGGCATCTTCATTGACCATCAATGGGCGAACCTCATCCCACCACACGTCAAAGGATTTGCGCATTTCAGACACAACCTCGGGGTAGTCTTGAGCTCGGTCTTTCGTCTCGCCTGGATCTTTCTCAATATTGTAGAGGCTGTCGCCTACGAGGCGCCACTTTTCGTTGCGCACAGCAAATCCAGTATACTTGGCTTTATCAGGATCCGTATTGCCCTCACCCCAAATCCCGTCGACCCCTGCTTTGTTCCATCGCCCTAAGTGAAAAAAAGTCGTGCGATCATCCCATGTTGCTTGCGGATTTCCGATCAGAGGCAGCAGGCTCCGGCCATCCAAATCAAGATCTTTCGGAATAGACGCTCCGGCCATTTCCGCCAGCGTGGGGAAGAGATCATAATGGCGCGTGAGACGGGCCACATCAACGCCTGCCTTGATCTCGTTCGGCAGTCGCATAAACAGCGGCACTCGACTGCCCCCTTCATGCGGAGAATTTTTACGTCCCTTCATATTGTAGTTGTAGGTGCCACCCGCGGTGCCGTTGTCGGTCATAAAGATAAGCAGCGTATTTTCGGTAAGATTCCACTCATCGAGTTTTTCCATCAATAGTCCCATATTCTCATCGATATTGGCGATCATCCCAAAGAATGCAGCCGACTTGTCTGCGCATAAGTCTTTATAAACATCTTTGTAACGCTGCTCGACGTGAAAAGGCCCGTGAGGCGCGTTGCTCGATATATAAGCAAAGAATGGCTCCTTCTTGTCGTTACATTCTTTGATCCATCCCAATGCCTGATTAAAGAAGACATCCGTGCAATACCCAGTCGTTTGAACGAATCGATTATTATGCTTGATGATGGGGTCAAAATAACTGGTTCCAGGAGCATCCCCTTGAGAACCGAGGTAATTCTGACCAATACCGCCAGCCCCATGTATAAAGGTTTCATCAAAGCCGCGGTTATGCGGTTGATACGGGTCTTCGTCGCCCAAATGCCACTTCCCGAAAATACCAGTGGTATAGCCAGCAGTCTGCAGCACCTGTGCTATGGTAGTTGCCTGTAGTGTCATCCGGTCCCGCTCGAGGATGGTATGCGTGATCCCGTTTTTAAACGGGGCTCGCCCTGACATCAGTGCAGCTCTGGTAGGCGCGCAGGTGGGGCTAGCATGAAAGTCGGTGAACCGGGTGCTTTGAGCATAGAGCGCGTCAATGTTGGGCGTCTTTAGATAAGGATGCCCATGGCAGCCCAGATCCCCATAGCCCTGATCGTCAGTCATGACTAGGATGATGTTGGGCTTGCTGCCCGCTAAGGCGGAATCCCCAGCCATGGCGCTCGCACCACACAGACCTAGAGTCGATGCACCAAGCATGATGACCTGCAAAAAGGTTATTTTCTTCATATACATATTTTTACGAATTAGAGCCGATGAGTCTGACAGAGAAGATCAACAGCAAGGGGAGCATTGGGGTTTAGTGATATTAACTGAATGAGATAGTCTCATAAAATGGGGACATTGTAAGTCCCCTGTTTAAGGGGGAATTCGATTGGCCAGGATCACCTGACCTACGAGCGAGCCAACCGTATCACCATGCCTCTGGGCTTTCCGATCGATGTGGCTGCGACAGAATGAGAAAGGTCAGCGAAGCCCTTGCTGATCACGGAACACACTTTCAAGCTATTAGTTCTTCTTCGGCTTCTCGAGTTTGACCTTTGGGAGTTTGGAGGACTTGTCGGCCCATGCGGCAGTGCGGTCGAATACCGTGCTGTAGGCCTGATATTTGTTATAGCTCACGGCTTGGTTGGTCCAACTCGCTAGCTGTCCATCATACTGCTGGCGCATCTGTTTCATGGCTGTGGCGTATTCGGGGTTATCGGCGCGATTGATCAGTTCGAGCGGATCTTTGCTGAGGTGGTAAAGTTCATCGGTGGCTTCGAAGCCTTCTGCGGCATAGGGCCAATGGATGTATTTCATGTCCTTAGTCACCACGGCGAGCGCGTGGGTGGCTGGGTGCCCCCATACGTTTATCAAGGCGATCAATTCGTGGATCTCGGCAGTCGGGTCTTGGTAGAGCGGCATCAGATCGGTGCCGTCCATGTTGTCTGGCACGGGCAATCCAGCGAGGCGTAGGATAGTGGGTGCAAAATCGATATTGGCGGTGAGCGCGTCGGAGCGTAGTTGCTTGCCCGAGTTTGTGTGGCGTGGGTCGTAGATGATGAGCGGCACGTTGGTAGACTCTTGGTAGGGCAACACTTTGGATCCGTAGCCGTGAGAACCGCAGAAGAAGCCGTTATCAGAGGTGTAGATGATCACGGTGTTGTCGGCGAGGCCTTGTGTATCAAGTGCCGCGCGAATCATTCCGACCGCAACATCGATTGCGTAAATTTGCTGATGGTAAATCGCCATGACTTCGTCGTAGTTGTCGGCGTATCCCCAGCTTTCGAAGCGTTCGTATTGGCGGTCTTGTTGGCTTTGCTTGGAGAAGTGCGTGCCGTGTTCGCGTCCGTAGTTGGCGGGCTTGGTAAAGGTCTTGCCTGCATAGATGGCGTCAAACTGTGGATCGGGCGTCGCTGGTTTGTGCGGTGCTTTGAAACTGATAGATAGACAGAACGGCTGATCGCCCCGTGCGGCCTGCGCGATGAAGTCGCGGCCAAAGGCACCGTAGGAAAGTGTCGAGTGCGGGTAGTCTTTCGAATATGCCTCCATCGAGGGATTAGCCTTGGTCTTGTAGTTGGTTTGGCCTTTGCCGCCGCCCCAAAGGTCAAAGTCGTGCTCGGGCATCGGTAAGCGTTTACCGTCGGGGCCGTCAATGATGTCGAAGCCGAACTTCCCGGCAAAGGCGGTCAGGTAGCCAGCTGCCCGTAGCAGCACGGGGTAGGCCTTTTGCCATTTTGCCTGAGTGAGGTCGCCATGCTCAAAGTTGCAGCCAGTTTTATACTCATACATGCCGGTCATCGCGGTGGCGCGTGAGGCCATGCAGATCGCGGTCGTCACGTAATGGTTGTCGAAGGTGATGCCCTCAGCTGAGAGTCGGTCGAGGTTGGGTGTTTGCACATCGGCATTACCGTAGCAGCCCATAGTGTAATTGCTCTGATCGTCGGACATCAGGTAGATGATGTTCGGCTGTTTCGCTTGAGCGGTGAGAGCTGTGAATACAGCCAACAGGGGAAAAATGCTGAGTGGAGTGAAGAACTGTATGTAAGGAGGCATCGTAATATGCGTGGGACTGTCCACATCTAATTTTAAAGAGCGTATCGATCGAGCTAAAACTAATTTACCAAAAATTTCCGATTCTCGGACAGGCCCTACTTTACAGTGAACGACCAAACTGAACCCTTGTGACTTTCATTCTGAGAAACGGCATCCACCCGCCAGAAATATTCTTTTCCTGAAACCAACGACGGTGGCGAAAATATATTGGTATCCGTCAACACTTTCATCTGCGTCAACTTGTCAGGCGACGAACCAAACCAGACGTGATGCTGGACAGCCTCATACCCACCAAGGAACATCAGATCGGCATCCTGCTGAACCGCAACGGCACCGTTCGGCGGAACCGGTGTAGAGGCGTGCGGATACCGGAACCCAGGAATCCAATAATTCTGATCATCAAATTCATACGCACCAATATCGGGCGATTTCCCGACGAAGTGAGGCTCTTCGTAGTATTTGAATTTATTCATATCCGTAAGCGTTCCGGCATCGACCAGCGGGGAATCTTTCTTGGGACGAAAGTCCCAATTGGCAGGATCGCGCAGGTATTGCCCGGTATCGGATTCAAAGAGGTTGTCGTGTTTGATCCCCGGAAACGGAGGTTCCTTGCCCCACCAACGAGTCATGTAGCGAGGAGCCAAATTGTTGACGACCACAGTTTCGAAATGGAAGCCGTTCATCCTTTCCCACAACAGCGTGCACAGGCCTGGAGTTCTCAAAAGCGTGTTGTTGCTGATGAGTTGCTTATCACCCTTGATCTGCATCTGGCCGCAATCCCACCCAACGTTATGGTGCATCGTTCCATTTAGACTCGGGGTTGAGGGCGGGCCGCCGCCGCCATCAAAACGATACGACAATTTCCCATGGTCGTGCGACCAATTGTGATCAAACTCAACACGCTCAAACTCGCCAACTTGAATGGCAGTGCCGTCGGACTGAAATGCGCAGATATCCCAAAAGTGTCCCTGCGTAATGCGTGTATGAGTGCCCACCTTCACGCACTGACCAGATCCAGTATTGTAGATGGTCGCGCGTCCCAAAACGATATCGCTCGATTTTTCGAGATCGATCGTCAACGCGCGTCCGATGCAGCTATAGTCAGCATCGTGGATCAAAATATTATCCACCACGTCACCCTTTTCATTTTCAAGCTGAAGCGCACTGCCATCGAACGTATGAAACACACAATTGATTAACTGATTTTGCGTCGGTTGCCCCTTGATCTTCCGCGTGTAAAATCGAGAAGTCGGCACTCGTCCAAGCTCGCCCAGCATACGACGCGACCACGAGGGATAGTCAAAGCGAGCGTTGGTAATCATGATCTTTTTGCAATCACGTCCGACAAAAGTCGCACCAAAGAAATCAATGCCATCAAAGGTCAACTCTGAGCACTCCTTCATCTCCAGCATATACGTCTGCACCTTGCCGCGCAGGTTCATTTCAGACGGTGTTTTGCCTACCGGCGGAATAAAGTAGAGGGTCTTAGTTTCTTGCTCAAACCAGTATTCACCAGGACGATTAAGGCACGCAAGGCCTTCGATCATGTAGTGCGCCTGCCCCAGCTTATAGTTCTTCTTAATCATGGCAGGGTCTTTGGCTGTCGCTTGAATCCCGCGACTCCAGTGACGGCCTTCACCCTGATCAGTAAAGGCAGTGCTGTAGGTAAAGCTGTTAGAGCCTGCCACATGCGAATCGATTGTCTGCGCCCAGGTCTGCCATGAGCCGATGTTCAATATTGCAATCGCTCTCTGCATGCTGACGCCCGTGTCGGCTAGCGTTTGAATATTTACATCATCGGGGATCGTCCTACCCTGCGACAGCGCCCCTTCGTCCTGCTGACTCTTCCCTTGTTCGTTCACGCCAGACAGCGGGCGCTCATCAATCACTGTTCCGAACGAGGACTCCGATGTCATTTTTCGATAGCTGCACTTTTGATTCCAGAAATGCTCATCACCAATAAAATAATCCGGCCAACGCGCAGTTTGCAGCATTTCGCGATCATCAAACAGCTGCCAAATATCCCGTGACAGCTGGACGCTCCAAATACCGTCCGCCCCCTCTTTCCAATCATTGGAAATGGGCAGTGGAATCGTTCCATCAAGCACTGGTCGTTCGCCATCAATCGCACGAACAGTCAGTGGTCCGCGAATACCGGAAAGACTGATGGGGACGGAATAGTATCCACCCTTTAGTGCGATTACATCGCCCGACTGCGCGTCACGAAGTGCCGCTGCCACATCATCACTGGGCGATAGAACGGTTTCGGCGGCTACGGCTGATCCGTAAATGAGCAGCGAAGTGAGCAGAGTTATAATGGTTTGTCGTGTCTTCATAATGCTTCACCCATCCTAGGGATAAGTGATACGATAGAAGACCGAAGGCTCAGAGTCGACTGGCTCGGGATCTATGTAGTTATTCAGTGGCGGAGTCGCCCCGATAAGCTCCGTAATTTTAGTCCATTTAATCAAGTCGAAGCTTCGTTCGACGGAGTAAGTGGCTCCCGATAGGCTCTCCCACGCTAGAGCAAGTTCGCTGCTCGATGTAAGCGCCCCAGAGAGGGTTAATTGTGGCGGAGCACCATAGGTAACGATGATTTCGGGCGGATTCGCGCCCTCGAACGATTGGAAATATTTGGCGGTCAACCCATTGGCTTCGTTGCCACGGATGCTGAATCCATGATTGGAGCTGGGATCGACCTGCCACGACTGAACCACTGCGGAGATGTCGAACTCATGGTATTGATTGAACGGCCCAGCGTTGCCAACGAGGATGCCGAGCGAGGCGCTGACTGGCTGATCGAAGCTAACCGATCCAGAAGTCCAATCGGACGTGACCGCGTGAAGGAAGGCGTTGCCATAGGTGTCGCCAGTTCCTTCGATATGGTATAGGCGCAACACGGCCTGGGTGATCGGCAGGCCGAATATGGAAGAAAGATCGAATTGCAGAAATACGCGCCGTGCATCCAGCGAATCGGTTCCGGAAACTGGCTTGCCAGCTAGCAGGGTTCCGTTGCTGCTGGAGGTGCCATCGGATTCGAGGAACAGATCAGTGCCGCCAGAAAATTGTTGAGTCAAGCTGGCCGCAACCGCGTTGCTAGTCTGGCTGATTCCATGCAGTTCGTCCATGACGGCCAGGGTCACGATGTAGGTGCCTGGCACGGCATAGCTGTGGGATGCGATTTTCCCGTAGCCAGTGATGCCGTCGCCGAAATCCCAGTCGTAGCGCATGATGAATCCATCGGCATCCGTGGAGGCGGAGGCGTCGAAGGTATGTTCGTTGCGGGTGAACGCGGCGACTGGCAGGGCGTTCCAGTCGGGGGTCCAGTCGATACCAGCAATCCAATCGGTGCCACCGAATTCATAAGCTCCAGCGTCTGGGGCAGCTCCGACATAGCCATCGGTATAGCCGGCAATCTCGCGGGCATAGTCGATGGCGGTTGAATTCCCTAGAATTCGAAAGTCACCATGCGCCGCTCCTGAAAAGTCAAAGTTAGCTTCAGTGGCCTGTAGGTTGTGTTGTAGGTCGGTGCCACGGAAGGGACCCGTGGTGCCAATGTTGTTGTAGGCAAGAACATTGCTTAGCACTTCTCCGTCAGGAGCATATTGCGCCATCGTCTCTTGAAGGGAGTTGAAGAAAGTGTTATTATAGGCTTGGACATCGCCTGTGGCCAAGTTCATGCGCATGCCGTTGTCAAAGTTCCAGGCGACATTGTGATGGACGAGATAGTTGGAGCTGTTGTTGTCGAGATAGACCCCAGTGCACCAGGCATCGGAGTTGTGGTCGCGCAACCAGTTGTAGGCAATCACGGTTCCGAGTCCATTAGTGCCACCTGTTTTCACCGCGCCGAGATCCTTCGTCAGCCAGCCCATGTGGGAAATGTGGTTATGCTCGATACGCAGATTGGTTGCCTGCTGAAAACGAATGCCACTGCGGCCGCTATTATAAATGGTGTTGTTAAGCAAGGCGTGCCCGGTGCCCAGCGTGCGGATCGGGGCCGACCAGCCGCCCGCCCAATTACAATCGTGGATCAAGCAGTTTTCGACGGTGTTACTGATCGACGTATTCTTCAGCGATACGCCGTCTCCCCATGACCATGCAATTTCACACTGGCGGATCGTGTTGTTCTGGCCGTGCAGCTCGACCCCGTAGCCTCCCTGCCAAATGACGCTATCGAAGAAGGGAGTCGGATAGAGAATGGTGCAGTTCTCCACGAGGCAATTGCTTCCCTCGATCTTGATCGTGGCTGCGTTAAACTTGAGCCCGTCGATTTCCACAAAATCGTGCGAGCCAAGATCGAATCCGTAGGTGCGGGTGCGTGCCTCGACCACCAGCGTGGATGGATCGACGTCGCCTGGTGCTTGGAAATACAGCTGCCCAGCGCCGTAGAACCATTCGTTGGCCGCATCCAGAGCATTGAGCGTTCCGTAGAGGAAATATTTGCTGCCACTCTCGATTTGTAGTGCTGCCTGCTGACTAGTGTTGAGGAAGTTTAGTTGATTACCTGAGTGGGTGGTGATGGTGCTCGAACCAGAGCCCCATTGTGAGCCGGGCAGATACCACAACTTCGCGCCGTCCCAGAAGCCATTGGAAAACGAAGAAAGCGTACTATCCGTCAGAGAGATAGGTTCCTCATAGCTTCCCGTCGTGGCGGAATCGACGGACGCCAAGGTCGGCTCAAAGTAATCGGTATCGGTGTTAGGCCAGCGCGCCTCGACCATTAGTTCGCCACCCGCAAACAGCTGGCTGACCTCCGAAGGCACGGTGCAGCGGTAAACCGGTCCGCTGTGAACCGTCCAACCAGAAACTAGGTCCAGCCCGGTCACTGTTACCGTCTCGTTGGTGTAGGCCAGAAAACGGATGGGCGCTTCGGCTGTCCCAGACAACTGAAGAGTAACGGTTTCGCGGTAGATACCGCCGCGAACATAACAGGTGTCTCCCGCAAGCATCACATCGGCCGCCCGCTGGATGGTAGCGAAGGGTTCCGCTAGCGTGCCAAGAGCTTCATCGCTGCCTGCTGACGACACGAAATAGTCGTCAGCAGTGGCGACTCCACTGATGGCAAACATCCATGCGGTGCAGGCTACGAAGTAAGGTTTACTTGCCATCGCGATTACAATTAGAGGGTAATTTCAAGCGCATAGCCCATGCCCTGGGTCTCCAAAGCAGGAAGGGTCACTTCGACCGCACCGTCTGTCTCCGACCACTTGACTTCTCCAGATTCACCGAGCACTTGGATACTGGAAATCGACAGTCCTTTGAGCGACTGTATCGACACCGTATTGCCTTCAGGTCGAGCGAGCGCGATCGCATAGATCTTGCCATTCTTCTGAGTAAACCAGAAGTCATTGCTTTCGAACTCGAAGCGGAGCTTTTCTTTTTCACGATGATTTGTGCCTTTAATTTTAAGATCCGTAGGCCCCTCATGATTCACCTTCCAAGGCTTAGTGCCGTAGATCGCCGGCCCATTGACCTTTAACCATTTACCGACTTCCAATAGATTCTGCACAGATTCCGCTGGAATGGTTCCAGAACCATCGGGGCCGACATTGAGCAAAAAATTGCCCCCCTTGCTGACGTTTTCGATCAACCAGTAGAGCGTTTCCGAAGGAGACTTCCAATCTGTGTCATAGGATTTGTAGCCCCATGAATTATTTGTAGTCGCAATGCCCTCCCAGGTATTTTCGATCACTGCATCAGGAATGACGTTATCGCCTGGCGTGCCAATATCGCCAAAGCCATTGCCGATGCGTTGGCTGACCAGAGTCTCTGGGTTGGCATCATAGATGGTTTTATAAAACTCGAAGCTATAGCGCGCCGGAATATAAATCGGCGTATCGAGCCAAATTTCAGCTAAGTCATAATTGTCAACCAACTCGCGCACCTGCGGCAGGGACTTATTTGCAATGTAGTCGTCAAAACTGACTGGTGATGGATCAAATCTGTTGATGAACAAGAACTGCTGCGGTTTTTTATCATTACAGTAATCTTTCATACCGGAGTCGCCGCCATCTCGCCAGTCGAGTGCGTGTGAATAATAGACGCCAAAGGAAATACCGCCCTTGCGGCACGCTTGCTCGAGTTCGCGGATAATGTCTCGCCCGAATGGCGTCGCCTTCACCACATTATAATCATTCACCTTCGAATCGAACAATGCGAAGCCATCATGGTGCTTCGAGGTAATCACCATATATTTCATTCCAGCTGCCTTCGCGATTGCCACCCACTCGTCGGCATCAAATTTCACAGGATTAAAGGTGTCGGCGAGTTTGGCATATTCTTCGCGCGGGATCTCTTTGCGCCGCATAATCCACTCCGCAACCCAAGGGCCGGTGCCGGGACCGTCCTCCATTTTTTCACCCTGCCAGACCCCACCGCACTGCGAATAGAGGCCCCAGTGGATAAACATTCCATATTTATTATCATTAAAGCGCTCGCGCCCACGCTGCTTGGCGGCGGACTCGCTCATTGGCGTCCATTTCGCTTCGAGTGCCAACATTTCAGGTGAACCGGGAACCCCTGATCCATTTGGGCCAGAAGCATATACTTCGGTGAGTGTGGTCAGCAACAACATCGCTGAACCAGCTGCTAGTAGATTTAAATACCGTTTGTTCGAATCATTTCTCATATATCTTTTGAGTATGCCACAAAATGAGCGAGCCGTAAGTCCCCCGTTTAAGGGGCATGGGTGCAATTATTTCTGCGGAGTATGGTGGTGTGAGCGCATCTCG
>DJBY01000097.1:0-379 GCA_002430605.1 Opitutia bacterium UBA5964 | reverse complement strand
TACCATCATAACCGTATTTGACAGTGAATCCATCAAGCTCCACCTCCGTGAGGCCGGACACATAAACACTAGTGAATGCGCTATCGTCGGCCATGCCGCCAACAGCAGAGACAATGTTATTGGCGATCCACCCAGCAATCAGACTGTTTCTATTCTGGCTCATCGTCAGGTAGCCTTCGCCGAGTATCATACTCCCATCTCCCGCTCCAAATGTAATAGTCGTGACGTCAAGATTTCCGTCCAGCAATTGAATGAGTCCGGTAGATCCAGCTTGATCGGCCACATTCATGCTACCGAAAAAACTAGCGTCGCCGCCATTCAGCGTAAGCGTTCCATTGCCGGAATCACCAACATAGAAGGCAACGCCAGTTTTTGTGCT
>DJBY01000008.1:5202-17544 GCA_002430605.1 Opitutia bacterium UBA5964 | reverse complement strand
ACTTCTTATTATGGCACTAGCAACTGGAACCAAAGCACCCGCATTCACACTCAAATCCAAGAACGCCGAAGGCCTTCAGGACATCTCTCTGGGCGATCACCTGGGCAAGCAGAAGACCGTCCTGCTTTTCTTCCCGCTCGCATTCACCAGCGTGTGCATGAAGGAAATGTGCGACGTTAGCAGCAGCCTCGCGTCTTACTCCGATCTAAACGCAGTCGTTTACGGTATTTCTGTCGATAGCCCGTTCGCTCAAGAGCAGATGGCAAAGGTCGATGGCCTCAAATTTCCACTCCTTAGTGATTTTAACAAAGACGTCTCCGCCGCTTACGATGTGCTCTATGCAGACCTTCTCGGCTTCAAGGGCGTCTCCAAGCGTTCTGCCTTCGTCATCGATGAAGACGGCGTTATCATCTATAGCGAATCTGCTGAAGATCCGCACGACCTGCCAAACTTCGACGCGATCAAAGCAGCACTCAAAGGCTAAGCCTTTTTTTGGAAATCAAAAACCGCTGGCTCGCCACAAACGGTTGACCTCACGGTGCGCATTGATACTGCTATTGAAGTCGAATGCACCGGCTTCGGTGGCATTCTCCAATACGCCCTTCGCGTCATCCTCTACGAATCCTAAGACCATCATTTGCCGCAAAAATCCAACGCATGAGTGAGCCTCTACAGCCTACTTTTTTAGTCAGCGCCTACTCTGACCCCGTCGTGGTTCAGATCCACGGCAAGGCGAACTATCTAAACTGTAACTCGTTTCGAGAGTTCATCGAAGAGATAGTCAGCACATGCAAGGCACACATCGTGCTCGACTTCGAGAATTGCAAAGGGATGGACAGCACTTTTCTCGGCATTCTCGCAGGCACGGCACTGGACTTGCGCAAGGAAAGGCCTCCGCGCGTATTGATCATTTGCAAACTAGGTGAGCGCAACCACGAACTCGTCTGCAACCTCGGCCTGCAAAATCTCCTCACCATCGCCGAGGACCTTCCGGACAGCTCCGATGCCATAGCCACAGCCGATTTTTTGGCCCTTAAAAATATGGAAGTCTCCGACGCCAAGAACGTGCTCAACGCGCACCAAAATTTGGTCCAAGCCGACTCTGAGAACGCGGCGAAATTTCAAGACGTCATCGCCTTCCTGAAAAATCAGGTCGAAACGAAAGACGAGGAGTGAGCGGTAACTAATACTGGCTATCTCGAAGAGATCTGAATCCTAATGTCGTTTTTTCTTGGAGCTTTAGCCGGACTATTCGGCATGTGGTTGCTCTACACTGGTAAGCGTAGACACATCAAAATTATCGAAGACGAGAAGCAACTCCTGAAGCAGGAGAAGCAAATCGTCGTCGAGTTCATGCACAACATGGTCGAGGCAGTCGCTGAAGGCAGTGACCGCGCCGCCATGTTTCAACGCATCATCCATGCCGCGATTCTCAGCACTGGCGCAATGAGTGCCTGCATTTTTGAAAAGCGCGCCGACGACACGCTCAAAGGCATCGCGGTCGAAGGCCTGTTCCCGCCGCAGCGCAAACTCCCCGAAGGTATCAGCGCCAAACTTACCACCCGCACACAATTCCTCGAGACCATCCTCAAGTCCGAGACCTTTAAAATGGGTGAAGGCTTGATCGGCCAAGTCGCCAAGTCCAAACGTGCGCAGCTCATCGCCGATGCAAGCAACGACCCGCGTGTCATCCAGCACAACGATCCCGCGCTCAAAGTCCGCTCTATCATCGTCGCCCCCGTTCTGTTTCAAGACCGCCTCATCGCGGTGCTCGCGGTTGCCAACCCTGCCGACGAGCTCGCCTTTACCGATACCGACTTTTCGCTGGTCGAATCGCTCGCCGAACAAGCTGGCCTTGCAGTGCATAATAGCGAAGCGATGCAGCTTCAAATCGAGAAGAACAAACTCGACCTCGATATCGAACTCGCCAGCAACATCCAGAGCCTCCTCCTCCCGAGCCATTTTCCCTCCAGCCCCAACATCGAATTTGCTGCGCACTATACCGCCGCGCAAAAGATCGGTGGCGACCTTTACGATGTGTTCGCCATTGATGACAATCGGATCGGCGTCGCCATCGCCGATGTTTCCGGCAAAGGCATCTCCGCTTCCATCTTGATGGCGATTTGCCAGACGAACCTGCGCCACATCTCGCACCGGCTCGACTCCCCCGCCGAAGTGCTCAGCGCCATCAATGCACAAATGCAAAGCTCCATGCGGCGTGATATGTTTATCACCATCATCTACGCGATCATCGATCAGGCGAAACAGGAGGTCACCTTCGCACGCGCCGGCCATGAGCTCCCATTCTTTTACCACCGCGCCAGCGATGGCACCAGCAACGTCGAAACCATCCAGTCTCAAGGCATGGCCCTCGGTATGGTGCCACCCGAAATTTTCGACCGCATGATCGAGGACAAAACTGTGCCGTTCCGAAAAGACGACGCCCTGATTCTGTACACCGATGGCGTTACCGAAAGCGTCAATGCCAGCGGCGAGGAATACTCTGGGGCACGGCTGATGAACGCGCTCGAAACACACGGCAACGGTAGCGCCCAATCAATCCTCAATCAGCTAATGAACAGCGTGCACCGTTTTTCTGGCGACGCAGGCCAACCCGACGATCTCACCCTGATTACGATCAAACACAGCTGAGGTTCGGATAGCCGCAGGAGCCATGTCGAAATGGTACGAACTTAAGCGATCGTTTCGAGTGTTTAAGGGGACTTGAGTAGAGCCGTAGAAGCGACGCCCTGGTCGCTTTATTCGTCGGAGGCAGCTAGGGCGTGTAGGCTTTTGGCAGAGGCAAAGCCCAGGAGTGTCGCTACGACAGGTAGCCTTTTGGCACTGATCGGTTTCGCCCTTCTGCGGACGAGGCGGAGCGCGGCCCTCCCAATAACGCATGAGACAACTAGCGAGGGATGACCTCCGTGTCGTCCGCGTTATCTCGGCATCGAATACATAATGTGCTAAACAGTATCGAAATGACATAGCGGGTGCGGAGAACCAAAGCCGAAAATGTGCCCAAAAAAATAGCTCAGGGAAACGATATCCCTGAGCTATTTGCTCAAACTTACGAAGCGCAAATGTCTACCTGCTCAAAACTCCTGTCGGAGGAGCAAACTTGGTCAGGTTAATCCCTACTACCGCCGCTTTGTATTCCTCTAGGTTCGGAATGCGCCCAAGGATTGCAGAGAGGACTACCACCGGTGTCGAAGCGAGTAAGGACTCGCCTTTCTTGCGATCGGAATCTTCAACGACTCTGCCCTGGAACAGTCGGGTCGAGGTTGCCATCACGGTGTCGCCTTTTGCCGCTTTTTCTTGGTTGCCCATGCAAAGGTTACACCCTGGACGCTCGAGATACATCATATTTTCGTATTCGGTACGGGCCGCGCCTTTCGGAGCATCATCGTCGAATTCGAAACCAGAATACTTCTGCAAAATCTCCCAATCACCTTCCGCCTTGAGCTCATCAATGATGTTATAAGTCGGCGCTGCCACCACGAGCGGTGCTTGAAACTCAACTTTACCTTGTTGCGCTTCCAGGTTTTTGAGCATCTGAGAAACGATCTTTAGGTCTCCCTTGTGAACCATGCAGGAACCGACAAAACCAAGATCGACGGCTTTCTCTCCTTTATAATAAGAGAGTTCGCGAATCGCATCGTGCGTATAACGCTTGGAGACGTCATCGTTGTTCACATCCGGATCCGCGATCATCGGCTCAACAATCTCATCTAGATCGACGACGAACTCGGCAGAATACTTGGCATTCGCATCCGGCATCAGAGCTGGCTTTTCGCCTGAACGAATTTCTGCAATGCGCTTATCCGCAATGTTGACCAAGCCTTGCAGAACCTGCCCATCGTTATCCATACCCTTTTGGATCATGATCTGAATGCGGCCCTTGGCGATCTCCAGAGATTCAATTAGTGTCTCATCTTGAGAAATACAGATGGAGGCCTTCGCCTTCATTTCCGCGGTCCAGTCCGTAAAGGTGAACGCTTGGTCGGCAGGTAGGGTTCCAAGGTGGACTTCAATCACTCGGCCTTGAAATACATTGTCGCCAAATTTCTTGAGCATTTGAGTCTGCGTCGCATGCACCACATCACGAAAATCCATGTGGTCCTTCAAATCTCCCTTGAAGGTGACTTTGACCGATTCAGGAATTGGCATCGTGGCTTCACCCGTCGCGAGGGCGAGGGCCACCGTTCCAGAGTCCGCGCCGAAAGCGACGCCTTTGGACATACGTGTATGTGAATCCCCGCCAATAATGACCGCCCATTCATCCACAGCCAAGTCATTCAACACCTTATGGATCACGTCCGTCATGGCGTGATAGACACCCTTCGGGTCGCGCGCGGTGATGAGCCCGAACTTATGCATAAACTGCATGAGTCGAGGAATGTTAGCCTGTGCTTTCTTATCCCATACGGAAGCGGTGTGACAGCCGGATTGGTAAGCGCCATCGACCGTCGGGGAGATGACGGTTGCGGCCATCGCCTCTAATTCCTGAGAAGTCATCAGCCCGGTGGTGTCCTGAGATCCGACAATGTTGGCCCGCACTCGGACATCAGATCCAGCGTGTAAAACGACTCCTGCGGTCACGCCAACGGCGTTTCGATTGAAGATCTTTTCGACCGCGGTGAGGCCTTGGCCTGCATGCGAAATCTCTTTGGCAGGCGCAAAGACCGGCACTAAGTCGATGCCGAGTGTTTGGGCAGCCAAACTCTGCAGCTTTTTACCAAACACAATGGAATAGGAGCCACGAGCCTTGATGAATTCGACTTTTTGAGGCGTTAAGGCCGAAGAAATGTCAACCAACTCCTGGTCGCCGTTATACAATTTCTTCGTCTTGGTGTTAATCGTCAGCACGGTGCCAGTCGCGACCGAGTATGCCTGTTGAAGAACCGGATCACCATTCTCGTCGAGCACTGGGTTACCCTCAGCATCTAACTGCTTCACCCAATTTTTGAGGTCGATTCCGATACCGCCAGTCACACTGACAGTCGTCAAAAAGATCGGAGAAATTCCATTTGTCCCTGCAATAATCGGAGCAATGTTAACGAATGGCACGTATGGGCTGGCTGGCATACCAGTCCAGAGAGCCACGTTGTTGACCCCTGACATGCGAGAGGAGCCCACGCCCATGGTTCCCTTTTCGGCGATCAACATCACACGCTTACCAGGATGTTGCTTTTGCAGGGCTTGGATCTCAATTTGAGCCACCTCAGAGATCATGCACTTACCATGCAGCTCTCGGTCGGATCGGGAGTGCGCTTGGTTGCCGGGAGACAGTAAATCGGTGGAGATATCACCTTCCCCTGCGATGTAGGTGACGACCTCAATCACTTCATCTACCTCTGGAAGCTTGGTGAAGAACTCGGCTTTGGCATAGCTCTCGAGAATGTCTTTAGTGATTGCATTGCCCGCCTGGTAAGCGGCCTTGAGGCGATCGGTATCCGCCTCGTAGAGGAATACTTGGGTCTTGAGCACGTCTGCGGCATCGCTCGCGATCGCCGCATCATCCCCCAACGCTAAATCAAGCAGCACCTCAATCGAGGGGCCGCCTTTCATGTGAGACAACAGCTCAAAGGCAAAGGCAGGTGTGATTTCTGCGACGACTGACTGACCCAGAATAATCTCCTTCAAAAACGCTGCCTTGACACCCGCAGCACTCGTGGTGCCTGGCAAGGTGTTGTAAATAAAGAAGTTAAGAGAGTCCTTGCGATGCTCGTTGGCAGAATCCTTTATTTGCTCAATTATTTCAGCCAACAATGCCTGACCGTCGATTGGTAGCGGGTGTAGCCCCTGACCTTTTCGTTCGTCGATATCTTTTAAATAGTCAATATATGTGTCCATGGATGCCATGAAATATGCCTTCTGAAGCTTAACTATTACAAGAAGATTCTGGGTTCTTCACGGATTTCGTTTTTTTGCTTTAAGCGCCACTCGCACAAGCCAGAGCCTGCATCGCATCGGCCAGATCGGAAACAGACTGGCAAAAATCAGAATGTCTCGCCGCTCAGCTTAGCGCATCTATGCTGACAGCCTGAAAGTGTGCCAAGCGTGTTCAGCAGGTTAGATTTAAAGGCTTTCGTGAACAATATTGCTGCGGGTTTCGGCCTCCTGCGCCAAAACACCGTGCCTGCGGCCATATCAGGTGGTAATTATTTGACATTCAGAACCTTCCGCGTGAAAAACTCCATAGACTTCTGCACTCAGTGGTCATCGCACTTAAAAATCTTAAAAACGTGTTCGGCTTTCTCTCAAACGATATCGGAATCGACCTAGGCACTGCAAACACACTCGTGTTTGCAAAAGACAAGGGCATCGTCCTGCGCGAGCCCAGTGTAGTAGCGATTTACACCTCCACCAAAAAAGTTTGCGCCGTCGGCTCGGACGCGAAGAAAATGCTCGGCCGCACGCCTGGTAACATCACCGCCATCCGCCCGATGAAGGACGGCGTGATCGCCGACTTTGAAATCACCGAAGCCATGCTCCGGTATTTCATCAAGAAAGTAAATAAGACCAGAACATTTGTGGCACCACGCATCGTCGTGGCGGTGCCCTCAGGCATCACCGAAGTAGAGCGCCGCGCCGTTAAAGACTCCGCGATTCGTGCCGGTGCGCGCGACGTCGTGCTACTGGCAGAGCCGATGGCCGCTGCGATTGGCGTCGGCCTGCCGATTGATGAACCGGCCGCGAACATGATCGTCGATATCGGCGGAGGCACCACTGAAGTGGCGATTATCTCCCTCGCAGGTGTGGTCTATACCAAAAGTATCCGCGTCGGTGGCGATGAGATCGATAACGCGATCATCAACTACATGAAGCGCGCCTACAATTTGATGATTGGTGAGCGCACTGCCGAAGAGATTAAGATCCGTATCGGTTCAGCCTTCCCACTCGAAGAAGAACTGTCCATGGAAGTGCGCGGTCGCGATTCCGTCGCCGGCCTGCCTAAAACCATCACCATTTCATCTGCCGAAATTCGAGACGCCCTCGCTGATACCATGACATCAATCGTCGAGATGGTTCGCAACGCGCTGGAGCGCTGCCCGCCGGAACTTTCTGCAGACCTCATCGACCGCGGATTCGTCCTCGCTGGTGGCGGTGCGTTGATTCGTGGCCTCGACCAGTTGCTAAGCGATGCGACGGGTCTACCGGTTATTATTGCGGAGGACCCACTCAGTGCGGTCGCAAACGGCACCGGGTTGGTGCTGGAGGAATTGGCCTTTCTATTGAAAGACCTCACTGGGAACCCGAAATAAGCACTGCACGTGGCGAAATTCCGCCTCGATAAGTTCAAGCCGATCGTCGCCTTAGGCGTCTTTCTCGCTGCTTGGTGGATCGTGCCGATCTTTTCCAAGTCGTTCCTGCCATTTGTGCAGCTCAGCTTTACCGAATTTCAAGCTCCCGCTTGGATCGTATCCTCCTATCTGGATGACCTCGAAAGCTTCTGGGCACGACGCAGTCATTCAAAAATCGAGCTAATCGAAGCAGGCCAAGAGCTCGCACGGCAGAAAGCTTTTTATCAACTTCTAGACCAGCGCAACAAGACGCTTGAAACCGAAGTCATGCGCCTAGAGTCAATCCTCGACATGCCGAGTCGGCGCGAATTTCGCTACGAAGTCGCGCGCGTGATCCGCCGAGACCTCAACGCATGGTGGCAGCAGCTAGTCATCCGCAAGGGCGAAGACTATGGCATCACCGCAGGTGCGGCGGTGATTTTCGCTGGTGGCGTGGTCGGCCGCGTGGTCGAAGTCAACGCTTTCACTAGCCGTGTCGAGCTCATCAGCAGCCCAAACTTTCGCATGGCCGCCAGCTTCGAGGGTGACATCCGCCCCGTCGTCTACCAAGGCGTGCCGCAAAGCGGCTTCGGCAGTCCCACTGGTGAAGTGCGAGATGCGCCACAAGATCTAGTCGCCAACACACAAGACCCGCTCCGACTCGTCTCCACGCGCTTGGGCGGCACCTTTCCGCCGGGGCTCATGATCGGCAGCGTCAGTTGGCTCGAACCAGGCAGCACTGGCATCTTCCAAGCAGGCACCGTGCAATTAGACGAACGGTTACTGAGCCTGCAAGAAGTCTCGGTGCTCATCCCCTTGAACCCTCTCAATTACGACCGCGATGTTCCTTGACCCACGCGTCATCATCTTGTGTGCGACGAATGCGCTCCTGCTCTTCCTCTGCCTGTTGGTTAACTCCAGCTTGGCTCCGCTATCGCTGTATTTAGTGCTGTTGGGGCCGATGCTCGTACTGCCCGCACTGTACCTGAGTCACCGTTCTTTCTTCCTCTGCACTTTGCTCACCGGACTCTGGGTCGATGCCGCCCTGCCAGCAGCCTTCGGCCTCTTTACTTGCGGATTCCTAGTAATGGGCACGCTCATCGCAATGGCACGGATACGCTTCCGCGCAGAGCACAACTACCACCCTATCTTACTCGCGCACATCGCAAACTTTGCCTGCATCGTGCTGCTCACGGTCAGCGAAGGACTTCAATATATCAGCGCGCCCGCCTTCTGGATGCAGGTAGTGATCACGGCGCTGCTCTCCCACGCAGCCCTACTCATCATCGCTCCCTGGTTTTTTAATCTGCAGCGACTACTGTTCGAAATCTGCCGTGTCGAAACTGAGCCCGACGGATTCCCGATGCTATGAGTCAATACGATGTGCATAGAGGAGAAAATCCGCGCATCCTGTTTTTTCTATGGATCGTGCTCGCAGCCAGTGCCGTGCTGATCGGCGGCCTCGGGTCGAGCCAGTTGATCGACATCCGCGAATACCAGGAAATCGAAAAACGCCAAACTGAGCGGCGCGTCCTCACCCCTGGCCCTCGCGGCGATATTTATGATCGCAACGGCAACCTACTGGTCGGCAACCGCCCACACTACTCGGCCGTCGCCTATCTCGACGACCTGCGCCTCGATTTCCGTCAAGAATACTCGAAGGTCATCCGCGCCGAACGTGTGCGTATCAAAGACGCATACGAAAACACGCCCGAAGACGAGCGTCCACACGATCCACCCACGCCGAATTACAGCGATTGCGGATGGACCGCGCGCCTCAACGTCGTCAACCGCTACCTCGCCAAGATCAATGCCATTTCTGGCAGAGGCGATTCCATGCCCGAAAAGACCCTGATCCGTCACTTCAACGAGCAACTCCTGCTGCCGCTGCCGCTGGTCGAAGATCTCACTCCCGACCAATACGCCCGACTCATCGAACAACTCCCGGTCAATTCGCCGATTCAAATCCACACTGGCACCGCTCGCTACTACCCCTACGGCAGCGCCGCGGCTCACCTGCTCGGCTACGTGCAAAACGTCCTGCCCGACTCGAGCGAGTTCCCCGACGACGGCATCAAGACCTTCACCTTTAAAACCAAAATCGGAAAAACCGGACTCGAACGCTCCTTCAATAACCTGCTCTCCGGCAGCACAGGCATGGAGCTATGGCGCGTCGATCCGCTCGGCTTTCAAGATACACGGCTCGATATGATCGCGCCCAAACAAGGCGAGAATCTCATCACCAGCATCGACATCGATCTACAGTTGGTCGCCGAAACTGCACTCGGCGAACGTACCGGTGCGGCCATCGCGCTCGATATTCACAGCGGCGAAGTGCTCGCCCTAGTCAGCCATCCGACCTACGACCTTAACCACCTGAGCCCCTTTATTCCTCGCAAGACATTCGAAGCCATCAATGAGCGCGGCGCGTGGCTCAACCGCGCACTGCAACTCTCCTACCCGCCTGGCTCCACCTTTAAGCTCATCACTTCTATCGCTGGCATGCGCAACGGCATCATCAATGCCGCCACCTCGTACAATTGCCAAGGGATGCACCGAGTCGGGAATCGCATCTTCCGCTGTCACTCGCGCTACGGCCATGGCGAAACCGAGCTCGCCGCCGCGATCGAAGGCAGCTGCAACGTATTCTACTACACCACAGGCTTGGAAATCGGCATCGATCTGCTCAGCGCCGAAGCCAAGCGCTTCGGTCTCGATCAAAAAACTGGCATCGAAGTGCCGTTTGAAGGCAGCCGCCTCGTCGTGCCATCCAAAGCATGGAAAAAGGAACAAGGGCTCGGCGGCTGGGTGCCTGGCGACACCGCCAACACCGCCATCGGCCAAGGCTTCCTCCTGCAAACTCCACTGCAAATGGCCACCGTCATCGCTTCGATTGCACGCGGTGAGACGCGCACTCAACCAACATTACGCGCACTCACGCGCGAACAAGCCATGCAAGTCAACCACGGTGGCGAATCAATCGGCCTGACGGCGGAGCAAACGCGCCTCCTCTGGGAAGGTATGGAGCGAGTCGTCGGCCCCGACGGCACCGGTCGCCTGGTGCAAATCGACGACTTCCGCATTGCCGGCAAAACCGGCACCGCCGACTTCCGCGCCCACGGTAAAGAAGTCAACCTCGCCTGGTTCATCGGCTTCGCTCCGGTGGAGAATCCACAAATCGCCGTCGCCGTCATGGTCGAAGGCACCCGCGAAAGCCACACCTATCACGGCGGCTCCACCGCTGGTCCAGTGGCCAAAGATATTTTCCTCAAGTTTATTGAGAACTATCCCGAACGCGCGGGTTTCCCGATTGCGCAGTAAAGAGCGAGGACGACCCGCCTTGGTTGTGGGTAGCTGTGGGCGAGTCGCCACACACGCCTTCAACGCTACAACTTTCGGATATCCGCGTAGCTCCCACTCGCACGCTGCCGCAACTTCGGAAAGGCGTCGATCAGTCGTCGCGCACAGGTTTCGCCATCAGGCATCTGCTCGGTGCCTTTCGCAGCTTTCAAGATGGCCAACGGTTTGTAGCGCTCATCCGCGGGTAGATTGGTTAAATAATCCTGCATCGCGGTATCGACCAGCCCCGGTGCCAACGAGGTGAAATGCGTCTGCGCTTGCTCGCCCGCGTAAAGTTGGATCAGCATATTCAGCGCCGCTTTGGATAGACTATAGCCATTCCAACCGCGACTGCCAGACAGTGAGGCCCCGGATGAGATCGCCACCACTTGCTGCACCGACCGCCCCTCAGCAAACAGCGTATCGAGCAGCCATTTATTTGCCCAGACGTTGATCTCCATCGTTTCGCGCAGATCGCTCAATGGAGTCGCCTGCATGTCGCGAATTTCTCCGAGCTTAGCAGCATTGAGGAGGACCATATCAAATTGCGGCACGCCACTGAGCCACTCAGCCAGCGCCGGTTGTCCCCGCTCGGCATCCGCCAAATCGATCCCTTGAAAAATGAGTCCTTGTGCAATCAACTCCTCTGGCGCATTTCGGCTGCAGCCATACACCGTAGCGCCCTGCTCTAAATAGACTTTTGCGAGGCCGTGCCCCAATCCAAAACTCACACCTGTAATTAAAATAGTCTCTGCCATGCAGCTACGCTAGTAATTCAGCGCGGGGTATAAACAGTAAAGCACTCTTAAACTAAAATCTATGATGCCACCGTTGCCAAATCGCGGCATCCGCCCCAAACGCAACCAACTCGAAATTCAAATCGTGACGTGCAAAAAAAACATCACTATCCACGCCACGTATACGCATGGCACAGCGCGACTGCCGCGGCATCGGATTCATCCAGATGAGCCGTTAAGTCCGCGCCAGTGATGCTCTGAATTGTGCGCGCCACTTGCTCCTTGCTCGCCCGCCCAGCACCCGTAACCGCTTGTTTGATGCGCAGCGGCGCATACTCAAACACTGGCAGACCACGCATCGCCGCGACCGCAATGGCCGCGCCACGCGCGGCACCGAGAATCTGCGCGGTCTGAAAATTCTGCACGTAGATCGTCTGTTCAATCGCCACGTGTAGCAGTTTATGTTTATCAATAAAATCTTCCACTTGATTGCCGATCGCGCCGAGACATTCGATCTGCGAAATTGTCGGCTTCAGCTTGAGCGTAGCAGTTTCCACCACCCGCACCTTGCCGTTCGGGGTATAGTCTAACACCGCAAATCCACTGCCACGTAGGCTGGGATCGATCCCTAGGACCATCCCCTTGAACTGAACCGTGCGCATTGGCACCGCGTTCTTCGCGCTAGCAGATTGTACACCGCCACGAGCAATATGCTCGGCCCAAAGTTTGCGTGTCGATTTACGTGCCATTGATGTAAGGAGACTTGAGGGAGGATACTTGAGAAAGGAAATGGGAGACGCGAGATGGGGAGTCAAACAAGGCGTCACCACTCCGCAAGCCTCAAGCCTCAGGTCTCAGGTCTGTTCCTTCACTTGCCCAGAGGGCGCCAGTTCAGTCACCCTTCGCTTCGCTCAGGGCAAACCTTCGGTTCACCATCTTCGCACTGTCGTGCTTCGCCAGGTCTCAGGTCTCAGGTCTCA
>DJBY01000008.1:0-5015 GCA_002430605.1 Opitutia bacterium UBA5964 | reverse complement strand
GGTCTCAGGCAATCAGTTTCAAGCCACCAATGACAACAAAGATCCAAATCAATCGTTCAAACAGCTTTTGATTAATACGCCTTACAATCACCGGAGCAATCAGTGCCGCGCCAATCGCATACGGCATGAAACTGGCACTAAAGCCAAGCGAGTCGAAATTGATAATACCAAGGTTCATCATAAACGGCACCTTGATACAATTCACCAACAGAAACAGCCAAGCCGACGTGCCGATGTAAGTATATTTGGGTAGGCCCGAAGCAATGAAATACAAGGCCGCGACTGGCCCTGCCGCATTCGCCACCATCGTCGCAAAGCCGCCAAGAATACCCGTCGTCGCAATAAACACCGGATGCTGCGGCAACTGGTCCTCTCCCGCGTGATTGCGGCGAAGCCACTTGCGGAAGAAATGCACCGCGGTCATCGACAGCAGAATCACACCGATCATCAACCGCACATGCGCATCATTGATATGACCAAAAATAAAGTAGCCGATCACAATCCCCACTAGCATCCAAGGCAACAGGCGGAAGATGTACGCCCACTCCGCATGTCGCCGATAAATCACGACCGCCATCATGTCGGCGGAAATCAGAATCGGCAACAACACCCCAACCGACGTCTTTGCCGGCAGCGCCAGCGCCAACAGCACCACCGTCAAATTGCCCACGCCCGGCAGCCCGCCCTTGCCAAAGCCCACAAAGGCCGCGCCGAGTGCGATCAGCACATATTGCCATGTTCCCAATTGATCCATCGCAAAGGAGCCTTGCAACCAGCAGGCAGATGCCAAGCACTAAGACCGCAAACTCGTGGCGTCTGCGCTTGCGCAGGCCAGCTTCAACCGGCGCAGAGACGCTTCGGCCGCCGCAAGCGGCGACGCCACCTAGAAAATAACCAGATGCCAAGCACTAAGGTTCGTGTGTCCCGTGGAAGTGACACTCTTGTCGCTTTATTTTTCACAATTCTGCACTGAGCAAAGCGACAAGAGTGTCGCTTCCACGTTTTGCAGCTCGGCGGCGAAGTCGTTGTGATCATCTGTCACACGGCGCAAAACTCGCTTTGCCAGTGTCCTACAAAAGAATTCTCCACCCAAACTTCATTCTTCACAACTCAGCCAAAGCCGACACTGTGCTTGCCATGCGTTGGAAATGTATTTGCGCCTATGACGGCACAGACTTCGGCGGTTGGCAGCGCCAGCCGCATGGCGACGCGGTACAAAACCACCTCGAAGCGACACTCTGCAATATCTTTGCCTCCTCCGTGCAGATCCATGGCAGCGGCCGCACCGATGCCGGCGTGCATGCCAACGGCCAATGCTTTCACTTCGACGCCGATTGGAAGCATCCCCCAGAAAAATTGATTCGCGCCCTGCATGCGCAGCTGCCCACTACGATTCAGATCAAATCGATTCAGCCAGTTAGCGACGAGTTCCACGCCCGCTTCTCTGTCACCGCCAAGCGCTACACATTTCGCTACTACCTAGGACGCGCGCAGCCCCGCGACGATCGCTACGTTTGGGCCTGCCGCGACATCCCGCTCGATCTAGAGGCGATGAATGCCGCCGCTCAACGCTTGATCGGCCAGCACGACTTTACTGCCTATAGTGCCCGCCACAGCAAAGACAACGACCCAAACCCAGTCAAAACGCTTACCCGCCTCGACATCACTCAACGCGGCCAACACCTCACCCTCACCGCAGAAGGCTCTGGCTTCCTATATAAAATGGTCCGCAGTTTCGCCGGCGCACTCTACGCCGTCGGCCGCGGACGCCTGAGCCCCGAAGACATCAGCGAGATTCTCGCCAGCAAACAACGCACCCACCGTATCGTCACCGCTCCCGGCACGGGCCTGAGCCTAGACCGCGTGTTTTATAAGTAACCAAGGATCGTCGCACATCACCAAGTGTTTTGTCTTGTTGAAACCAAACGTTTCGTTGAATATCAAACGGTGAATCGCCTGATCAAAGCTGCCCTCGATCTCGTCTTCCCGAGAAGTTGTGTGCATTGCGGCGATGCGATCGAAGGTTCCTCTTACGATTTTCTCTGTTCCGAGTGTGAACAGGAAATCCTGCCGTGCCTGCCACCCGCCTGTAAAACTTGTGGCTATCCTTTTTTTGGCGCGGTGATTGGCCCCAGGGTCTGCCCTCACTGCGTCGATCTGGATCCAGTGTTTGATCAAGGCAAGACACTGTTCATTGCAAAAGGCGCAGGGCGCAGCCTGCTGCACCATCTCAAATACCAACAAGGCTTCTACGTATTGCAGGATTTTCGCAAGATGGTCACCACTACGAGACATTATCTAGACTACATCCACAATGCCGCGCTGATACCCGTTCCGCTACATCCGACCAAGCTGCGCGAACGCGGCTTCAATCAAAGCGAACGGATTGCAGACATGTTAATTTCGACCACCAATGGCAGCTCGACGGTCGAAAATCTGCTAATCCGGCAGGTCTATACACAGACGCAAACACGTCTGAATTACGCGGAACGTCACCGAAACGTAAAAAATGCCTTTGCTTTAGCACCCGATACAGTTCTAATCCCCGACAAACAATACATCCTTGTCGACGATGTGTTTACCACGGGTTCGACGCTCAACGCCTGCGCTCGCATCCTCCGCGATGCTGGCGCGACTCGTCTCAAAGTTGTCACAATCGGACATGGCTAAGGCCAGCATCCTCTATTTCTAATTTTTAATTCACATTATGGCTCTCTTCGGAAAACCCCAATACTCAACAGTCACTGTCAAAAAGAAGGACATTCCAAAGGATCTTTGGACAAAATGCCCGAAAACTGGTGAGATTATTTATAATCGTGTGCTAAAGGAAAACCTGATGGTGGTGCCCTCAAGCGGCTACCACTTCCCGCTCAAAGCGCGCGACCGTATCGATTCAATGCTGGATGAAGGCACTTTCGAAGAGATGGACACCGAGGTCAGCTCGCTCGACCCGCTTGAGTTCAACGCGACCAGCTCCTATCCAGAAAAGCTAAAAGCGAATCAGGCCAAGACTAAGGAAACCGACACCGTTATTTCGGGCGTGGGCCAGATGGGCGGGATGCCCGTGAGCATCGCCGTGATGGACTTCCGTTTCATGGCCGCCAGCCTCGGCTCTGCGGCTGGCGAGAAATTAACCCGCGCTATCGAGCGCGGTGTCGATCAAAAGATTCCAGTGATCATCGTCTCCGCTTCCGGTGGGGCACGCATGCAAGAAGGCATCCTCAGCCTGATGCAATTGGCCAAAACCAGCGCGGCACTGGCACGTTTAAACCAAGCGAGGGTCCCTTACTTTTCGATTTTGACCAATCCGACTATGGCAGGCGTGATGGCCAGTTATGCCTCCCTCGGCGATGTGATCATTGCCGAGCCTGAAGCACTTATCGGCTTTGCCGGGCCTCGCGTGATCAAAGAAACCACTCAACAGGATCTCCCTGCCGGTTTCCAAACCTCCGAATTCCTCCTCGAGCGTGGTCTCGTCGATCTGATCATTCATCGAGGTGAGATGCGTGATCGTGTGATCAATTTGCTCAAGGCGCTCTACCGGGCACCGACCGCAACCGCAGGTTGAGGCAACATTGCAATGTCCGCTCCGGCCGACTATAACGCCACCCGCGACTACCTGTATTCCCTCAAATGTAAGGGCGCGAAATACGGTATTGATCGCATGCGCCTGCTGGTCGAAGCGCTTGGCCATCCTGAACGTGTGTTTCCGGTCATCCACGTCGCGGGCACCAATGGTAAAGGCTCAACCTGTTCCATGCTGGAGGCCATCTACCGCGCCAATGGCTATAAAACTGGGCTCTACTCCTCGCCGCACCTCGTGCGCCAAGGCGAGCGCGTGCAAGTCAACCGCGAGATTCTGGATGAAGCCGACATCGTCAGCTACACCAAGTACCTCAAGCCCATCGCCGAACGCATCGGTGCGGACGATCCCGACGACCACCCTTCGTTTTTCGAGTTTATGACGGCGATGGCATTTCTGCGCTTTGCCGAAGCACGGGTCGATCTAGCCTTTCTGGAAACCGGGCTCGGAGGTCGCCTCGATGCAACCAACATCGTCGATCCGGAACTCACGATCATTACCTCCATCAGTCTCGACCATATCGAACAACTCGGCGACACGATCGAGCAGATCGCTTGGGAAAAGGCCGGCATCATTAAGCCTGGTAAGCCCGTGCTGATCGGCAAACTATCCGCCGCCGCGGAAGCCATTGTCCGTCAAGTCGCGCAAGATAAAGGCTGCGCGGTCACCTCCGTGCGCGAACGTTTCCCTGACGTGGGTACTTTACCAGAGACGAACCTCGCTGGTTTTTGCCAACGCTGGAATGCGGCAACTGCAGTCGCTGCGACAGAAATTATCAGCCAGCGCTTCCCGATTAAGCCGGCACTGACCGCTGCGGCACTGAAAACCATCGACTGGCCGGGCCGCTGGCAAACCATTCAGCTCGCCGACAAAACCCTGATCCTCGATGCGTCGCACAATCCTGAGGGTTCCGAGATGCTAGACGAAAATTTACAAAAGCTGATCGAACAGACTCAGCAAAAGCCGCTCATCGTCGCCGGTACACTCGGCGAGTTCCGCGCGCGCAGCCTGATGTTAGTCGTCAGCCGCCACGCCCGTGAGCTACATCTACTCGCCCCCGACCAGTCCCGCGCCACACCGACCGATGTGCTCGCGACCTGTATCCCGAAAGCAAATACAGCCCCGGTCCACCATCAACAGATCGAAGATATTTTTCCCGCAGTCGGCATCTGCACTCTAGGCAAATCCGGCGACACCATCGTCGTAACAGGCTCGCTCTATTTAATCGGTGAAGTGCTCGAGCGATTGACCTGCGAGACGCCGGTGCAACAGGGCAAATTGCAGGACACGCCGTAGGGAAATTACTCGATTCCCGGCATGCAGCCAGCCGCTACGTGGTAATGCGGACGACGCGGAGGTCGTCCGTCCCGCTACTGTGCCGCCGTAGCGACTGGCTTTATGCCAGGACAGATCGCACAAGGGCATAATCGCG
>DJBY01000141.1:9111-14652 GCA_002430605.1 Opitutia bacterium UBA5964 | reverse complement strand
CGTTTCCCTCCAAGAATCAAGTTGGAATACCCTAAATGTGCATTGTTCCCGAGTTCGCTGCAAGGGAATGGATAATCACAGATTATCGCTTGCAGAGTTACTTATTTAGAATAATTCTAAATAGAGTATGGCTTCAGAACTAGAGCGTATGAATGCAGAGGATTGGGCGGCGGGTCTTGCGCGCTTTTTACAGGCGAATGCTTCGGTGGAAGCACTTCGAGTGGATTCGGCGCATCGAAAGGTCGAGATCGCGACGCTGGGGCCAGTGGATTTGGAGGCATTGCAGGCGAGCCTCGCAGAGACCATTCGGCTGATTGAGTCAGAGTCGCAGGCATCTGCGGCGGTGGGCGTATCGATTGAAACCGAAGAGAACGGTGGCATTCGTTTACAAAAGCCGACTTGTTTGACCGCGCCGACGCTGTGGCATTGGCGAGAGTTAAACTGGCCGGATGCAGTTGAAGACGAAGCAGAGACGGGCGAGGAATGGCGCGTGCTTGGGCTATTGGCTGGGGGTTGTGCAGTGCTTGGCTTGTCTGGTTGGATGGTTTCGTCTGTTGAGTCCGCGCCTGAGTGGGTGTCGGTGATGTTCTATATTGGCGCGATGATTGCGGGCGGTTGGGATGCATTCGAAGATGCCAAAGAAGGCCTGCCGAAAGGAGAGCTGGATATTCACTTTCTAATGTTGGCGGTGGCTGTTGGAGCCGCGTTAATCGGTGCTTGGGCGGAAGGTGCGCTGTTACTGTTTCTATTTTCCTTCTCTGGTGCGCTGGAGCATTTTGCACTCTATCGGACACGCCGTGAAATTAATAGCCTGTTTGATGCGGCACCGAAGTCGGCAACGATTCGCGATGCTTCAGGTGGTGAACGTGATGTGCCGGTGTCTGCGGTGAATGTGGGCGATGTTCTGGTGGTGAAGCCTGGTGCGCAATTCGCGGTCGATGCCGAGGTGATTATTGGTAAGAGCGCGGCGGATGAATCGAATTTGACGGGCGAGGCAAACCCGGTGCCCAAATTTATCGGGGATACTGTTTATAGTGGTACGATCAACCTCTGGGGGGCAGTCGATGCGCGGGTCTTGCGTCCGGTTGGTGAAAGTGCGCTGCAGAAAGTGATTCGTTTAATTCGTGAGGCGCAACATTTGAAAGCGCCGAGTCAGCGATTTACTGACAAATTCGGCACGCGTTATACGGTCGGCATTCTGGGGCTGACGACGGTGATGTTTTTTGTCTGGTGGCTCGGGTTCGGCATTGCTCCATTTTCGAATACCGAAGCTGGGTTCTCGGCATTTTATCGGGCGATGACTTTGTTGGTTGTGGCCAGTCCCTGTGCGCTGGTGCTGTCGATTCCGTCTGCGATCTTGGCGGCGATTGCATGGGGCGCGCGGCATGGTATTTTGTTTCGTGGCGGCGCGGCTATCGAAAAAATGGCAGAGGTGGATCTGGTGGCGCTGGATAAAACTGGCACGCTTACTACTGGTGAGATGGAGGTTGATTCGGTGGAAAGTTTTCCACCGGGGCGTGAGCGGGAAGCAGCAGAGCTCGCGTACTCTCTGGAGGCACATGGATCACATCCGATTGGTCGGGCGATTAAGAAATACGCGAAAGCTGCCGGATTGGAACCGCGTGCGATCGATGATTTTCAGGCGATGAGTGGCAAGGGCGTGCAAGGGCGGGAGGGCGAGACGCTGTGTGTGCTTGGTCGCAGGGAACTGCTGGAGGATGGACCTTTGGCGGAATGGATCAAAGATGTGCCGGAGCCTGCACCCGAATTTTCAGAAAACTGGATTTTAAAGGATGATTTGATTGCCCGCATCTTATTGAAAGATCAGATCCGCACGGAGTCGCAGCCTATTTTGGAAAAACTAAAGGCGATGGGGGTGCGCACCGTTATGCTGACTGGCGATCGACGCGGCGCAGCGGAATCGGTTGGTCGCGCGATTGGGATCGAGGAAGTTCGTTCCGGGCTGACGCCAGATGGTAAGGTCGCTGCAATCCTAGAGTATTCGAAGAGCGGATACAAAGTAGCAATGGTCGGTGATGGTGTGAATGATGCGCCGAGCTTGGCGGCTGCCTATGTCTCCGTTGCTATGGGCGCGCGCGGGAGTGATGCTGCCTTAGAGCAGAGTGAGGTGGTGCTGATGAAAGATCGCATAGAGAATTATCTCGCTGCGACTGATTTGAGTCATCGTGCGCGATCGATCATACGGCAGAATCTAGCAATCGCGCTGGGCACAGTGGTGCTGATGGTGGCAGCCGCGATTTGTGGTTGGATCCCGTTGAGTGTTGGCGTTTTTGCACACGAGGGCAGCACTGTCGTTGTATGTCTGAACAGCCTGCGCTTGTTATTCGCAAAGGCTTGGAGCGGCTCGTAAGCGTTTGTATGTTTTGGAGGGAAATGCTCCGTCATTTCCATAGCATGTCTGCAATTGTAGTCGGATCTGTGGCAACGATGGAGCGTTGCCCTCATTGATCAGCTTACATTCCAGTTTTTCGTGTTGAGTGGAAGGACCCTAGAGCACCAGCGCTAGAAAGAAAATGGCAACCACGCAGACGCTGAGGCCGAATTTAAAAGCGAAGGCCACGATGCCACCGATAACCGTGCCGAAGCCTGCCTGGCTGCCTGCCTTGAAGCTGCGCCCTGCGAGTAACTCGCCAATGATCGCGCCAATGACTGGCCCGATGATCAGCCAGAGGAGTGGCGGAGGCAGGAAAAATCCGATGAAAGCGCCGAGCAGTGCGCCGACAGTACCTTTCCATGATGCGCCGAATTTCCGTGCGCCCCAGACGCCCAGCACGAAATCTGCGAGTTGCCCGATCAGAGTGATGATGCCGGTAATGATAACAATTTTCCAAGCCACCGAGGCATCCCCCATCCAAAGTTTGTGTATGATAACACCCGACCAAACAATAAGGCTGCCTGGCACCACTGGGAATAGTGAGGTCGCGAGTCCGATTAGAAAAATCAGACTAGTCACGCTGAGCGCGGTGTATTCGATCCAAGTCATTTGCAGGAATGGTGATGAAATGCTGAAAGACTGAAAGCTGAAAAACTGGATGTCTGAAAAATGTCCCTTCGTGGCGTCCGTGCTTGCGCGGGCTAGTATCATGCTCGGCTCAGGGGCACTGGGGGCGCGAGTAAACTGGCACGCCACGGAGGGTGCTACTTTTTACCAATTAGCGGGGGATCGAAGGCAAAGCATATCGAGGTGCCGATTTTACTACGAGCGAACTGCGGATGTTTAGGATTGAGCACATAAGTAGGATCATCAGTGATAATCGAGCTAGTCACTTGCAGCACAAGCGCATGAGCTTCGCTCAGCCATGCGTCGCCCGCATGCTGCGTGGCAGGCGGCAGACTGGCCGTGTAAGTGCGTCTGTGAGGGGTTCGATGTCGATTTTTTGCACGAGTGTTGTTGGAAACGAAACCTCAATCATCTGCTCATCTTGCAAATGCATTCCCATTTCGTTCAATCTAGCGAGTCTGTCGACGGAAGGGTAATTTACATTTGCCATTTTTGGTCTCTGACGCATTTTCGCCTGCTTTCGTTATGACCGATAAGACAGCCAACCAGGACAATTCGCATGATCTCTATGCAGTCCGCCTCCAAAAGCTCGAGAATCTTTGCAAGGAAGGGCGAAATCCCTTTCAGGCAAATTGCGCGCAGTCGCATACATCCGCAGAGGCGATTAAACTCTATAACGAAGATGCCTCCGACGAAGAGCAGGCAGAGGTTTCTGTCGCTGGTCGCATCACCGTCTTCCGTGTCATGGGCAAGGCGAGCTTCATCAAAATTCAAGATAGCGATGGCCCGATTCAATGCTACGTGACTCGCGACGAGCTGGCCGAGGGCGAATACAATACATACTTTAAGAAGCTCGATCTGGGTGACATCATCGGTGTCACGGGGCGTCTGTTTAAAACCAAGACCGGTGAGATCACAGTTCGTGCGGCGAGCTACACTTTGGTTACTAAAGCACTGCGCCCGCTCCCTGAAAAATGGGCTGGTCTGACGGATGATGATAAGATCTATCGTCAGCGCTACCTCGACTTGATTGTGAATCAAGAGTCGCGCCAACGCTTCCGCCATCGTGCGAAGATCATCCAGGAGATGCGCAAGTATCTATGGGATCGCAATTTTACTGAAGTGGAAACACCGATGCTACAGAGTGTCGCTGGTGGTGCAGCAGCGCGTCCGTTTATCACCCATTCTAATGCGTTGGATTGTCAGTTTTATATGCGCATCGCACTCGAGCTTTACCTCAAGCGTATGCTGGTCGCGGGCGAAGATCGAGTATTCGAAATCGGTCGTGTGTTTCGTAACGAAGGACTTTCTCGTCGTCACAATCCCGAGTTCACGATGCTGGAGCTGTATCAGGCCTACACCGACTTCCGTGGCATGATGGAGTTGACGCAGGGGTTGATTCAGCACGTTGCAAAGACAGTGATCGGTACGCTGGAAATCGCTCGTCCAGACGGCACAATCATTAATCTCGATGGCAAATGGCGTGAGGCGAAGTATAAAGATCTCATTATTGAAACAACTGGTGATGCCGAGTGGTTCAACCATAGCCGCGACGAAAAGCTCGCGAAAGCCCGCGCAATGAACATCGAGGTCGATGGCGAACTGCAAGATTACGAGATCACCAACAATGTCTTCGAGAAACTGATCGAGCCGACCTTGATTCAGCCGACCTTCGTGACGCACATTCCTAAGCAGCTGTGCCCGCTGGCGAAGATCACTGTCGATGACGACAGCACGATCGATGTGTTTGAGCTGTGCATCAACGGTCAGGAAATCGCGCCCGCATATTCCGAGCAGAATGACCCGATCATTCAGCGCAAGATGTTTGCTGAGCAGGTCGGTGAAGAAGTGCAGGATATGGACACTGACTTTCTCACCGCACTTGAGCACGGCATGCCGCCAGCAGGTGGCATGGGCCTCGGCATTGACCGCCTGATCATCCTGCTCACTGGAGCCGAAAGTATTCGCGACACGATTCTCTTCCCGAGCTTGAAGCCGTTGAAGAACGCTGAGTAGTTCGACGCTGAGTTCAGTTTATAAAAAAGCCCGATCGCGAATGTGCGGTCAGGCTTTTTTTGTGAGTAGCGCTAGGCGGGTTAAAAAAGACCTCTAGAAGTCGCCGCCGAAGAGGTTGAAGCCTTCTTTTCGCGTGTCGGGGATGACGTCGTCTTCGCTGCGGTAATCATCGGGCACTTCATCCCAATCATTGTAGATTGTGTCGCGAATCGAATAGCGTGTCTTTGGTGGCAGTTTCTTATCGTTGGAGAAGATGGCGTAGCCGCCGACGGGAGCTGCGGTGTCGGGTTTGATATCTGTAAGGACCAGCTCCTTTTGTCCGTTGCCATCGACATCGATGCTGATCGAGTTGAGACGTAGGATACGGTTGTAGGTGCCATCGGTTTGCATCAAACGAATGGTTTGGTCGAACTGATTGATGATTTTCGCAGCACCTGGCAGGTTCTTGCGCACCGCAAAGTGAATCGGATTTGTCAGAAGAGACTCATTCCCGAAATCGACTA
>DJBY01000141.1:5052-8969 GCA_002430605.1 Opitutia bacterium UBA5964 | reverse complement strand
ATCAACAAGCGTGTAGTCCGCATCACCGCTGATGAGCATTTTGAGGTTGGTAACACTGTCATTGCCATAGCTAATTTCAACGCCTTTGAGTGAATCAACCAACTCGCCGTAGGCATAGTCCTCAACTAGCACGAGTCGCTTACCTTTGAGCTGTGATAGATCGGTAATGTCGACATCGAGGCCTTTTTTGCCGGCCAGATGAAGGCGGCTTTGTAGGTAAGGCTTTGAGAAGAGTAGGTATGCTTCGCGTTCGGCTGATTTCCAGAGCGCAGCACAGCCATCGTATTTGCCTGCTTTCAAATCTTCGGGCACTGTCCAGCTTTCGAGGATTGTGGTCGTCGGCTCATAGCCTGACTTGGCGAGTGCAAGGTGGACGATTTCGGTGGCGATGCGTGGCTTGCCAAAGTGATTAGTGAAGGGCGGCCAGACGTCTGCCGCTAGTTGCAACTGTGCGGTGGCCGGCTGTTCGGCTGCTGGAACTGTGGCGACTAAACTTGCTGTGAGTGTGCAGGCAATAAGAAGATGGCGTAAGTGTTTCGGCATAGTATTGATTAGCTAGTTGGCATATATATTATCTTAGTTTGTTTTTATCAGCATTCAAGGCATAGACTGAATTGATGCCAGAATTACCCGAAGTTGAGACCACGCGTCGTGGAATTGCCCCACATGTCGAGGGCCGCCGAATTACCGCGATTATCGTGCGTCACCCGCAGTTGCGCTGGCCGATCCCTAATGCGGTTCAGCTTGCTGTTGGTGAGCCTGTGATCGCAGTGCGCCGTAGGGCGAAGTATCTGCTGCTCGATACGGCGCGCGGCACGATCGTGTTGCATTTGGGCATGTCAGGGAGTCTGACGGTGCAACCAGTTGATAAACCCGTGTTGAAGCATGATCATCTGGATATCGTTTTGGAGGGTGGGTATTGCCTGCGGCTGAACGATCCGCGTCGTTTCGGTGCTTGCCTGTGGCAGGGGGCCGAGGATCTGCCGTTGAAATTACTACAAGGCCTAGGGCCCGAGCCATTGTTGGATGCGTTTGATGGTGAGCGCTTGTTTAAATTGTCGCGTGGTCGATCTGTCGCGGTGAAGAATTTCATTATGACCAATGCTGTGGTGGTCGGTGTGGGTAATATTTACGCCAACGAGGCGCTGTTCATGGCGGGTATCGATCCGCGCCGAGCCGCGGGTAAAGTCAGTCGTGCGCGTTATTTGGCGTTGGCCGCCGATATTAAAACCGTGTTGGCTCACGCGATCGAGCAAGGAGGCACGACGCTACGTGATTTCCTCGGTGCCGATGGTAAGCCTGGCTATTTCAAGGTGCAGCTGAAGGTCTATGGCAAGGCGGGTGAGCCTTGTCAGGCGTGTGGCACGCCAATCCGCTCTGTAACGATCGGGCAGCGAAATAGTTTTTATTGCCCGAGCTGCCAGCGCTAGTCGTTAGCTCTTGTCGGGTGGCGTCACTAATACGCGGGTTTGCAGCCCCATCAGTCGATCGGAGAAGGCTTCACCCTTTGGCGTATTACGTAGCACGCGTTGCACCATGCCCATCTTGGCGTCGAGATTATCGATCATCGATACGAAGACTGCTTCGGGTGTCGCGGCCATCGCTGCGGCACCCCATTCCTTCTCCCCCTGATGGCTGAGAATGATGTGTTCGAGGCGCTCGGTGAGGTCGGCATTGAGCTTGGACTGAATGGCGGCTTTGCGGGCGATACGAAACCCGATCACGACATGGCCTTGTAGAATGCCGATACGGCTCACTTTCGCGGCAAAATCACCTTCGTATTCTTCAAGTTTGCCCATGTCGTGCAGGATGATTCCGGCGATCGCGAGGTCGGCATCGACTTCAGGATAGAGGGGCAGTAGTGCGCGGCAGGCGCGCAGCATGTGAGTGGTGTGCTCTAGCAGGCCGTTGTGATACGCATGATGCATACTGACTGCGGCAGGGCATTTGCGGAAGCGTTCGCCCAGTTCGTCGAGCACGCGTTGCACGGTTTCTTTGAGTTTGGAGTGCTCGATCGCTTCGACCCCCTCCAGAATGTGTGACCACAGCTCCTCTTCGGATTCTGGCGGCGTTTCCACTAAGTTCGCCATCATGCCTTCGGCTTCGGCCTCGTCGGCGTCGATGACTTCGGCTGCTTGAAGTTTGGGCGAGAAGCGCTCCATATAATATTCAGTCTTACCTGCGAGGCGGACGATTGAGCCTTCCGCGACTGGATCGAGTGCTTTGAATACATCGGAATCGCCAAAGCAATTGGCATTGAAGCTGCCGCTGCCATCCCCCAGTTCGACACTGAGGAAAGGGTTGCCGTTCTTTGCGGTCTTGGTCGTCTTGCGGCGGAGAATCAGAATACTGCGAAAGAGCGCGGCAATGTTGACGTCGATCTCCTTGAGCTCCTGAACGGTTTTATAGTCAGACATGGCAGCACTCTGTGCTGAGTGAAGGTGAAAGTGAAGGTGAAAGTGCTGACGTCGCGAGCGACAGCGTGATTATTTTTGCGAGATAAAAACGCCTCGATGGCTAGCGCAGTGCCGTCTCGGAGCGCGTCGCGTTGTGCTGGCTTAGGCTTTCGACCTCATTTTGGCAGGCTCAAGACCGTGAGTTCATCGAAGGGCAAGTCGAGCCGACACAATTCTATACCCGGCAGGGATCATTGTATGGCGCGTGTAACGGTCACACTTTTCTGCGGTCACACTTTTTCTTCTTCGGCCATTTCACGAAAAAAGATGCTGGTCTTACCAACGCCACCGATATGCTCACAGCTACGTGTCTTGGCAATGTCTTCGCAGTATTCTTTGATCTTGGCGCGATCCGCTTCAAAACGGATCTTGATCAGGCCGTTTTTAGCCAGCGCGGTTTCGATTTCATTGGAAACAGTCAGGCTGAGGCCTTGCTTGCCGACGTGGAGATGCGGCTTGAGCCGTTGGCCGATGCCGCGCAGTTCTTTCTTTTCGGCGCTAGTGAGTGATGTGGGTTCTTCCATGCTGATAATGACTAAAACCGAGACTATTGGAGTGTTGGCGTAATATCAGCAAGTGTAAAAGGATGGAAAGGGTTACGTCCATTTAGTTCAAAATACAGTTGGCGTGGGCCGATGTTGCAGACGAGGATCAATGTGCCATTGAGTTTATCTTTATTAATCAAATAATCTGCGCCTTTAGTTGGCTCGATGATCGCTGTGTGGTTGTCCTGAAAGAACTTATTCAGGATGTGGAGGTTTTGTTGCTCAAATTGGTTCCAGTTTTGGATAATATTGGATTTATTCGCGGCCTTTTTCGACTGTTCGCTTCTGATGGTGCGCAGCTCTTTTCGTAGTTGGATAAAGTCAGAGGTATATTGTCTTAAGCCTTCTAGGTAATCTTCATTGGCATCACGCATAATTCCCGCTGTCCCATTGGTGCTCATGGTTGATGTGCGGCGGCTCCATGTTGAGCTTAGATGTTGTAGTGCAGTGATACGTTGGTCGAGGTCTTCAACTGTTAGGGTGGCATTGGCGGCGAGCCCTGACACGGAGCGAACTAATTCAGGCGAGCTACTTTTCTGTTTTGCTCGAAAGACAGAATATCCGTTATAGTAGGGGTAAGAATGTGTATAGATGGTGTCTCCGCTAATATAAGTTCTTCGGTATCCGCTGGAGCTGGACCTTACATAGCCACTGCTAGTTTCTGCTGATGGAGCGGCGGCCTTGAGCTCATCGAGTCGGTCATTGAGTGTACTGTAAGCACTGGTTTCTGCTACATCTACATCCGCTTCTAGGACGGCCTGAATCAGCTTTTGCTCTGTTGCTAGCAGCTTCTCAATTCCTGAGGATATATTGTCGAACGTATAAATCTTTGGAGGAACACTCAGATATTTCGACCAAGGCCTTGTCAATAGTGTGAAACGGAGTGTCTCCTCGCTCGATTGCTCAGAGAGGATTG
>DJBY01000141.1:3782-4868 GCA_002430605.1 Opitutia bacterium UBA5964 | reverse complement strand
CCGAAGTCCAGCGCGCGCAGAGCCATGTGCTCGATTGCGATGGCGGCATTTTTGACGATTTTGAAGCGCCACGGCTGAGAGTTGCAGTGGGAGGGGGCGAGACGAGCAGCTTCCAACAGTTCACGGATGACGACGTCGCAATCGAATCGGATTTAAATTTACGAATGCTGCGTCGTTGCACAATGGCTTCGTGAGTGCTTGATCGTCTAGTTGATTTTTNNGGGATCCTGGCTCGATTGCTCAGCAATGTTTGCCTCAGGTGGTCGGCATCCTGCACTAAAAAGGCATATAATGACGAGTGTCAGACTAAAAAAGTTCATTAATTTAACCTTTTCACTAAATCTAGATTAGTTTCAAGCTTTCTTATTTTATTAGCGATAGATTTTACGTCGAAGTGGTTCTAATCGTCTTGTCGTCAAATCTATACATGCGAATTATGGCTTAGTCTTTAACATTAAACCTGACTCAATCTGTCGAGGTGCAGTAGAGCGCCGTGGTCTTCGATAAGGCACAAAAAAACACTGATCACTGTATGTTTCGATAACGTGATCGGTGCTTGAAATTGGCTGTCCGTCAATTCGACGGTTATGCTGTGGGCGGTTCCTCCTTCGGATCAGGCAAGGTCTTATCGGCGATGATCTGCAACAGCTCGCCGATGAATTCGGCTGGTGTCGTCTGGTTTACACTATTTTTTGTAGATGTCCCGGCGCTGCCCAATTTTTACCACGTTGATGACCAACTCGTCGTTGATGACCTGATATAAGATTCGATAGTTTCCTTGACGAATTCGGTATTTTTCCTGGCCGGAGAGCTTCTTACTTCCTGCTTGATGTGGATCACTTGCGAGGCTTCTGATCTTCGCTACGATTCGAATTCTATCTTTTTTTTCGATTCTTTCGATTTCCTTCGCGGCCGACTTCTTAATGACGATCCTATAGCTTTCCATCTTGCTTCAGTGAGGTGACAAAAGCCTCAAAGTCGATTACAGGCTCATTCTCTCTTTCTTTGAATGCTTCGAGATCTTCCGCATCTTCAAGAAGTGCTGATCTGACGGCATCATTCACCAGTTCAGATACAGGTGAAGAT
>DJBY01000141.1:0-3659 GCA_002430605.1 Opitutia bacterium UBA5964 | reverse complement strand
GTGTCAATTTCTTTGAGCGAAGGTCATAAGTGTGGCACGGCGGAGATTAGGCTACCAGAGCGAAGCGAACGAGAGACGCTGTTGGCCGTTGCCACCACTGTTTTTATTCGGCCTATTTCTTTTCTTCTGACAATGCCTCAATCAACAGCTTGCTGGTCGCGGCACTTGATGCCGGGTTTTGGCCGGTGATCAGATTGCCATCTCGTACTGCATGTACAGTGAAGTTATCTCGGGTTTCTACTGTGGCCCCGAGTTCGCGTAGTCTGGTTTCGAGTAAGAAAGGCATTTCTTTATCCAGTTTTACAGCACGTTCCTCAGCATCTGTAAACGCAGCCATCTTTCTTCCGGCTACAAGTGGGGTTCCATCTTTTCGCACGACTTTCACAAGTGCTGCAGGTCCGTGGCAAACCGCGGCAATGGGCTTACCCTGCGCGTCAAATTCTTGAATGAGTTTAGCGGCGGCGGGGTCTTGGGCTAGGTCAAACATCACCCCATGCCCTCCAGGAATGAAAATCGCATTGAATTCCTCTGCCGAGACCATCGGAAGAGGTGTTGTTTTGCTTAAGAGCTGGGCGGCTTCCTTCCAAGCGGCAGCCTGATCTGGGGTCGGTTTGCTGCGTGGGTCTATTGGTGCAGCGCCTCCTTTTGGAGTAACTACTGTAATTGTATAGCCTGCGTCTACAAACGCTTTATATGGAACTGCAAATTCTTCAAGCCAGAGCCCCGTGGGTTCGCCATTGGTCATTTTGTCAGCCCCGGTGACAAGCATCAAAACACTTTTTTCTTCGGTTGCTGAGAGAGCAGTGACGCCAGCTAATAGTAAAGCTAGCATACTTATCCATTTTGTTATGATAGTCATACGATGAGGATAGGAGGGGGTTTCCCCCTGTCAACGTCAGGACAGAACCTGTTTTCGTAATGTTTGTGGTTTGTTGTTTATTCGGTCTGTCATGGTACCCTGGACCCCATCAATGAAAAAGAACGCCCCTCGTTTGAAGGGCGTTCTTGGATGAAAGGATCAACTGTAAGCAGCGTTACGCGTCCTCTTTGGGATCGGGCAAGGTCTTGTTGGCGATGATCTGTAGTAGCTCGCCCATGAACTCGGTCGGTGTCTTGAGGCCTTCGAGTGCTTTGTTGGCGCGGGAGTTGACCTTGACCAGACCTTGCTCGGCTTCTTGCTTACCGAGGACGAGGAAGTTTGGCACCTTGTCGAGGTGCACTTTGCGGATCTTGGCGCCTAGCTTGTCGGCGATGGTATCGACACTGACACGGATCTTGGCTGCCTTGAGTAGCTTTTGGATTTCCAACGCTTGTGGCACGAGGTCGTCATTCATTGGTAGGATGCGGACTTGCTCGGGCGCGAGCCATGTCGGGAAGCTGCCGGCGAAGTGCTCGATGAGGACCCCGACGAAACGCTCCATCGAGCCGAACGGCGCGCGGTGGATCATGACGGGGCGGTGCTTCTCGTTGTCGGCACCGATGTAGTTCAGGTCGAAACGTTCGGGTAGATTGTAGTCGACCTGCACGGTACCGAGTTGCCATTCGCGGCCGATCACGTCCTTCACCACAAAGTCGATCTTCGGGCCGTAGAAAGCGGCTTCGCCTGGCTCTTCGACGAAGTCGACGCCGAGTGTTTGTGCAGCTTCGCGTAGAGCGGCTTCGGCTTTGTCCCACTTTTCGGCATCGCCGACATATTTGCTGGAATCGGGATCGCGCAGACCGATGCGCACGCGGTAGTCAGTCATGCCGAGTGTGTTGAACACCAGCTTGACCAGATCGAGGCAGCCTTTAATTTCTTGGCCGATTTGATCTTCGGTGCAGAATAGGTGGGCGTCGTCTTGAGTGAAGCCGCGCACACGTGTGAGGCCGTTGAGCTCGCCGGACTGCTCCCAGCGATAGACGGTGCCAAACTCGGCAAGGCGCACAGGCAAGTCGCGGTAAGAGTGCGGCTGGCTGTCGAAGATTTTGATGTGCATCGGGCAGTTCATCGGCTTGAGCAGGTAGCCGTCGACTTCGCCCGAATCGAGCTGATTAGAGAGGTCGCTGCACGAGCAACCTTCCGTCGCGAGTCGTTCGACGGTGCCAGGGTCGACGATCGGCGGGAACTGGGAGTCCTTGTAATAAGGGAAGTGGCCAGAGGTGCGGTACAGGCCGAGCTTGCCGATGTGTGGTGTGAAGACCTGATCGTAGTCAGCCATGCGCAGTTCTTCGGAGATGAAGTTCTGCAATTCTTGGCGGATGACGGCACCGTTCGGTGTCCACAGTGTGAGACCCGCGCCGACGGCTTCGTCGATGTGGAACAGCTTGAGGTCTTTGCCCAGCTTGCGGTGGTCGCGTGCTTTGGCTTGCTCAAGGCGATCGAGGTGTTGAGTGAGCTCGTCTTTGCTTGGAAAGGCGGTGCCGTAGATGCGCTGGAGTTGTTTGTTCTTCTCGTCGCCGCGGTGGTACGCGCCTGCGATCGAGAGTAGCTTAAAGGCTTTGATCTTCTTGGTATAGCCGACGTGTGGGCCAGCGCACAGGTCGGTGAACTCGCCGTTCTGGTAGAAGCTGACTTGCTCGCCTTCGGGCACGTCGGCGAGGCGGCCGAGCTTATAGGTTTCTTGGCCGATTTCCTGAATCTTGGCGATGGCCTCTTCACGCGAGCATTCGATCCGAGTGAAGCGCTGGTTCTCTTTGATCACCTGCATCATTTCCGCCTCGATCGCTTCGAGGTCAGTAGCGTCGAGCTTCCTGTTGAGGTCGATGTCGTAGTAAAAACCGCTGTCGGTCGGGGGGCCGATATCGAGCTGCGTCTCAGGGTAGAGGCGTAGAATTGCAGTGGCGAGCACATGCGAGCAGGAGTGACGGAGTTCCTCGAGTGGAGACATTTCTTTCATAATAAGGACTCGAAGTGAGAAGTTAGAATGCCGTGAGTCAATGCCAGAAAGCAGTCGTTTGCATCCGCTGAGGCCGCTTTGTGCGGGTGGCGGCGGTGCAGCGGCTTTTTCAGGCTCAGGCTATAAAGGATCTCGAGAGAGTGTGGCCTCGATCGTAAGATCGGCGAGTGTGGCGCTCTGCAGCGGCGAGGTATGCGATTAAATCGCGGGGTAAACCCGCTCGCTACGAATCCTGGCGATTAAGGGCTGGTGGCCAACAATCCCAGCACAATGCCTAGCAAGGTAGCGACTGGGTTTACCCCAGGACCCAGTGGCAATAGTTGAAGTGCGCGATTTCAGTTCGACGTGCAGCGGCAGACGAGCGTGGTAAGGTGCTCGATTTTGCACGCCACCAGCCCAACGCAGAGACGCTTGAAGCGATGCGTGAGCCTACTGAAGACCTGCCGCGTGTTGAGACAGTCGAAGACCTTTTTAAAGAGCTTCAGGACTAATGCTCCAACTTGTCCGCAAGAGTAGATTCAAGTAGGACTTCAAAAAGCTTTTTTCTGCGGGGAACGATCTCGATAAGTTGGCTCTGATTATACGGACGTTGTAAGCGGAAGCGCCGCTGCCAGAACGCAACCGAGACCACGCCTTGACGGGCAATTACGTCGGCCACCGCGAATGCCATATCTCGCCCGATTGGCTGTTGATCTACAAAGTCGAGGAAAGCGCCTTGATTCTAGTGTGCAGGGGCTCGCACAGTGAACTGTTTAGCTAATGACACGTGCTCAGCGGCCTCGA
>DJBY01000114.1:969-3370 GCA_002430605.1 Opitutia bacterium UBA5964 | reverse complement strand
CGGCACTCCAATTGGTGTCTGTTTCCCAATTATTGTCAGTGGTGCTTCCATTCCATTGGCTGGTGACTTGCCCGTTGACAGTGGTTGCGGCGAGCAGAGTCGCTAGCAGGGAGAGTGTAATTAGCGTTTTTTTCATATTTTTCGGGTTGGTAGTGAGTAGTCTGATTTGCTAAAGAATAGGCAGTATGCCACAAAATAGAAATGCCGTCAGTCCCCTGTTTAGGGGGGTATCGCTGATCGTTACATTTTGCTATAGTGACAGCAGCCTTGGGCAGTTCGCTTGACGAATCGACTGGATGCATCGACGCTTCCAACTGCCTGAAATAGAGGTCACGCTGAGATTCAGTTAAACAATTAAATTGTCGGGAAATTAAACAAAAACAAATGCGCCGAATCCAAACTATATGCAGCATCGCAGTGCTCGCCGGAGTCCTGACCGCAGTCGCCGCACCTATAGATATAGCCGAGGGGCTCAAAGAACTGCCGCTCTCCGCACTCGAACAGCGAATCGAAGCGATCGATGCCGAACTATCCCAACTCGCCCACCCCACTCTGCGCAGCGGGATCGGCTCCCTCGGCTATCGTTCGAAACACGCCCCTGCCGATACTCCGCAATGGATCGAAATCGAATGGAGCCGTGCGGTTCCGATCGATCAAATTCTATTGGCCCCCATTCTTTGGCGCGACTCCGAGACCGGATTTCGAGCCGATGGCTTCCCTTCTAAATTCCGAATTACAACAGGCACGACCGATGATCGCACCGGCACCGTGCTAGGTGAATACAACTCTGCCGATGGTGGCCTACCGCGTGTCGCCCCCTGGATCCTCCCCGCCAACGGCATCATCGCCTCCTGGTTGCGCATTGATATCATACATGCCACTCAGCTCACTCTATTCCCTGAGACTGGCTATCAACTATCGGAAATCATGGTCTTCAGCGGTGAAGAAAACATCGCACTCCGGAGCCCCGTCAAGGTCGCATCCCCTTCCCCGCCCCATGGCCGATCCGTATGGAATGAGCAGTTTCTAACCGACGGCCTGATGCCCTATCGGATGGATTCCGGCCGAGGCGAACGGAGCACTGCTTATTACAGCAATCACGTCAAAAGCCCTTACTTAAGTATCGATCTAGGTAAACCAATGCCGATCTCCCGGCTCCAGCTACATGCGATGGATCAGGGAAATACCGCCCCGCTGGCAATCCCCGTCAATTTAGGGTTCCCAAAACTTCTACAAGTTGAAGGTGCGAATCACCCTGATTTCTCCGATGCCACCCCTCTGCTGGAAATACGCTATCACGAGGCCCATGAAATCGGCCCCGTCATGATGTGGAATCTGCCCGAAACGACCTGCCGCTACGTCCGAATCACTGCACCGACTGGAGATGACGAGATACGCGTCGGCTTCACTGAAATCGAATTGCTTTCAAACGGACGAAATGTGGCCAAAGGAAAAACGATCGAGACAAATCACATCCGCGCTCCTCGAGACATTCAGCGCTCACTGAGCACATTGACTGATGGGCTCAACTTCTACGGGGTCATCCTGCCCGTTCGCACTTGGATGGACGAACTCGCCCGACGCCATGAGCTGGAAACGACTCGTCCACTCGTCGCCGCCGAACTGAACCGCCGCTACACGCGCCAGAAGACCAACCTCAATCGCATGTATTGGTTCGCAGCACTGCTCATCGCAGTGGTGGCCTTCAGCTTGCTGATTGAACGAAATATACATGCGCGCCATATTATTCAGATTAAAGAACGCTTTGCCGCCGACCTGCACGATGAGTTAGGAGCCAACCTACATACCATCGGTTTACTGAATCAACTGATTCGAAAGAAAGCCGCTGATCTACCGAAAGACATCTCTCAATTCCTACAACGCATCGAAACCGTCACCACCCGATCAAGTCTCTCCGTCCGTCATATGTCTGAAATGCAAACAGGCAATCGACTTTCCACCAACCTAGCGGATGACTTGCAGCGAAGCGCCGAGCGCATCATCGTCGATCACAAACACGAACTCAGTATCGAAGGCGAAACATACCTATCTCGCCTCAAGCCTCGCACGCAGACTGATCTACTGCTCTTCCACAAGGAATGCCTAATCAACATTTGTCGCCACGCTGGGGCCTCCGAAATCAGCACGCGCCTAGTCGCGACCCAACGAGAGATTAGACTGACAGTCACAGACAACGGGCACGGCTTACCAGAATCAGTGGAAAGCAACATCCCATCATCACTCAAGCGACGTGCAAAATTACTCAAAGCAAAGCTGACCGTCAATGACGACGTAGCCGCAGGCACCTGCATTGATCTAAAACTAAGAAACAGACGATGGTGGATCTGAAACATACATCTGGCTAGCGAGGCCAACGCACAGACAACTTATACCTCAAAAA
>DJBY01000114.1:0-746 GCA_002430605.1 Opitutia bacterium UBA5964 | reverse complement strand
GGGAAGTCATCGAGCTATCACTGCTGGACGAGCCAGACATGCAAATGATCAGCAAATTCGGCGCAGCCGAAGTCGCCCTGCGCAGCCTAGAAGACCGGTCAACACTGACGAAGCCAGACGTCATCCTACTGGACATTAACCTCCCTGGTATGAGCGGCATCAAAGCGATCCCCTGGATTAAAAAGTATAGCCCCACGACCAAGGTCATCATGCTCACCCAGTCCGATATGGAGGCCGACGTGGTGCAAGCCATCCAATCTGGCGCGGCAGGCTACCTGCTCAAATCAGCCTCCATCGAAGAGATCACACAAGGCATTCGCACAGTCATGGCCAATGGAGCGTCGCTGGATGCCAGCGTCGCAAGATATCTTGTGCTAGCAATGCGGGAACAGCCGACTGTGGAGAATGAAGTTGCGCTAACGAATCGAGAGATGGAAATCCTATCGATGCTCGCCGAAGGGCTCGTCAAAAAGCAAATCGCCGATCAACTCAGCATCGGAATTCACACCGTGGCAGAACACGTCAAACGCATTTACACAAAGCTAGAAGTCCAGAACGCCCCCTCCGCCATCCACAAAGCCCATCATCTAGGTATCTTTCGCAAGTGAATCCCCGAAGGAAGAAATAATATAACCTCGAAACTACTCCGTCGCAAAGTCGGCGAGTTTCCACTTTGTGGCTCCGCACTCTTCGGCGATTTCGTTAAAGGCGTCAATTTCGGCAGCTGAGAAGAGCAAGCCACCCGC
>DJBY01000064.1 GCA_002430605.1 Opitutia bacterium UBA5964 | reverse complement strand
AAGGGCATAATAAAGCCACGAAGGCACGGAGCTTCGGTTCTGTGCAGTGGAAGCCTCCGTGCCTCCACGCCTCCGCGCCTCCGCGTGCGCATAGCGTTTACGCGGTGAGAAATAGCGTCGTGCTGGTGCTTTGAGAGCATCCTGCGTTTTTTATGCCAAAGAAACCTGATGCGCGTTGTGGTTTCTCACCTTCATGCTTCTACGCCTCCGTATTATAGTGGGGGAAACACACTTGCCAGCGGGCGCTAGTTTCACCATTTTCTGATCCTTTGCGCATTTCCGGTGTCCTCCGTGAGCTGAAATCTGCGCATAATCTCATTCAGTAACCGCATACATTAGGTCTCATGATCTCAGCCATTCTCAAAAAGTTTTCCGGTCGTCACTATAAGAAGTTTCTTAAAAAGTGTCAGCCAATCACCGCACGCATCAACGCATTTGAAGTTGAATATCAAGCGCTTACGGAGGAGCAACTGCGCGCCAAGACCGCCGAGTTTATGCAGCGCCATCAGGATGGTGAGTCGCTCGACGACTTGTTGCCGGAGGCGTTTGCGACGGTGAAGAACGCGGCCCGCCGTATGTGTGGGCAGGAGTTTGACGTATGTGACCACATGTTGCCGTGGAACATGGTGCACTACGATGTACAGTTTATTGGCGGGATCGCACTGCATGAGCGGCACATTGCTGAGATGGCGACGGGTGAGGGTAAGACACTCGTCTCAACCTGCCCGCTCTACTTGAACGCGCTTTCCGGCAACAACTGCCAGTTGGTCACCGTCAATGACTACCTCGCTCGGCGTGACTCCGAGTGGATGGGCCACCTGTTCCGCATGCTCGGTCTCACTGTTGGCTGTATCCAAAATAGCCAACCACCACAGATTCGCCGCGAGCAGTATCAATGTAACATCACCTACGGCACCGCTTCGGAATTTGGCTTCGACTACTTGCGCGACAATGGCATGACCAGCCGCAAGGAAGACCAAGTGCAGCGTGACCACTTCTTCTGTATCATTGACGAAGTTGACTCGATCCTTGTCGATGAGGCGCGCACGCCCTTGATCATCTCTGGGCCAATGCAGGATGATAATCCGCTGCCATTTGGCGAAATCAAGCCGAGCATTAAGCAACTGGTCGCCAAGCAACAGGCGTATTGCAACAATTTGGTCGCTGAGGCGAAGTCCGCCCTTGAAGGCGAAGGCTCTGACGAAGATGCCAAGTATGCGGCAACCTCCAAGCTCTTCCAAGTGAAGCTTGGCATGCCGAAGAACAAGCAGTTTCACCGTCTCAATGAGGTGCCGTCGATCCGCCGCGCAGTGGATAAGTTCGACCTCGAGATGAACAGTGATTTCAACAAGAAGGAGCGTTACGCGCTGAAGGAAGGGCTGTTCTATGTGATCGATGAGAAGCAGCAGCAGGCCGATCTTACCGAGAAGGGCCGAGTCCTGATGAGCCCAGATGATCCAGATGCGTTCATGCTGCCAGACTTACCGACTCAGTTCATTGAGATCGATAAGGACGAAAAACTCGCGGATGAGGCGAAGCAGGAAGCCAAGCTGGCCGCCGAAACTGGCTTCCAACAAACTAGCGAGCGCATCCACTGCATCAGTCAGTTGCTCCGCGCATTCAGTCTTTATGAGCGCGATAAAGAATACGTCGTACAAGAGGGTAAGGTAAATATCGTCGACCAAAATACTGGGCGCGTGATGCCTGGCCGCCGTTGGTCCGATGGTCTGCACCAAGCGATTGAGTCGAAAGAGAACTGCACGATCGAGAAGGAGACGAAGACTTATGCGACGGTGACGATCCAGAACTACTTCCGCATGTATGAGAAGTTGTCTGGTATGACTGGTACCGCGGAAACGGAAGCCTCCGAGTTTCACGAGATTTACGGCCTCAACGTGATGGTGATCCCGACCAACCAGCCTTGTATCCGTATCGATAAGAACGACGTCATCTTTAAAACGCGCCGCGAGAAATTTGCTGCGGTGATTAAAGAGGTCGAAGCAGCGCACCAGAAAGGGCAGCCAGTTCTCGTCGGCACCGCATCGGTTGAAGCCTCTGAAGTGCTGAGCCGCATGTTGAAGCGCTCAAACATCGGGCATAGCGTGTTGAATGCCAAGTTCCACGAGCAGGAAGCGGAGATCGTTGCGAATGCTGGACGTAAGGGCGGTGTGACGATCGCAACCAATATGGCAGGTCGTGGCACCGATATTAAACTCGCCGCAGGTGTACCGGAACTCGGCGGTCTCTACGTGGTGGGCACCGAGCGCCACGAATCGCGTCGTATCGATCGTCAGCTACGTGGACGTTGCGCCCGTCAAGGTGACCCCGGCATGTCGAAGTGCTTCGTGTCTCTGGAAGATGATCTCATGCGTCTGTTTGCCAATGCCGGACCGATTTCCCGCATCCTTGAAAAGTCGATGAGCGAAGGCGAAGAGCTGGAGCATCCGGCTCTCAACTGGTCGATCGAAAATGCGCAAAAGAAGGTAGAGCAGCAAAACTTCTCGATGCGTAAGCGCCTGCTACAATTTGACGACGTACTCAACATGCAACGCGAAGTCGTTTACGGTATCCGCAATGAAGCGATTCGATCGGACACGCCGCGCGATATCATTTATGAAATGGTCGAAGAGGAGCTCGAAGTGCGCCTCGATGCACTCGCTGGCGATAGGGATGGTGACGCAGTCGATCACTTCCTCACATGGCTCAACGCTTACTTCCCAGTCGCATTGAAGGTCGAAGAACTTGTTGGCCAGGGGCCAGAGGCACAGCAGGCGCTTATTGTTGAGCGTATCCAAAAAGCCTACAAGCAACGCGAAGAATTTGAGTCCGCCGAAGCACTGGTCGGCCTTGAGCGTTATATCGTAATTCGTTCGCTCGATCGCCGTTGGCAGGACCACCTCACCGAGATGGAAGAGCTCCGCCGCAGCGTGAATTTGCGCAGTTACGGCCAAAAAGATCCGCTTAGCGAATACAAGAGCGAGGCCTATGTGTTCTTCGAAGAGTTGATGACGAATGTCCGCACTGAGATTTGCAATGCCGTGTTCCGCACTGCAACGAATCAAGATGCTTTCCAGAATATGCTCGCCCGCATGTCGCAAACTGCGCAAGTCGCAGGCCCTGGGACTGGGCAGCCGCAAGTCGGCGCACTGGCTGGCGCAGCTGCGCAAGCACAGGCCGCGCAAGCACCGGCACCTCGCAAGCAAGTGGAGTTGCCGAAGGTCGCGCCGATTCGCCGCGAGTTACCGAAGCTGGGCCGTAATGACACTGTCACCATCCGCAAGGGTGCAGAGACTCAGGAACTGAAGTTTAAGAAAGCGGAAACAATGATCCTCAACGATGGATGGGATTTAGTGCAGAAGTAGCTCGCATAGCGTACGTTTATCAAAAAGCACAGGTCGTTTAGCCTGTGCTTTTTTGTGTTTAGAGTGGCAGTCGCATCTACTTTCTATTGCTGCGGCCACTTACTTAAACAGCTCGTCCCAAATCTTGTCTTCCATCGATCGGCTGGGCGCGGGCGAATTACTTTTCTTTGGCGCATGCTCCCACAGATAAGCTGCAAATGCCTGGTCCTCGGCCGAGAGCATTGCGACCGGCAGTTCGAGTTCTGCACCATCGGCTTGGCGGCGAATTTTCAATGAGTCTGCTTTGACTTCCAGAATCTGGGCAACGAGCGTGCGCTCATTCTTATCGAAAAATGTTTGAAGCGGCTCTTTTGCCCGAACTGCAAAAGGATTTTGAACCGGTTCGTCTTTGGGTGCTGGCGGAGCGATTGGCGGCTGGGCACTGGCGTCGGTGAGCTGCCGAATCGGTGCTTGCTCAGCGATCCTTTCGGCGACGATGGGTGCTGGCGGTTGTGATTCTTTACCCAATTTGTAGCCAGCAACGAAGCAGAGGGCACAGGTAGCGAGCAGGAGAGGGATGGAAAGGAAACGAGTCATGGGGCGAATCTCTGGGAGTCGATGGTTGAAGTTGCTACGATGCTTACAACGATCGATTTGAAAACAATTTTCACGCGATGATTTTTATCAGTGTTGTCATCTTGGTCAGATTGGGAATTCTGCTGACTCAGGGATTGAGGAATTTCAAGGCCAAGACCGTATGATAAAGCTTGCAGAGGAAACCAATGAATCAAGCGTAGAGGAGTCTCTGCGCGTTGTGCGCTCGCCATGGTGGGGCCTACTCGCGGGGGGTCTCTCTGCGCTGTCCTGGGTCCTGTCGATTCCGCCGTTTGAATTCGCGGAGGCCGCTTATATTGCGTTTATCCCTCTGATTCTGTGGCTCTATACGCAGCCGAGTCGGCGGTTGACCGTGGTGGTGGCATTGGCCACGGGTTGGGTTGCCTGGTTTGCGATTTTGGTCTGGCTGCGGCATGTAACGTGGTTTGGCACGGTGGCTCTCTCCGGCATCCTCGCGGCGATCTTCATGGTGTGGGTATTGTTGGTGCGCTGGTTATTGCCTTTAGTGGCGAATCGTTCGTTTCTGTGGCGGGCTGTCGCCTTTGCGGGACTGGCGGGCGCGTGGGTGGTACTCGAATGGTCGCGCACATGGTTTCTGTGGGGCTTTCCGTGGGCACCGCTATCGCTGAGTCAATGGGAGCGACCGGTGGTGTTGCAGATTGCGGCGTGGACGGGAGCTTATGGGGTGTCGTTCTTGCTGATCTATTTCAATTTTTGTATCGCGCAGACTTTGCGTAATCGTGTGGTCATTAAGGAGCGCAAGCTGTGGTCGGGTTGGTTCAGTCTGGATCTGTATGTGGCGATGGCGTTGCTGGGCGTGTGCATTTTTGTGTTTCTCAAGTCGCTACCGCAGCGTGATACGAGTGTGACATTGTTTACGGCGGCGGTGGTGCAGCCCTATATTGCGCCAGAGCTTAAGTGGGATGAGTCGCAGGAGCTGGTGAATTTGAACATTTTGGAGCGGCAGACACAGTTTGTGGCGAGCCTGGAGAGCGATGTGGTGCTGTGGCCGGAGGCGGCGACGCCGTGGCCAGTGAAAGGTTACCCGCAGATGCAGGCACGAGTCGAAGCGCTGGTGGATGAGATTGGTAAGCCAATTTTAATGGGGAATCTCGCAGTGGATCGTGAGGCGAATCTGTGGTACAATGGGGCGTTTCTAGTCGAGCCAGAGGTGGGGCTGTCGGATATGTTTTATGTAAAGCGCGAGCTGGTGCCGTTTGGCGAGTTTGTGCCGAAGCCGTTTGGCTTTATCTCAAAGGTCGTGCCAGTGGGCGGTAATTTCGTGCCGGGGACTGATCCGAGCTTGATCGAACTTTCGATTGGCGAAGAAACCGTGAAAATAGGCTGCTTGGTTTGCTATGAAGATGTGTTTCCCAGCTTAGCGAGGCAGAGCGCACGCGCAGGCGCGCAGGTGTTTTTCGTGGCGACCAATAATGCGTGGTATGGTGAAGAGGGCGGTGCGCCTCAACATGCGGCGCACTCAGTGCTACGAGCGGTGGAGAATCGTCGGCCCGTGATGCGCTGCGGCAATGGTGGTTGGAGCGGCTGGATTGATTGCTACGGCACGGTGCGTGACGTCTTGTATGATGAGCACGGTAGCGTGTATTTTCGCGGAGGCGGTAACTACACAGTGGTGCAGTTCGAAGAATGGATGCGGCAGCAGAGCTTTTACACGCGTCACGGCGATTGGTGTGTGGCGCTCTGTAGTGGCTTCGTTGTGATTGCGCTCGGAGTCGGGCGGGTGTTACAGCGCAAGGGGTAGTTATGATGTAGGGGCGAGCCTTGGCACGCCCGTTCCGATTTGCATGGCGTCGGGTGTGCCAAGGCTCACTCCTAGAATCAGGCACAAAAAAACCCTTCGGCTAAAAGGGCCGAGGGGCTGATATCCCCATGGAAAAGGAGATAACTCAGTGGCTGGCAGCTTGTTCGGCGAAGAACTTTTGTAAGACCTCCATCCGCTTTTGTTTGATGTGCTCTTGCTTCACTTCAGTTTTGCTGCGCTGCCGTTCATTTTCAGTCATGATGCGACGCATCTTGTGAATGGCGATTGTTTGGATTTGGCGCACGCGTTCGCGAGTAATCTTAAAGGCTTCTCCAACCTCTTCGAGTGTGAGTGGATGGTCGCCGTCGAGGCCGAAGCGCAAACGGATGATCTCGCCCTCGCGCTCATCAAGCAGTGCGATGACGGATTGGATGTCATTATGAATCGATTTTTGCTGAAGATTTTCCAGTGGTGTCGTCTGGTTTTCATCTCCGACGAGTTCGCCAAAGCTGGTATCGCCATCGACGCCGACGGGGGCATCGAGCGAGGAAGGGCGCACGCTGACAGACTTGAGGTGTGCCACTTTGTTGACTGGCATGCCCATGTCGTAGGCGATTTCGTCGTCGGAGGGTTCACGGTCGAGTTCGTCCGCTAGGCTCGCGGTGATGCGGCGCATTTTCGCGATCTTATCGACGAGGTGCACTGGCAGGCGGATGGTTTTGCTCTGATTGGCGAGTGCGCGCTTGATTGATTGCTTGATCCACCATGCGGCGTAAGTGCTGAGCTTGCCGCCTTTGGCGGGATCAAAGCGTTCGACGGCTTTAATCAGGCCGATGTTGCCTTCGCTGATGAGGTCGAGCAATGGCAGGCCAAAATTATTATAGTCATGAGCGATTTTGACAACGAGGCGCAGGTTCGCGGAAATCATGCGGTCGCGGGCGGCTTTGTCGCCTTTCTGAATGCGAGCCGCCAACGCGACTTCTTCCTTTGCGGTCAAGAGAGGGGTCTTGCCAATCTCCTGCATGTAAGTGCGCATGACGTTGCGATCTTTGGAGGGCAATTCACGTACATCGGTAATGGCTTCAATGGTCTCGTTATTGGCGCGAGGCACTGTCGAGTGCGTATGGCTTAAACGGTTGATAGGTGTCGATTTTGCCAGTCTTTGTGCCATATTTCGCTAGGGTTCGATAGTTGATATTATTGTAACGCTGTTCTAATAAGAACAGCTGCCAGAGAATGCTATTCCCTAAACGCACAAAACTATCGGAGATACCTAACGCCCCTTACAAAAAAAACTAGCATTCTGCTATTTTTTAAACATTTCTTCGGCCAGGGATACGGCTTTGAGCATCCCTTTGGCTTTATTTACCGTCTCCATGAATTCATTTTCTGGCACGGAATCCGCCACGATACCAGCGCCAGACTGGATGTAGATGTTGCCATCCTTGATCACTGCGGTGCGAATGCCGATGCAAGAGTCGTGATTGCCCTCGTAGCCAAAATAGCCGAGTGCACCGCCGTAGACGCCGCGTTGGCTTTGTTCGAGCTCGGCAATAATTTGTAGTGCTCGGACTTTAGGCGCTCCGCTGAGCGTGCCTGCAGGGAAAGTGGCGCGCATCAAGTCGTATGCGGTTTTATCTTTAGAGATCGTTCCTACCACTTGCGAAACAATGTGCATAACGTGTGAATAACGTTCGATAGTCATATAGTCCGGCACATGTATGGAGCCGTATTCACAGACGCGACCGATGTCATTGCGGGCTAAATCGACGAGCATGAGGTGCTCCGCTCGTTCTTTCTCGTCGGCAAGGAGGTCTTTTTCTAACGCCCGGTCTTCCGCTTCGTCCTTTCCGCGGTGCCTTGTACCTGCGATTGGGCGGATTTCTACCTTATCGTCAGTGAGACGAACATGTACTTCAGGAGACGCGCCGACTACCGAGAAATCGGCATCTTCCATCAAAAACATGTAGGGAGACGGATTGACAGTGCGCAGGGCGCGGTAGAGGTCAACCGGGCTGGGTTTGAATTCCTTTTTAAAGCGTTGTGATAGAACGGTTTGAATGACGTCTCCTGAGCGGATGTATTCTTTGACGGTGTCGACCGCGGCCTTAAATCGGTCTTGTGTGAAGTTGCCGGCTGGCACTGTAATTTCACCGGGATCAGAGAGTTCCCGGTGCGTCAGCGGCTGGGGCTTATCGAGTTGTTCACAGATATTCACAATTTCCGCGACGGCTCGATCATAAGCCACAGTTTCGTCGTCTTCGATGTGGGCGTTGACACAAACGCGCAGCACTTGGCGCACGTGGTCGAAGATCACGACCGAATCGGTGATCAGATAATATAAAATGGGCACTTTCAGCGGATTCTCCACAGGCTTTGGAATCGTGGGCTCGATGTAGTGTACATACTCGTGACCGACAAATCCGACAGCACCTCCAGTAAATGGCGGCATGCCTGGCAGGTGTACGGGCTGGTAGCGGGCCATTTCGGCCTCGATGATCTTGAGCGGATCTTCGGGGGTCTCGAGTGTCTCAACCTTGCCGCTTTTGTGTGTAATCGTAACCTCGTCCGCAAAGACTCGGATCACCTTACGCGGGTTGCTGCCTAAAAAGGAGAAGCGGCTGACGCGTTCGCCGCCGACGATCGACTCAAATAGGAACGCTGGGCCGTCTTCGCGAATCTTTGAATAGGCTCCCAGCGGCGTTTCGCAGTCTGCGGTCAGGTCAAGATATACAGGCACGGTGTTACCTTGCTTAGCGAGAGCTTCGAATACGGATCTGGAAGGTTGAATATTCATTTTGAGGAACTTCGACGGAGGTCTGCCGGAGATGGCCAAGCAACGTTGAACTTCGAACGCGGAACGTCGAATAAATTTTACGATAGGTAGAAGCGACACTCTTGTCG
>DJBY01000071.1:14373-15276 GCA_002430605.1 Opitutia bacterium UBA5964 | reverse complement strand
TTCTTTGCCTGATGACACTCAGCTCAACTTTTTGCACTCAGAGTAGTGCTCGTGTGGAGCTGGGTCGAGTCGGGAGTCATCTAGTGCGGATCTCTGATCCCAGCACCCGCTCGCAATTGGTGAGTGTGCCTTTCCTTAAGTCGCCGATTTCCCGAGGCCGATTGAACGGCATTGCGGCATCGAATTTTCAAGATACGGAAGGGGCGTTTGCGGCAGTCGATGCTCAGAGTACTTATATTCTGCGGATCGCCGAAGGCAGTACTGCGGGCGCATGGTTTTTTCTGGGTGCAGCGAGTGCCAACGGCACGTCGGTTGAAGTCCTGAATGATGGTTTTGCTGGCATGTTGAGTGACCTGCAGGGCAACGAATCATTTTCCGTGCATGCACTCTACACGCTCAATGAACTCTTCCCGGAAGATGGTATCTTTCTACCAGCGGGTGATATTGATCTCAACGCAATGCAGGTTCATTTCTACGATGGCCGGGAGTTTAAGAAATTCTGGCTGTCCAACGCGACGATAACTGAGCATGTCGGATGGACCACTGCTGAAGGCGGTGAACTTCTTTACGCTGGCGAGACTGCGATCCTGCCGAGGACTAGCTTTTTGGTCATTGATCCACGACCAGGTGCAACCGTGAACATCCGAATTCAAGGTAATATTTTGGATGCGCCGCTTAATGTGCCGATGTATCCTGGCTACAATTTCGTTTCTTCTAACTACAACAAGCGATCCGACGGCAATGATGTGTTGATGCTTGGCGGTATGGGACTCAAGGAGAGCGGCTTCAAGCCCAGTCATTCTCAGAGCGAAGGTGATCAGGTGTTCGCATATAATGTGGCAAACGGCCGGTTTGGTGAGAGCTTTTATCTCGATGCGGCCACCGGTGAATTTAATGCACCCT
>DJBY01000071.1:12965-14095 GCA_002430605.1 Opitutia bacterium UBA5964 | reverse complement strand
CTACTCAGCGGTCGCTTTTGCGAATCTAGATTGGGGCGGTGGGCAAACTAACTTTCGCGGTGAATCAGGGCTAGCGCTTAATCGTGACTCTGGTTACGCAGTGCTGATCTCTGTGCGTGCAGGGCAGTTGATCGATTTTGAGACCTTTGTCGCAGATGCACCGATCGATCTCGTCACACCTGGTGCTATTTTGAGTGAAGGCACGAGTGTGAATTACGTCCTTGCTGCGAGTCGCGAATTTCACTCCGGCTACCTGCTGAATAGTGCGATTCCTGACCTGTTGCTGGATGAACAACAACTGCTCGGCATCGCGTCTGGAGAAGATCTGTATGTGGTCGTCTGGGATACGCATACCTTCGAGGATGGCTTGCCGACTGATGATAGTTATTTCACCGTCCTGCCGCTCTATGTTGAGGGGAATGGTAGCAGTCTGCAGGCCCAGACTTCCGGCGGTGCGTTGTCGTTTTTCTCGGATCTTGTCTATCCAGATCAACTGCTAAAGTCACAGGGGCTGCAGTTGCTGGCTCAATACGCAGGCTTTAATACCTATTCGAATTTCGCAGCATGGGCTGAATCGAGTTACGCCCTCGCCAATGGAGCTGTGGACGCGGTTAAATATGAAGATTCCAATGGCAACGGTCGCAGTAATATGGAGGAGTATGCGTTCGAGGCACCGCTCACAATGAAGCGTAGCTATCATGCGAGTTCCGGCGCTGCGAGCACCGCTGATATTCCGATTCCTTATCAAGCCGAACTGAATATTAAACTGCGGGCGAATGATCCACTGCTGGTCTATTCATTGGATATCTCGAATGATCTGAAGACCTGGAAGAGCTGTGCCTTGGCATTTTTGAACAACCAGTGGTCCTGTGCGGATGAGGCGATTGTGGTCACTTCATCGGTCTACGCAGGAAAAGGAGTTTGGGAGCTGGGTCTTGCTGTCGATTCCACCAGTCAATCCGCTTTCTTTAAATTCAACGGTACCATCAACTAATAGCGAATCTACACTACACTGAAGTTGCTTGGCGGTCACTGTCTGTGGATTTAATACATGCTCGTTGAGGTAGCGCATCAGTGCATAAATGAAGAGAGCAATTCCCGTCATTTCGAGGAACTCTTCGGTTGTTGTG
>DJBY01000071.1:10976-12835 GCA_002430605.1 Opitutia bacterium UBA5964 | reverse complement strand
TGTACACAAAAAGCAGTAGAATTAGGCACACTCCAGCAACCAAGACCCAAGGGTAATAAAGTAAGCCTTCCGTGTTGAATGCTGCACGTACTGGTTTGTTGAGCATCTCATGTCCCATGGCTGCTTCATCTAGGGATAGATACAGGAAAATGACCGCAAGGAGTTTCCAGTGTCGCTGATAGTCGTCGGCTGCTCTGCTTTTGAAGACTACGATCGCATAGAGGAGCGCTGAGCTGGCTAGGAGGGCGGACGAGGAATACCAACTGGAGATATTCGCTTCTCCATTTGTGTCAAACAGGCGAATTAGGCTCGATCTGAATTCTTGTAACCAATAGTTCTCAATCACAAGTTGCGTTGAAAGTAACGACAATATGTTGAGAAGCGTCAATGAGCAGATGATTGCCATTAAAACTACAAATACACGTTTCGCAGGAAAGGCGAAGCTACTGCCCTGTAACGTTTTTGTCTCGATCATTTGATATTCGGCGAAAAAGTTTTAGTGAAGTAAAAAAAAACTTGGCTCGTTCTTTTTGAGTGAAGGGAATTCCTTTGTATTTTTGAACTTACATCAGGAATTATCGAACATAATTACAAGTTTAAGAGATAATACAACCTAACATTTTAGTGATGAGCGCTTGCTTATTTTTAATTGGTTTGGATCAATTCGCGCTGCCTGCGACGAAGGTCTTCATTCCTCGCCGTGAGGAATCTCATTAATATTAAACTACAGCCACTTGTGTATTTAATTCAGCTGTATTAACGTACATTTAGTCGTTGAATTCGCCCCTCTTGAAGCTTCCGTAGTGGGGTGATTTTTTACATTTCAAACTTAATTGTGGTAGACACCGTCGAATCGATGCCAGTGCTTAATGTATTTTATTATTTCATTTTCAGTGTTCGGGGCACCTCTGGAAATCTCCCGCAATAGTGAATCTTAATAAGATATAGATTATTGGAGTTTTATTGGCGACTGATTCTAAGTATGAAATACGTGAAATTATTTTTTGTTATCGGACTTTTGGTCTATTCCGCCTGCTTGCTGACACTTGATTTTCAGCAGGGCCGATACGCGGTCCGAGGGTACTTTTCGGACATTGTCTCCGATAAGAATTTCACTCTTTCTTATAAAGCTTTGTTTGGTATTAATACCTCTATCTCCGTACTTCTGCTTGGTGGATGTGCATTGCTCTATTTGGTTTGCATCGGAGCCTCTTCGTCGAAACCGACAGGCTCGATGTCGTCAGGCTCGAAGTCGTCCCTATTCCTCTGGTCTCAAGTTGTTTTTTTCCTGTATATCGCCGCAGATGAACGTCTTCGGATCCACGAATGGCTTGGAGGTTTTTTTAAGGTTGAGGATGCTTTTATACTGTTGGCGCTGGGAGTGCTCGAAACCTTTTTCATTGTCTATCTCGGGGACGTAATCAGGCAGCCCTGGCAAACGAAAATCTACCTGTTGATCGCCTGCTTATTTTTCGGATTGATGGTATTTGTTGATGCATTTATTCATTCTGACATATTCGGCCGTTTGGCGGTGGAAGATCTTTCCAAACTGTGGGCTGTAGTCTTCCTGTTTGCCTATGCTTGGTGCTCCACCATGGAGCGATTGTCTGTGTCTGAAAGTGAGGCCCTTCGTCGAAATTAAACTACCTGCCAAAGTGGAGGTGGTATTTTGTTATCATATAGAATTCGAGAGGTTTTGAATGCGGAGAGAGATACGGCCATTTTAGCTCCTTGGCTGTTAGTTAAATCTGCGATCAGACGGGCACTATGACAGTAAATATGATCACGTCTGCTTGTGTATTTTACTCGTTAATTTTGCTTTCTTCAACTCCTGTGAATAACGTGTTTATAAGTAGAAT
>DJBY01000071.1:6639-10719 GCA_002430605.1 Opitutia bacterium UBA5964 | reverse complement strand
ATAAGTAGAATAACCTTATTTAGCTCATTGGTGCTAAGTTTAATCTGCGACCAGGCGGGCACTATGACAGCAAATATTATCACGTCTACTTGTGTATTTTAAATCGTTGAAGTATCTTTTTTTTTAACTTCTGTTAATAACGTGTTTATAAGTAGAATAACATTATTTAGCTGCTTGGTGCTAAGTTTAACCCGCGATTAGGCGGGCACTATGACGGTAAATATTATCACGTCTGCTTGTGTATTTTAAATCGTTGAATTATCTTTCTTTAACTTCTTTTAATAACGTTTTTATAAGTGGATAATTATTATACTTTTAGACTCACCTGCAGGTTCATTGATGTGAATGCCAGATGCTGTCTTAATCGACTTTGTGTAGTGCGTCTACTGATTGTCTAATCTTGCATAGCCTTTCTCTCCAAACCTTTAGAATTGTGCCATGAGTATAGCCATCGAGACCAAGATCGATATCGCGCCGTCTGGATGTTATTTCAGGACTAAGCTCAGGGTTGGTTTTACCTACTTTAGTCATTATGCGTCGAATGCAGTCGTATTACTGGCGGCGGATGTCGTGGCCCTGTTGCTGGCGTTTGAGCTGGCTGCGTATGCCCGATTCCTACTGTTGGGGAGCTCAATGAGCCCGGTTTGGTTGTTGTGGCTTACAGTAGCTTGGGCGATGGGTGCCTTTGCGTGGGGCCTATTGCCCGCATGGGGCCTATCTCCGGTGGAATGCTTGCGGCGCCAAGTCTGTTTGACTGCCATCGTGTTTTCCGGCGTTTCAGTCGTGCTCTTCTTGACTAAGAGTGGTATCGAAACGAGTCGTTTCACGATCAGCTTTGCGTTCCTGCTCGCAGTTCCGCTGATCCCAGGCATGCGTATGCTGGCGAAACGAATACTCATAAGCTGTCAGCTTTGGGGGATTCCAGTCGCGATTTATGGGGGAGGTGTTGTGGGTCGCAGTATTATCCGAAGTCTTAAGGGAGAGCCGGGACTAGGCTATTACCCGGTGTGTATTTTTGACGATAATCCCGCTCTGATGGATTGTGCCATTGAAGGTGTGCCGATTCGTGGAACAACAGATTCCATCGTTCAGGATGTGCCGCTGGCGATCCTTGCGATTACCGAGATCGAGGGCGAACGCATCGTTGAGATGGTCGAAGGTTCTCTATCGAGTTACCTGAAAGTGATGATTATTCCGAATTTGGTCTTCTTACCTTCGCTATGGGTGAATTCACGAGATCTCAGTGGTACTCCAGGCTTAGAATTGTCGAATAATCTATTAGATCCAAGCAAGTGCGTGGTGAAGCGATCCTTTGAGTATTGCCTCACCGTGCTCACGATCCCGCTGTGGGCGCCACTCTGTGCTCTGGTGGGCGGTTTAATTTGGCTGGCTGATCGTGAAGATCCGATTTTTAAGCAGCAGCGAGTGGGCCAAGATGGGCGCATTTTCAATACATGGAAATTCCGCACAATGGTGCCCGACGCGGAAGCCGTGTTAGCGCAAAAGTTGCAGGAGGATGCGGCGCTTCGCGCCGAATGGGCGCATGACTGTAAGTTAAGTCATGATCCGCGGATCACTAAGCTTGGTACATTCTTGCGACGTAGTTCATTGGATGAAATCCCGCAATTAATTAACGTTCTGAGAGGCGATATGTCTTTGATTGGTCCACGGCCATTGCCGAGTTATCATCATGAGCTGTTGCCGCCATCTGTTAGAAAGCTGCGTGAGCGCGTTCGACCTGGTATGACGGGACTCTGGCAAGTCTCTGGTCGCAGTGAAGTCGGCAGTGATGGCATGGTTCGTTGGGATCCTTACTATGTGCATAATTGGTCGTTGTGGCTCGACATCGTGATCCTCGTACGAACCGTCCGAGTGGTCATACGAGGCAGTGGTGCACGCTGAGCCAATTGACAGGTAACGAGTCGTCGCACACCGATTTTCGAATAATTCCCCTGACTTGCCGCTTGTATTTTTTCGCAGCCTAAAGTGATCTAAATGAATGCGGATTTATTTTATGGGCATTTGCGGGACGGCGATGGGCAACGCGGCGCTGTTGGTGCGGGAGCAGGGGCACGAGGTGTGCGGTGCGGATACGGGCGTGTATCCTCCGATGTCGGATGTGTTGGCAGATGCTGGAATCGAAGTATTTGATGGCTACGATGTCGAACGACTCGCGGCGCTGAAGCCAGACCGTGTGGTCGTAGGCAATGCGATGAGTCGGGGGAATGTCGAGGTGGAGTGGTTGCTCAATCAATCCGAGGTCTCGTTTATCTCACTACCGCAGCTGTTGCATGATACGGTGTTGCTCGGGCGTCGCCCAGTGGTGATTGCGGGCACGCATGGTAAGACGACCACTTCGACGATCACGACTTTCCTACTCGACGCCGCTGGCACCGAGCCGGGCTGGTTAATCGGTGGTGTGCCGCGCGATTTACCCAGTGGCGCGAAGCTCGGCAGTGGTGAGGCGTTTGTGATCGAGGGCGATGAGTATGATACGGCGTTTTTTGATAAGCGCAGTAAATTCATCCACTACCGTCCGCAGATCGCGGTGCTGAATAATTTGGAATTCGATCACGCAGATATTTTTCGAGATTTGCAAGATGTGCAGCGTACCTTTCGGCATTTCTTGCGGATCATTCCGAGCCAAGGCTGTGCGATCGTGAATGGCGACGATGCGAACATTGCAGCGCTGTTGCCCGCACCGTGGACGCAGGTCGTTCGTGTCGGCACAGGGGAGGGGAATGATCTGGTGATCGCGAATTTTACCGATGCGGCACAGGGCGCGGCGTTTGACTTGATTTGGCAAGGGCTACTGTGGACACGCGTGAGCTGGTCCATGCATGGCTTGTTCAATGCACGGAATGCTGCGATGGCTGCACTGGCTGCGGCGTTTTCCTGCGGGCATACGTCGCCTGTGGAGTTTGATCTAGGAGCGCTGGCACGCTTCCGTGGAGTGAAGCGTCGACAAGATGTGTTGCACGAGTGTGCGAAGTGGACGGTGCTCGAAGACTTTGCCCATCATCCCACTGCCATTGCGGGGGCGTTGGAGGGCCTGCGGGCGGCGTATCCAGATCGCAAGCTGTGTGTGAGTTTTGAGCCGCGCAGTAATACTGCGCGCACCTCACTCTTTCAGGAGGCGTTTACTCAGGCGCTTTCGGCGGCGGATCGCGTCTATCTCGGCGCAGTCCATCGCGCCGATTCGATGGCGGCGCACGAGCGTTTGGATACCAAGCGCATGGTGGCGGACCTATCTAAGGATAGCTCGGTGGCGATGACTTTTGCGGACAATAATGCGCTATTTGAGCAAATTCGAGCCGACAGTTCGGCCGCTGAGGGTTGGGTTTTTGTGTTTTTCACCAATGGGGCGTTCGACGGCGTGCCGCAGCGAACGGCCGAGTTACTTGGCTCTGCCAAGTCGTGAGAGTGAGTGGTCGGTTGCATCCAAAAAAAAATGCACCCGACCTGTTGGTCGGATGCATTCTCGGAAAGAGTTGGCTTTGATCGTTTAAGAGATCTTCGCTTTCAGATCCTCCTTAGAGGTGAGCCCGACGATGGTGTCGGAGACTACGCCGTCCTTAAAGACTAGGATGGTTGGGATGGCGCGGATTTCGAATTTACCGGCGATCTCGCTGTTGCTGTCGACGTTGACCTTACAGATTTTGACTGCATCGCCGAGTTCGGCTGCGAGTTCTTCGAGGATCGGCGCAATCGCTTTACAAGGGCCACACCATGGTGCCCAGAAGTCGACGACGACGGGGACGGATGCACTTATTGCAGCTTCAAAGTTGCTGCTATCGAGTTCGGTGATGTTTTCAGACATAAGATTTTAATTTTGAATTTAATTTAAGAAAGGAGATAGGTCTTGAAGTAGCAGGACGGTAAACGCGATGGCAACTGCGGCTGCGATGGCATCGATGATGAGCATCGGCACGCTGATGGATGATTCTGCTGCGCTGGCGGGGGGTGTGATCGAGCCCGTGCGAGCCGCGGCAGCTGGCGTAGGAGCGACAGCGGAACGTGGTGTCGCGGGTGCAGCGGGTGCAGCGGGTGCAGCGGGTGTTGCGGCGCTTGGTGCAGCGG
>DJBY01000071.1:0-6418 GCA_002430605.1 Opitutia bacterium UBA5964 | reverse complement strand
GGTGCAGCGGGTGCAGCGGCGCTTGGTGCAGCGGGCTTGGCCGATGGCGGCAGGGTGGGCTTAAATGCTGGTTGCGCCGGGGCTTGAGGCGACGCTGCGATCGAATTGGCTTTGGCGCGTGCTGCCTGTGCTTCCGCGGCTAATTCTTTTGCGGCGGCGGCGGCTTCGTCGGATGGGACTTCGTCGCTGCCGTGCAGAAAAGGATTTTGGGGTTGTTCGCTCATAAAGTAGTAGCTGAAATTAGGTGCGTTCGGGGCAGGCTGTCAAGCGGCTCATTTGCTCGGGGTGTTTTTGTGGATGATTTCAGCGAGTTCTTGTTGCTCGATTTGATTGAGCGTCTTGCCGCGTCGGTCCAGCGTTTCGAAGGTTTTGATGACGGTTTCGGTCATGCGCTCGTGGGTCTCACTGGAGCCGCCAACGATCGCAAAGCGATCTGCTTGGGTGATCCGTTTGTGTCCGTCCGTGTTGTCTAAGCCCACTCCGAGCAGATGGCCGGATTCTTTCATTTTACGCTGCATCTTAAGTGAAGGTACTATTAAAGGTAAAACCAGTATTGGTGCCGCGTTCACAACGAATGTCGGAAAAGGCGCGATCTTGTTTAATCAGTATTTCTCCAAGCCGTGTGAGCTCTAGCACGGCGAGAAAGGTGGCGACGATGGTGGTGATCGTGGTGGTCGCTTCGAAAAGCTCTGAAAATAGAAAGTTGGGCTTTTGCTTGAAGCGCAGCAGGATGAACTCCATGCGGTCGGCGACGGTGATTTGCTCGGCATTGATCTCGCCTGTGGTGATACGCTCTGCGAGCCGCCGAAGCACTTGGTTGAAGGTATTCCAAAGGTCGACGCGTTCGACGGGCTTGAGCGGCCGTTCGACCGCCTGCAGCGCCTCTTTAGGGCCGATTCGAGCGATCAGATCGTTACTGTTGAGGATGAGCTGTTCAATCTCGGAGGATGCTTCCTTGAACTTTTTATATTCAAGCAGCTGTTGCACCAGCTCCCAGCGTGGGTCGATGTCGTCGTCTTCGACGTCCTGATTGGTGCCTTGATCCTTTTGCGGCAAGAGCATGCGACTCTTAATATACATCAGGGTCGCGGCCATGACGAAAAATTCACCTGCGACTTCGAGGTCGAGATTCTCCATTGAGTCGAGAATTTCAATGTATTGCGTGGTGACGTGCTCGATCGGGATATCGTAGATATCGACCTCGTTGCGTCGAATCAGGTACAGCAATAAGTCCAGAGGTCCCTCGAATGCCGGCAGTCGTATGGCGAAGTCATTTGAGGGGACGAGTGCTTCTTGCATGCTGATCGATGGTTACTGATTTGCGAGTTGTAGGCGCACTGTAAATTCGAAATCGCTCTCGCGGCTGGAATCCTGACGGAAGGTGAGGCCGTAGATGATTTCCCATGCGTTGTTGAGCCGTGTGTTGATGCCGATCTCGGTGCTGGTAAATTCGCCAGTTTCGGCGTCGTAGCGGGTGTCTGCTAGGAAGGAATAGCGCTCGTTAATGCGATAGATGAAGTCGATGCGGTACTGATCGATCTTATCATGCAGAAAAACAGTCGAGAGCCCTATTTCCCAGATTTCGCCACTGCATATTGAAGTGCGTGTGCGGAGCTCTTCGAGTGACATGCTCTTGGTTTGAAAGCGGCTGGCGATGTCGAATTTCAGCCAAGGGGCGGGGCTCAATACGAGCTCGACCCATGTGGCGTTGAAGGTGTCTTGCTTGTCGCCATCGTAACGTGTGTTCTTCTCAAACAAAATGTCTTGGTAGAAATTCAATGCGGCGAGTGTGCGTGAGCCGTAGCCCTTCGCACGGGTTTGAAAAAGGTTTTCTACGCCGAGACGTGTGAGGTGTGTTTCGCTGATGGAGTCGACGTTGCGTAAGTCACTGAGGTCAAGCATCGGACGGTTCAGATCGAAAGCGGTGCGATCGATGGCGGCGATCTCGTCTGTAGCATCCGGATCCGAGTAGTAGCGGTAACGTAATACGGGGCGCACTAAGTGACGTAGACCGTTGATGTCCCATATTTTGTTTTGAGTGGCGTAGGTGGCGTAGGCACGCGCTTCGAGGTCGAAACCAACTTCGTAGATCTCTCGAGTGAATTGATCGTCTTTGAGTTCGCTGGGGGTCGGGGTGCCGTAGGGATCGTTGTATCTGCCGAGGGCGAGCGGATCCATCTCTTGATTCTCGTAGTGCGTGATGCGGGCCCCGGCGAGAGGGGTCAGAGTGAGCCAGTCAGTAAGAAGGATGGGGCGCTCGATGCGGTAGGTAAAGTCGAAGCGATCTGATTGACTGTCTTGCTCGATCTCCGGTATGACTTGGCCGAAATCTTCTTCTAAATGCGCATAACTGGCAGAGAAACGTTGGTAGGCTCCGGTATTAAAAACAGGCACGGGGAGCAGATCGAAACGCACTTCTGGTAAACGCTCTTGCACCAGTTGGAAATCATTCGGGCGGAAGCGTCCGAAGGCGGACAGGAAGTAGTTGTCGCCAGCGTAAACGGTTTCGACAAAAGAGTCCGGTTGCTGGTTGTCGCTGAAATAGTCGTCGCGGAAGTCGCGTGTCACCTCAGAATCAGACCAATAACTAGCCGAAGCAGTGATATTGATGCGCTCACCAATGTGGTGTTGGTGACGCCATTCTACAAAGCCACGCTCGGAATCGATCGGTTGGTTGTAAAGGCCAGGCTCGGGATCGCCTTGATCGTCGATATATCCAGTGCTGAGAGCGCCTGTGATTGTCTGACTTTCGGAGTTGTAGGAATATTGAGCAGTCGGGCCAGCCAGCACACCGCGTTTGCTATAGAGGTCGAGATTGGCTCCGGCACGTAGCCATGAATTGACTGGGAACAGGGTCGTTGTTTGCAGGTAAATGCCGAGTTCACTATCCGAGCCCGCATTAACCTCGAGGAGGTGGGGGGTTTGATCGATGTAGTGGGTGTAGCTTGGGAGTTTGGCGATTGGCACGCTGCCGATTCTGAAGGTCGTGGCGCCCATCTTTAATTTGCCGCCTTGTTCGCTCGTGAAATTGATCTGGTCTGAAGAGACGTTGGGCGTGAAGCGCCCTGGATTACCATAATAGATCGTCGCTCCCTGAAAGAGGGTGTTTTCTATGGTGCCACCTGCGGTGACACCAGAAATGTAGATCGGCCATTGCCCGGTGCGCAAGCTATCGACTGCGAATACACTTTCTTGAGTATCATAGCTCAAGTGGTCGGCGATGAGGCGATAGCCATCTCTTGAGATCGCGACGTTACCGACGGCATCTGCTAGAGAGTATTCCTGATAGTAGACAATATGATCCGCGTTGAGACGCGTGTCTTGGAAGTCGAGCCGAGCGTCGCCGCGGGCGATTAAGCGCTGAGCAGCTTCGTCGAACTCTAAGGGCTCAATCGAGCTCAGTTCAGGTAGAGCCGCAGAAAGCGGCAGCGTGAACTTCGAAATGAGTAAAAGGAGGGAATATAACCGAGCGATTCGTGGCACGGGATTGGACTATGGGCTGGGTATTTTAGGTGGACAAGTCTTTTATCGCATGAGCGTGAATCGAGTGATTTTTTAATTGTTTTCTATTTGAATCGTCTGTCACGGCTTAGGTTCTTGCAAATAGTAACGGAAGTGATCTTTTCTTGTGCCCGTGATTGTTTCTAAAACCCTCCTCGACTCTGTTACTCAGGTAACATCGAGTCAGCCGCACTCAGTATTGGGAATGCATCCCCATTCAGTTGGATCAAAGTCTAGCATCGTGGTGCGCGCTTTTTTAGATGATGCCGTGACCTGCGAAGTTGTGGACGTGTCGAAGCCCGAGGGGCCGCGTTACGCGTTGAAACGTTTGACCGATGACGGGTTCTTTGAAGGTGTGATCCCGAAGCGGAAGGATGTATTTGCTTACCGCTTAAGGATCGAGCGCTATAATGGCGAAATTCGTCAGTTCTATGACCCGTATAGTTTCCTGCCTAGCTTGTCGGATAATGATGTCTACCTCTTTAACGAGGGTAATGAGCATCAGGCCCACAATAAGATGGGCGCTCAGCTGCGTGAGTTAAATGGTGTCGCAGGTGTGTCGTTCGCCGTGTGGGCGCCGAGTGCAACGCGTGTTTCGCTCGTCGGTGACTTTAACCATTGGGACGGTCGCTACCATCCGATGCGCAGTCTCGGTGGATCTGGCATCTGGGAGTTATTCGTGCCTGGGCTAGCAGCTGGAGCCAAGTATAAGTTTGAGATCGGCACGCAGCAGGGAGGTTTTCCATTGTTAAAGACCGATCCGTATGGCGCTCGCTTTGAGTCGCCTCCAGGCAATGCATCGATCGTTTGTAAAGTGGATGGTTATAAATGGAATGATGCCGACTGGATCAAGCAGCGCGAATCGACGGATTGGGCGAATGCGCCGGTCTCGATCTATGAGATGCATCTGGGCTCATGGAAGCGGGTCGTCGAAGATGCCAACCGGCCGTTGTCTTATCGTGAATTAGCGAGTGAACTAGTCGACTATTTGAAGGACATGCAGTACACGCATGTCGAGTTTATGCCGCTATCGGAGCATCCCTTTGATGGTTCTTGGGGCTATCAAGTGACTGGGTTCTTTGCGCCGACGTATCGATTCGGCGCGCCTGAAGACTTCATGTACCTGGTCGATATACTGCACCAAAATGGATTGGGTGTGATTATGGATTGGGTGCCAGCGCACTTCCCGACGGATAGTTTCGCGCTCGGTCAGTTCGATGGCACAGCCCTCTACGAGCATGCCGATCCGCGCCAAGGCTTCCATCAGGACTGGGGCACATATATTTTCAACTTCGGTCGCAACGAAGTCTGCACTTTCCTGATCGCCAGCGCATTGGCGTGGTGTGAGCGTTATCACATTGATGGCTTACGTGTCGATGCCGTGGCGTCGATGCTGTATCTTGATTACTCCCGCGAAGAAGGGCAGTGGATCCCGAATCAGTATGGTGGTCGCGAGAATATCGAAGCAATCAATTTCCTGCGCCGCACCAATGATCTGGTGCATCAATATTATCCCGGCACGCTGATGATTGCTGAGGAGTCGACCGCATTCCCAGGAGTGACTAAGCCGACATCCGAAGGTGGTCTCGGCTTCGACATGAAGTGGAATATGGGCTGGATGCACGATACTTTGGAGTATTTCCAGAAGGATCCGATTTATCGAAAATTCGAGCATCACCAGCTTTCGTTTGCGATGCTCTATCAGTATTCCGAAAATTTCACGCAGGTCTTTTCACATGATGAGATCGTGCACGGGAAGAGCTCGATGATGCTGAAAATGCCCGGAGAGCCGATGTCGAATAAGGCACGTCAGCTCCGCTTGCTGTATGCGTTTATGTGGATGTGGCCAGGCAAGAAGACGCTCTTTATGGGCTGTGACTTTGGTCAATCCGCAGAGTGGGCACACGATGGTAGTTTGGATTGGCACCTGTTGGAATACTTGGACCATCAAGGTGTGCAGATGGTGGTGCGTGATCTCAATCGAATTTACCGTGAGATACCTGGTTTTGCCGCGGGCGATAATCGTCCAGACGGATTCGAGTGGATTAATAATTCGGACGCAGATAACAGTGTCTTAACCTTCCTGCGTAATGGCACCGCGAAGACAGATACATTGGCAGTCGTCGGTAATTATACACCCGTGCATCGAGAAGGCTTTCGAGTCGGTGTGCCGTATCCGGGATACTGGCAGGAAATTCTGAATACCGATGCCAAGGGATATGGCGGTCTTGGATTTGGTAATGGCGGTGGCGTCGTTGCCGACGAAGTCGAGTGGGATGGCCGTCCGTATTCGATTAAGCTGGAATTGCCTCCAGTGTCGATGAGTGTCTTCCGTTTTCAGGGAGAGGCGTAGTTTCTAGAGGTATCCTACACCTTATGCCTTGGTTTATCGGGGGCGCAAGGTGAGGACGCCCTTGCGGATGCTCCATGTAAACTCATGCACTTCGGCGAGTTGCTGTAGGCAGGCATAGATTGTCGGGCCATTGATTGGATCAATGCGTGTGGCGTCTTGGTCCACTTTGCGGTGAAATTTAATCCGAAGCTCCGTGTCCTCGCGTTGCGGAATCGTGCTTAGCAGATTATTGAGCGCATCTTCGAGTGTGAGGGTGCTGTCGAGCGGTTCAGACACTTTTATTTTGAAGAGCTGTTCCAACAGCCAGAGTGAGGTGTCGGCGTCATCGATTGCTTGAGGCGCGATTTGAGGCGCAATTCCGTTCGTCTCGATTAGCGATAGATCAGTCGAGGAAATGTATTTGGCTGGCATCTTGAGCAATCGTCTCTGTGCTGTCGCATCTTCAAACCAGAGGTCGTCGCCAAAACTGCCAAGGTAAGTCGCTTCAATTTCCGAGCCAGAGGTCGAGGTCCAGACGTGTGCTGCGGCGCATAAGCTGTGTGCGCAGATGAGGAGTAAGCAAAG
>DJBY01000004.1 GCA_002430605.1 Opitutia bacterium UBA5964 | reverse complement strand
CCGCATACTATGCGTATACTACCAGCTTGATGGCTGAGATGGCGGAGGCGATCGGAAAGACCGAGGATGCCGCGAAATATCGCAAACAGTTCGAAGCGATCCGCGGCTATTTCCAGCAGACCTATGTGAAACCCGATGGCAAGATCGAGAGCGAACTACAGACGGCCTATTGCATGGCTCTGAGTTTTGACCTGCTCACAGACCGGCAACGCGACCAGGCGGAGGCTCATCTGGTGGAGCGTATTAAGGCGGACAATTATCATTTGTCGGTCGGCTTCCTCGGCATGCCTCTTCTATTGCCCACACTTACCGATATGGGCCGCAGCGATTTGGCGTATCGCCTGATTCAGAACACAACGTATCCATCCTGGGGATACTCTATCGAGCAGGGCGCGACGACGATCTGGGAGCGCTGGAACAGCTACAGTAAAGATGACGGCTTTGGCGACGTGCGGATGAATTCGTTCAACCACTACTCGCTCGGTTCCTGCGGTGAGTGGATGTTCCGCAGCATGCTCGGGATCGACACTGACGGCGTAGGCTTTAACAAAATCATAATGAAGCCTGAGCTGAGCGAGGGCATTACATGGGCAAAAGGCCATTACGACTCCATCCACGGGCGTATCAGCAGTGACTGGAAGATCGAAAACAAGACTTTCGACTGGAACATCACCGTGCCAGCCAACACCACCGCGACGGTTTACCTTCCTGCCAAGGATGCGGCGCAAGTAACCGAGTCTGGGCAACCTGTCCCTCAGGTTGCAGGTGTGAAATTCCTGCGCATGGAAAAGGGTAGAGCTGTGCTCGAAGTCGGTTCAGGAAGCTATAATTTTAACTCAACGATCCATTAATATAAAACGAATAAAACGGTCATGAAGAAAATTAAACTTCCTCGTTTTATTATCGCTGTTTGCGGCCTGATGATTGCCTCATCTGCTGCCGCTGGAACATCTCTGGACGCTGGCTTTGTCGATCCCGCTCCTGAATATGGTCCGCGCACCTGGTGGCACTGGATGGATGATGGTGTCACCCAATACGGAATCACCAAAGACCTAGAGGCGATGAAGGAGATCGGCCTGAAGGGGGCACAGATTTTCTATATCGGAGGGAATGAGGCCGAGGAAGGGGAGATGTCTTTGTTATCCCCCGCCTGGTTGGATGCGGTGCAGCATGCCGCCAAAGAGTGCGACCGTTTAGGGCTTCGATTGGGTTCAACCAGTTCGGCTGGTGTTTCGGGTTCCGGTGGGCCATGGATCACTCCGGAGCTCTCGATGCAGGATCTCGTGTGGCGCGATATTCGTGTCCAAGGGCCAGTTAAGGAAACCATCACACTGCCTCAGCCACGCACTAATATGGGCTATTACCGTGATATTGCGGTGTATGCGTTCCCAACACTTGCGGGAGATGCCGAGCCGATCGCATCCTTGCGTCCGAAAATCCATTCGAACCTTCCAGGCACGGATTGGTCGCCAGCGATCGATGGTGACTCAGAAACCTTCGTGTCCCTGCCTCCTAAAGCGCCCGAAGGACATGAGTCAATCGATGTGGTTTTCGAGTTTGAAGCCCCGGTGCAACTGCGCTCCTTGGTCGTGCAACTGTTCGAACAATGCAGCAATCGCACGGTGAAACTTTCCATCAGTCAGGATGGAAAGGCATGGCGACACATTGCCTCCGCCTCTTGTCGCAGAGGGCATGTGCCAGCTGGGCGTGAAGAATTGGTGGAGGGGTTCGGTCCCCGCGAAACCCGCTATGCGAAAGTCGAATTCAGCGGCAGCCATTCGCGCGAAGCTACAAAGTTATACGAGTTAAATTTTCAGCCTGTGCGCTTGCGAAGTATTCATGCAAAAGCGGGGCGGCAAAGCGCGCGCCCGGATTTGTCGAATCCGTCACGGCAGACCATTCCGAAAGCGGAGCAGATTGGCTTGGATACGATTGTTGATTTAACCGCCCACTTGTTGCCAAACGGACAGTTGGACTGCAACTTGCCTGCCGGAGATTGGACCATTCTGCGCATGGGCCACACCGCAAAAGGTAATAAGGTTGCGCCTGCATCGGGGGCTGCCGCGGGCTTGGAGGTCGATAAGCTGAGCGTGGCGGCGAACGAACACAACTTCCATGAAGGGCTGCTGGGGCATTTGGTTGAGCGTTTGGGTCCTTTGACGGGAGAGGCGTTTAACTGTGTCACTATCGATAGCTGGGAAGCGGGTTGCCAGACCTGGACCAAGGATTTCGCCAAGGATTTTGCGGAGCGTCGCGGCTATGACTGCCAGAAATGGCTGATCGCGGTGACGGGGCGGATTGTGGGTGACTTGGATTTGACCGAGCGCTTTTTGTGGGATTACCGACGAACCGTTGCTGACTTGTTGGTGGATGGCTATTTCGGAACGCTGAAAAGGTTGTGCAATGAGCGCGGCATTTTGCTGGAGGGCGAAGCGCCTGGCACCGGTATCCCGACCATCGCAGATGGCATTCAGTCGTTGGGTATGATGGATATCCCGCAGGGTGAATTCTGGATTGGCGGCGAACCGCATCCGGACAATCCAAATTGGGTCGGCGGCAATGATAACACCAAAGAGCCTGCTTCAGCCGCCCACGTGTACGGCAAAGAGATCGTGTCCTGCGAGGCGTTTACCTCGTTTGGTCATCATGATGGTTGGACCCAATATCCATCCAAGCTGAAGCCCATCGGGGATAAGCAGTTTTGCAAGGGCATGAATGAGATGGTGTTTCACCGATTCGCGCATCAGCCCGATGACCGATTTCCAGGTCAGTCGCTGGGGCAGTTTGGCTTGAATTTTGACCGCACACTGACTTGGTGGAAACCGGGGCGTGCGTGGATTGAGTACCTCACCCGCAGTCAGTATATGCTGCGCCAAGGCAGATTCTTTGCCGATGTCTGCTACTATTACGGCGAAGACTCACCGAACAGCGCGTATTATTATGTGCCGAAGCAACTCGACCCGCGCCAGATGATGCGGCCGGTGCTGCCTGAGGGCCATGATTATGATGTGTGCGATTGGACGACCTTTGCTACGATGACCGTCGAGGATGGTTACGTCGTCCTGCCGTCAGGGATGCGTTATGCGTATCTGGTCTTGCCGGAAGGGGCGCGTTACACTCCGAAAGCGCTGGAGAAAGTGGCCGAACTCGTTAAAACGGGCGCAACAGTGATTGGCGATAAGCCATCGCGCTCACCGTCGATGAACGACTATCCACGTGCGGATCAAGCGATTCAGAAACTAGCAGCAGAGCTTTGGCCGCAAACCGACGGTGCGGGTGAACGTCGCGTTGGAAAGGGCCGCGTGATCACTGGTAAAACATTCGAAACCATTTTCGAAGAGGATGCGCTGTCGCCTGACTTCCGGGCGAACTCAACTTTTTCTGATAGCGAGGTACGCTACATTCACCGCAAGCTAGCGACCGGCGAGATGTATTATGTATCGAACCAGAAAGAGCGGACTGAAGAGCTGACGCTGCACTTCCGTGTGACGGGGTTCGTCCCAGAGGCATGGGATCCGGTGACGGGCGAGAGATCGGAGCTTGTGATGTACCACGACAACGGAACGTCGACGACCGTATCTTTACGGATGATCCCTTACGATGCGCAGTTCATCGTTTTCCGGAAAGCGGTTGAAGCCAAAGACGCGGTGACGGAGCTCTTGAAAGACGGCAAGCGTGCGCGGAGTCTGACCCAACAGGCCGAAGTCGTGCCGGAGCTCAGTCCGACGGTTCGCTCAGGTATCACAGGCGATGCTGAATTGTGTGTCTGGGAATCGGGCGAATATGCGCTGACCTTCCAGAACGGCGTCACCAAAAAGGTGGCTGTCAGCGATCTGCCTAAGCCGGAAACGTTGCAGGGTAGTTGGTCCGTTTCATTTCCAAAAGACCGCGGCGCACCGGAAGGAACTGTCATGTTTGATCAACTGGAATCCTGGACACAGCGTCCGGAAGAGGGGATCAAATATTTCTCCGGCACGGCAAGCTATCGCAAATCGATCACGCTGAATGCGGCGCGACTGAAACAGAATCGTCGCGTGGTTCTGGATCTCGGCGCGGTCAGCCATTTGGCCGAGGTATTTGTCAATGACCAGCCGCTGGGCGTGTTGTGGAACACGCCGTTCCGTGTAGATATCACCGATGCCGCCAAAGCGGGCGTTAATACGGTCGAAGTGCGCGTTACCAATGTCTGGAAAAATCGCCTGATCGGCGATGCCAAACTTCCAGAGGCTGAGCGGACGACGTGGACGGCTTACCCATTTTATAAAAATGAGCCCGATGCCCCTTTGATGGAATCGGGGCTGCTGGGTCCGGTGCGTCTGTTGAGTGCCGAGTCGGTATCAATCAATGCAGCGCAGTAACAATTAAGGAGTGATTATTATGATTAAAAAAAATGTTGATTAAAAAAAGGGGTCAAACGC
>DJBY01000011.1 GCA_002430605.1 Opitutia bacterium UBA5964 | reverse complement strand
TCTAAAACACTACCAAGAGAATAGATACTTGCCATTTAGGGGCGACTGCCTTTGCTTCTCACGTTTTTCAACTTACACACTCTTATGGCACTTCCAGAAATTTATTCTCTTCTTCCTCTTGCTCAAACAGCGCCCGCAGGCGGCGGCCTTGGCCAGTTCCTGCCGATTGTCCTGTTGTTTCTCGGCATGTGGTTTCTCATCATCGCGCCACAGCGCAAGCGCCAAAAAGCGCATGATAAGATGCTCACGGAGATCAAGAAGGGCGATGAAATCGTCACGACTGGCGGTCTTTTCGGCAGAGTTACTCGTGTGAAAGACGACCGCTTCGTCGTCGAAATCGCGGATAACACACAGATCGAGCTCGGCAAGGGCTTTGTCTCCAGCAAAATCGAAGCAACCATCGTCGAGTAATTCGGCCTGAATACACATAAATATCCCATGTCCGGTAATATACTTTGGAAATTCGTCCTCACGGCAGTCATCATCTTTTGGTGCGTCGCTGAGATCTCTCCCTTGAAGGATCGTCCTTTCGAGGACTACATCGTCGAGCAAGCCACCGCCGAGACCACTGAGTTCGCTTCCATCATGGAACGTGCTCAAGCCCGCGTTGAATCGAAGGAGTCAAAGACGCTGTTTCTGGCATTACGCGAGATGGGTGCTGAAGACGACATCGACTATGCGGTGTTCTTTCCGCAGGTGAACCTGCGCGACGTTGCGAATCAAAATAAGCGCAACGACATCCTGCTTAAGCACATCCTCACCTCGGCGCAGAGCAATCTGCGCCTCGGCCTCGACCTTAAGGGCGGCGTCGGTGTGACACTGAAGATTGCTGAGGGTGCTCCAGGTAGCAAATTCGAACAAGCGGAGCAGCTGAAGGACGCCATCGAAATCATGGGTAGTCGTTTGGACGGTCACGGTGTGGCTGAGCCGATCATCCGCCCTGTCGGCGATGACGCGATCGAGATTCAAATCGCGGGCCTGTCCACTAAGGATAACCCAGAGGTGCTGGAAGACTTGAAAAAGCCAGCTCGCCTCGAGTTCCGGTCCGTGCATGAGACCTTGAACCCCGACACGACTCCAAAGAACAAGTATCCTGTCGGCTATGAAGTGCTCGCTGAGGAGAATGAAGATCGCAAGACGGGTGAGGTCTTTGAGCGTCGCATGTTTGTCAAGCTCATCCCAGAAGCGACCGGTGAAATCGTCGATGACGCTTATGTCTCCCAAACGCAGACAGGTGGTTTTCAGATCAATCTCGAAATGACGAGCGATGGTGCGGACATTCTCGCTGCGGTGACTGGAAAAATGATTGGCAAGCCACTGGCTATCGTCCTCGACGGCAAGCTTTACTCGGCGCCAACCGTGAATGGCGTCCTTTCCAGCCGCGCCCAGATTACTGGTACTTACTCACAACGTGAAGCGATCAACCTTGCCAACGTCTTGAACAACCCGCTCGCCGTTGAGCTACGCGTGGACCAGATGTATGAAGTGCAACCGACATTGGCTGAAGGCGCACGCGCTAGCTCGATCAATGCAGCTCAGTGGGGTGCCGGTCTGGTGATCGGATTTATGCTCCTTTATTATTTTGCTGGCGGCGTGGTCGCCGTCATTTCCGCTTTGGTTAATATCGTCATCGTTCTCGGTGTGCTTGCGAGCCTCGGTGCGACGCTGACACTTCCGGGTGTTGCGGCACTGGTGCTGACACTCGGGATGGGGGTGGATGCCAATATTCTGATCTTCGAGCGTTTACGTGAAGAGCTTAAGAGTGGTAAGAGTATTAAGAATGCCACCGCAGGTGCATTCGATAAAGTAACTTCGACGATTGTGGACGCCAACGTCACGACTTTGATCACGGCGTCGATCCTGATCTGGCTCGGTACTGGTCCGGTTAAGGGCTTCGGCATCACGCTTGCAATTGGTATCTGTGCATCGATCTTCTGTGCGCTTGTGGTGACTCGATTCTTGGTCGACTTCCTCGTGCATCGTATCGGTTTACGAAAAGTGCTGGGTATGGATCTCTTCCCATCCAAGAGGCTCGATTTCTTCAAATTCCGTAAGCCTGCGTTTATCGTTTCTTGGCTGATCGTGCTGGCCGGTGTCGTTAGTGTCGTTGTTCACCATGACAATATCTTGGGTAAGGACTTTACTGGTGGTGATGAGATGACAGTCGCGTATGATCAACGCCTCGACACTGAGGCGATCATGCAAGTGGTGGTGGACCAGGATCTCGGCGATGTGACTCCGATTTACCAGAGCCTTATTGGGCAGGATGTTGAAATTCTGAAATTGCAAACACCATTTGATGAAGCACGTCTGGTGCTCGAGCAGCTTCAAGCCGCTTTCCCAGATGCGAATCTAATAGAGACTGGCATCACTCAGATTGGCGCATCTGTTTCGAAGAGCATCCAATGGAATGCACTTTATTCTGTGCTTTGCGCATTGGGTGGCATCCTCCTCTACGTTGCCTTCCGTTTCGAAGTGGGCTACGGAGTCGGCGCGGTCGTCGCAACGATTCACGACGTCTTGATGACTATCGGCATCTTCGTCATTTGCGGCGAACTGGGTATCTTTGTGAGTGGCCAATTCACCGCTCCGATGTTGGCTGCGATTTTGATGATCGTTGGTTACTCGATTAATGATACGATCGTTGCCTTCGACCGTATTCGTGAAGAACTTGAGCTCAACCCTGGTACGGATTTACGCTCGATTATCAATCTTGCGCTCAGCCGGGTGTTCTCTCGCACATTGCTCACCAGTATCACCACATTGCTTGCGGCTCTCTCGCTTTACATCTTCGGAGCCGGAGTCATCACTGATTTCTCCTTCATCTTTATCATTGGTATTCTTACCGGAACGTTCTCCTCTATCTTCATCGCCAGCCCCGTATTCTACTGGTGGCACAAGGGCGACCGTCGCCACGTCGAAGAGCATCAGCTCACGCCGAAGCGCTACGAGTGGGAGAGCTCGAGTGAAAAATAAGCCGATTAATGGTTGATTTTTAAGACAGGAATGGCGAATCGGCAACGGTTCGCCATTTTTTATTTTAAATGATCAATTGAAGTCGCCAACTGCCAGCTCGACCATTCTAACATCAACACCCTAATCTATGCTTTGGACCCTAACTGAGACCAACGAAACCATCGCCGCTTTTTTAAGTGCGGAGTTGCGTGTGTCTAAAGTTATGGGCGAATTGCTCGCGCAGCGCGATTTGGCGACGGTTGAAGCAGCAGAAGAGTTTCTCCGCCCGCGTCTTGCCCAGCTAGATAATCCATTTGCGCTGAAAAACCTTCGCGCAGCGGTGACGCGCATCGAGCAGGCGATTGAGGCGAATGAGTCGGTGGTGGTGTTTGGCGATTATGATGTCGATGGCGTGACCAGCACCGTGCAGCTCGTCAGTATGTTACGCACGCTCGGTCTAGAACCGCGCTATTGTGTGCCGCTTCGTTTAGATGAGGGCTACGGCTTGAGCGCTGAGGCGATCAACCGTGTCTTCGCGGGCGAAGTGCCGGATCTATTTATTGCGCTGGACTGTGGCACCAACGCGCATGAGCCGATCGCGTATCTGCGTGAGTTGGGCTGCGATGTGATCGTGGTCGACCATCACCAGACCAAGACGGTCGCGCCTGAAGGGTGCATTTTTGTAAACCCGCATGTGAACGATGTTGAAGATGCGCCGTGGCGCGATCTGTGCACCGCGGGTCTGGTGTTTAAGCTCTTGCACGGGCTCCTGAAAAGTCGCCGCGAAGCGGAAGATCCGCGCGTGGATGGTATTCAACTCAAAGACTATCTGGACCTCGTCGCGATGGGCACGATTGCCGACCTCGTGCCGTTGCGCGGGGAGAATCGTATTCTCTCATGGTTCGGCTTGCGCCACCTGCGTGCGAATGGCCGTATTGGGGTGGGTGCCCTAGCCGAAGTCAGCGGCATGGATGCCAGTCAAGAAATGGCGGCGTCTGATATTTCGTTTAAACTCGCGCCGCGCATTAATGCGAGTGGGCGCTTGGGTGATGCGTCACTGCCGATGAATCTGCTGTTGAGCGACGATCTGGCTGTCTGCCAAAAGATTGCGCAAGAGCTCGATGCGATGAATCGCGAGCGCCAAGGTATTGAACGTGGCATTGCCGCAAAGGCAGAGCGACGCGCGGCTGAGGAATTTGCCGATGAGCCGGGTATCGTGTTGTTTGGCGAAGACTGGCACCCCGGGGTCGTCGGTATCGTGGCGAGTCGCGTGAGTCGTCACTTCCATAAGCCTTGTGTGATTCTCGGTGCGGATGGTGAAGACGCGCATGGTTCGGGGCGTAGTGTGGCGACGGTGAATTTGGTCGAAGTGTTTCAGCGTTGTACCGATTTACTCGGGCACTGGGGCGGCCATCCGATGGCGGCAGGCGTTTCGTTGAAAGTCGCCAACATCAAAGCATTTACCGAGCGCTATCTCGAAAGTTTGAAGGCGCTCTATCCCGATGGCTTACCTGAGCCATCGCTGCAGTTGTCCACTTGGTTGGAGGTTGAAAATTTAGAAGAGGGCTTGCTAGAAGAGCTGGATCGCTTGCATCCGTTTGGTCAGGGCAATGCCGAGCCAGTGTTTGGTTTGCGTGGCGTCGTCCTCGAAGAAGCGCCGCACCCCTTCGGTGAGGGCAACTTCCGTTTCCGTATGCCGATAGTGAACGGTAGTCGAAGTGGCGTCGCTGGTATCGCATGGCGCATGCACGGCGTGCCGGAAGTGGGGCAGTCAATTGATTTAGCGGTGCGCTTTTCGTGGAACTACTGGCGCAACAGTCGCTATCCGCAAGTGACGCTGATCGACTGGAAGCCGTCGGCCTAGCCTAGTCCTAATCCTCAGCTGAGTGGCCTAGGATAGAGTGAGAGTTATTGAAGTGGTCGGAATTGGCTGTTTTTCCTTTAAATCGTCTGGTGGTTAGCAATCTGATCCTGCAAAGGAACTCTATCTCTATGCATGGTGAGTGATTGCAGCAGCGCATGGCTGTCTGGGGGCACACCCTGGACGAGCTGAAGTTACCCGTTGCGCCTTTGGTGGGGCCTATTGCGGCCACTTTAGAGCTCAATGGATTAATAGATTTCAACTATTTTAACGGCGTTTAGTGAATGTATAAGTAGTCCCAAAGGACTAGATTCATTAATTGCGAATCACCCTAGTCTAAGTAATCTATATGCTCTGCTTTATTACACGTCTCCAACAAGAATTAGTAACCAATGAAACTAGGTGACTCTCCAAAATACAAGATCCCGGGCTACAACCCTGGGTTCTTCCGTGGGACTGTCAGTTCACGCAAACTAGGGGCGGTCTTAACTCGGCACGCCCAGGAAGGCTACAACCTAAGCCAAATGATTGATGAGAGCAGTCGTGCGCGGATCCTGTTGCACCGCGGAATTCATTTTTCAGCTTCCATAAAAAGAACCAATTAACAGCCGGAGGATTGGTAAAATAAAAAACTCATGAATCCGGCAAGGAAAACCGTCTTAACGATCGCTCTACTGGACCAGCATTGCATTTTGCGTACTGGACTGGAGTCCCTGTTTGGTGCGATTGAGGAGCTAGCTGTCATCGGTAGTGTTTCTAGGCCGCATGAGCTTTCAAAGTGCTTTGATATCCTGCAGGTCGATGTCGTGGTGATGGGCTTGGTCTTCGATGGTGACGATGCCCTTCGCCATATCACTGATTGGTCCGAGTCGTATCCTGAAACTAAGTTTCTCGTACTGTCTCAACTCCCGGAAATGATCTGTGCGAGGCGTGTCCTAGACGCGGGTGGAAATGGTTATTTAATGAAGGGGAGTTGCCCGAGTGCCATCATCGATGGAGTCCATCGAGTCGCTGCTGGCGGAGTGGTGGTTAGTGCCTCAATAGCCGGGCAGTTACTGACGGATTTCTCCAAACGCACGACGCGTGATGAGGCGGATTGCTTCGATCGACTCACGGATCGCGAGCTCCACGTGTTGAGTCTGATCGGACAGGGGCATGCCACTGCCGCGATCGCGACTGAAATGGATATTAGCAACAACACTGTTAGTACCTGTAAGGAGCGTCTCAAAACGAAGCTCTCGCTCAACAGTAGTCAGCAACTGATGCAAATCGCCCTGCAGCGTCTCGGGCGTCGTTAAGAATGGGAGTGATGGGGGTATATGTATACGTTGCATGGAGCTGGGGTGCCAGATGCGGTAAAAGCGATTACCTGCGTGCTGTTGCTGCAAGACCTAGCTGCCGAAGATCACCTAGAGGCCGCATTGGATGCGGTCGAGGGTATCGATTATTTGGGGGATTGCTTGTATGCGGAAGAATGGCAGCTTTTTGCATATTGCCTGCCAGTAGATCTGGTGGTGTTGGAAGTGCGGCAATCGAGCGAGCAACTGTTGAGACATCTCAGGGAATGGTGCGAGGCGCATCCTGAAACAAAGTTCCTGCTGCTGCCGCAATATGCCGATTCGGCATACCTAGAGCGCTTGCTGCAGTCGGGTGCTGGTGTTGTGTTAGCGCAGGATATACTTGAGGGGTTGCCGATTGATTCGGCGTCTGACGCGGTATGCCATCTGAGTAAGCTATTGGCGTAACCGCTGCGGTCCGCAAGTCTCGCGGATGGATGGAAGCCGTCGGCGTAGCGCTTTGTGGCGAGGATTAAGGGACACGCTGGTTGCGTCTTATCGAGATTCACTGTTTGAAGCGTCTAGAGTGTCGCTTCGACTTTGCCGCAGAAATGTGAAACTCGGGTGGACTCTTTCAATGAAATCGCCAAATTGATCAGCCTTTATGACTATCACCGCTTCTAACATTCTTCTTGGTGTCAATGTAGACCACTGCGCGACAGTGCGTCAGGCGCGTTTTCGCGAGCATGTGCTCGATCATGGTAACGAGGTCGAGCCAGACCCGGTGGCGTTTGCGTTGTTGTGCGAGCAGGCTGGTGCCGATGGCATTACCATTCACCTGCGTGAAGACCGGCGCCATGTACAGGAATCGGACGTCCGTCGTGCGCGTGAACAGATCGGCACGCGGCTAAATCTGGAAATGGCCTGCACGCCAGCGATGATCAGATATGCGTTGGAGCTGAAGCCAGACTCGGTTTGCCTCGTGCCGGAGAGTCGCGAAGAAGTGACGACCGAGGGCGGTCTCGATGTCGTCGGTCAGAAGTCGCGCGTTGGCGAAGTGGTGTCGGCCATGACCGAAGCGGGTATCATCACGAGTTTGTTTATCGATCCCGATCCGGCGCAAATTGAAGCGTCGGCCGAGCTCAAGGCAGAGTGGGTGGAGCTGCATACCGGAGCGTATGCGAATGCATATTATGGTGACCGTCGCGCCGCAGAGTTGGAGATTCTGTGTCAGGGAGCGAAGTTGGCGCACAGTCTTGGACTAGTGGTGAATGCCGGGCATGGGATTAACTATACAAATATCAGCGAAGTGCTGGAGATCCCGCACCTGCATGAGCTGAATATTGGGCATACCATCGTCAGCCGCGCTTTGTTTGTAGGCGTGGAGCAAGCCGTTCGCGAGATGAAGGCGTATTTGAAATAAAGCATTCTGTGTGATCGGGGTACTTGGCCGGGGCATTGACCGCGATAGGAGTGTGG
>DJBY01000009.1:13630-17493 GCA_002430605.1 Opitutia bacterium UBA5964 | reverse complement strand
TGACTGGTTCGGCCATCCCGTTTGCTTTTCTAGTTTTTCGGCCGGGAAGAGTCTGCCACAGTCCCGCCACAATCAGGCCGACACCTACAAGGCCAATGACTATCGAAACTGCAAAGGGAGATGTCAGCTCGTAGTCGGTAATCTCTGAGCAACCGATGTATGCTGAGACTAGGCCAAAGGTGAACGGGTAGCCAAAGCAAACCAATGACAGGGAGGAGCGCCGGAACGCAAAGGCAATTGCTGCCACGAAGGCCACCGGCACGATGATCATGATCTGCGGCCCAATCATGAAAAAAGCGCCAGCCGTGATGATAGCGGTGAGCAATACGACGACTATACTCTTGATCATCTTGTTCATTATTGAAGTCTCCTTTTCATTCATGGTTCTTCAGTGAAGAACGTAGAGGTTATTCGACGGAACGTTATCTACATTGTGTGCTCTGATCGGTTGGACTCAGTAGTGGTATCGGAGTTGGGCGATGTGAATTTCGTCTTCAATTATTCGATAAATAAGCCGGTGCTCTTCATTGATTCGTCGAGACCAGAACCCAGACAGTGAGTGTTTGAGTGGCTCGGGCTTGCCGATTCCCTCATATTGATTCCGGTTAATATCTTTGATGAGATCGTTCACTTTCTTTAGCATGCGCTTGTCGTTCTTTTGCCAATAAAGATAATCATCCCAAGCTCGGGCTGAAAATATTTTCCTCATCCCGCCAATTTTCTTTCTGTTCCTTTGCCTTCATCAAGTTGCTGAATCGACTCTAATAGCCGACGAGCATTTTTAGGGCTACGAAGTAGATAAGTGGTTTCTGCCATGGATTCGTAGTCTTCAAGCGAAATCATGACGACCGCATCAGTTCCTTTTTTTGTTATAATCACAGGATCGTGATTTTCACAAACGGAGATGATTGTTTGGGCTAAATTTTCTCTGGCGTGTGAATATGTAATTGCGTTCATATTGTCCAATATATTGGACATGTCTGCTCGGTCAATATTTTCTTTGCCCAACGTCAAAGGTAGGCATGGAGTACAGTGCGGAGCGCGAAATTAATTGTCCATATCACGACTTGTTGGGTCTTTGGGTTAGGTGCTGAACCAATAGATGTAAATTGTCAGTTCTTTTGATTCGTGACCTATGCTGCATCCTAGGAAGTCCATGTTATTGTTTATTTCCGTAGAATAATGTGATGGTTCTTCTAAAGATTTAGGATTCCACCATTCCCCGATATGAGTGTGCTGATAGAACTCAGGTCTCTCATCGTAATGCTCAAAGATTTCATTCTGTAAGAATTCCATTTTCTTTCCTTCAGGAATAATAGCTTTCAGCCAAAGGCTATCATCTATCCCTGAGCCTTGGTAATAATAATGCTTTCCCTTTGTGCCTTCTGGAAAAGTGATGCCAGTGATACTAGTGACCAGTTCTAGGGTAGCAGGAGATATCTCCTCTTCATTTAATTCTATGTCGTCTCCAAATTTGAGACATCCAGACAGGATCGACAGGACTAAAAAAGGATGATTAATTTAATGTTTTTCATTTTCTTACCCAACATCAAAAATCAGGAAGGTAGCGGAGCGAGGTTGCCTGCGCCGCCGTGTTCGATATTTTTTTAAAGCTTTTAGGGACGCTTCCGAGCAACTACTGCACCTCATCTGGCAGTTTTAGGACGCGGTCTTTCAAGCGTCGGATCGTGGCGGCGCTTGTTTCTTTGTTGAAGTCGGCGCCTAAGTTGCCAATAGCACTGGCGAGGAACGCTTCGATTACAACAGCGTGTTTCGAGTCGGTTAATACGCCGATGAATTGACTGTTTTTACTGAAGGCTAGATCACCGCGCGAGGATGCGAAATCGGCAAACAGTTCGCCGAGGGCAGGGCGCTCCATCTTAAGGAAGCGCTCACTGCTGGTCAGACGGCGAAAGCCCGTGCGACCGAAGTTACTTTCGTCGTTTTTAACGAGGACTGCTTCTTCCCAGCGTTCTGGTTGAATTGCTAGTTCGAAGATTTCTAGGCCTGAAGCCTCAACCGTGCGTTTTGGTAGAGGGATGTAGATCAGTCGAGGGTCGGCGCTGAGGAAAGCGATTTGATCGATCGGGAAGGTGCGCCCCGCGAGTGTCACATCTAGTTGCACGCTGAGGAGGTTGTCAGGGTTCTTGAAAAAGGCAAAAGGTGTGTCTGCGGTGTGCGTGACTAGGTAAGTGCCTTCAGTATCCGCAATTAGGATACTTTTACTTTCGTAGTGTTGCGTCGCGGGACTGCCAATACGCGGTTTTTCTGAAGAGGTGAAATGAATAGTGGCACGGTTGTTTTGAAAGCGTGTGAAAATTTCGCTCATCGTGCGTGGCCGGCTCGCATCCATTTCTTGAATGATTTCTTCGGAGCTCTGCGCTAGTTCGGAGACGCCTTGCCCAAGTTGGGATACGTTCTCAGTGAGCCGTGACGCATGAGCCTGTGCCTGTACTTTATCTTGTTTCTCCCTAATTAGGTTTTGCTCCAGTAGGCTGCGCTCGGCGTTAGCGACTGCTAGTTGCTTATTCAGTGCCTCGCGCTCTAGGTTGAGCTTTTTGGTCTCGGCTTGAGCGGCTTTGAGCTCGGCTTCACTTTGGGCGAGGGCCACTTCGCGGGTGATTAGATCTTTCTCCGCTTGTGTGAGCCGTTCTTTAGAGACGGATGTTTCTTGTTTGAGTTGGCCGAGAGTCTGAGTGAGTTCGATACGCTCTGTCTGAGCGCTCTCGAGCTCGGTGCGAGTGGATTCAAATTTCAGAGCAAGGGCTTGGCGATCCGCTTCGACTAGGGCTTTTTCTTCAGTCAACTTGGCTTGATCGGCTTCAATGCTCGCTTTGGCGACGGTGAGTTGTGCGGCTTCAGCTGCTTTTTCTTGTAAGCTTTTCTGAGTGGCAGTGAGTGCGGCTTCGCGTGCTGCGAGATTGAGCGCCTGTTCTTCAAGGTCTTTTCGTGTTTCAGTGAGATCTTCGCTAAGGCCGGAGCGGGACTCTAGTTCGGACTGTAGGGACTCTTCGAGCAGACTAATCAATTCGGCCTCGGCGGTGGCGGAGGAGGCGGTGGCATCGAGTGTTACTTCGGGGCGCTCTTCGGGCGGATCGAAGCGTGCGAGCGCCAACATACTCAGGAGGAGGAAGTCACAAATGACTAGCATCAAGGTTTTGTTCATAGTGGGCGGAGTGGGAAAATGGAAACGTGGGAAGTCACAGGTGAAGACGTGGGAAAGTGAGAAAGTGGGAAAGTAGCGACCTTCATGCCTTTTTTACTTTCGCACCTTTATACCTCTTACAGTTTGCTGTTGTTCATTAAAGTGGATGGCGCTTCAGCCGAGCCAGCACTGAGAATCAGTTGACGGCGGTAGGGGCGTAGGTGCATCACCTTGAGCATCGCCGTGAAGAGGATGCCGAACAAGGTGGATGCATAGGCTGCCATGAGGCTGGCTTCGACGATCCCGACTGCGACGAGGATCAAGGAGAGCACGGTGCCGCCGAGACCAACGTAGAGGCCGAAGTCGAACAAGTTCTCTTCGTTGTCGAGTAGCTTCAGCTTCATGTCAGGGCTGAGTGGTTGTTTGCCGACTTCTTTGATCTTGATCAGGCAGAACGAGTAGATCACGAGCTGTATAATAAAGAACAGCGCGAGGACGAGGAGTGTGACTTGGTTGATCTCTTGCATGGCTTTGACGGGTGATTTGATGGATTGAAGTGTGTCGGCTACGGCAAATTCGATGCGTGGCCCAGTGTCGGAAACAGATTCTTGAGATTTAAGGATGTCGGGCTCGAAGAAGGTCCAGATGGTTAGGACGACGACGAAACTGATGAGTATATCGCGTGCCATGACCATCGGGTTGCTGCGCGATACAGTGC
>DJBY01000009.1:10824-13378 GCA_002430605.1 Opitutia bacterium UBA5964 | reverse complement strand
TAAGCTCAGGACTGTGCCGGGTATTGAACTGGCCTGATAGAGCGGTTGCTCGGAATTGATTAAGTAGCTCACCGCTCCTGGGCCATGGCGTAATGCGAAGTCCAGATCTTGATTGCCAGTCTCGGTTTGCTCGGCGAGATAGCTATAAAGCGTGTCGGGAGATTCTGAGAATCGCAGTGCGGTGTAGTTTTCGGCAATACGATCTGGCTGTGCGCGAAAGAGGGCGGCCATTTGCGACCAATCGCCGAGTGTTTCGGTCAATTCTGCAAGACTGACTAATGAGGTGTAGTCGAGTTGACGGCCAAGCGAGAGGGTGCCGATGACTAGGTCTTCGCAGGCGATCGTGGCCTCTGGATTATGGGCTGCGGCCAAAGTTGCCAGATTGCCGATTTGCTGGGCGAGGCTGGGTTGAAAATGGCCAGCTTCGATCAGTAGCGCGAGTGTCAGCACGCCTGCATCATAGGGAGCACCAGCTGCGTGACTCGCGGGGTGGAGGCGTGACAGGCCTGCGATATCGCGAATGCTTAAAAGTGCGGTGACGTTGCGATTACGCGAAGTGGAGAGTGATTCGGTGAGCGAGGCGCGTTCGCTGCGAGGCAGTAGTTGAGGGATGACGGCGCGACTTTTACGCTGAGTGACACTGCGCTTGAGTAAATCTTCAAAGTCGCGGTCAGGGCCGCCGCTGCTGGCAAAGTCCGGATTTTTGTCTAAGAGCTGTTGAATATGGGTCTGTTGGCCGGGGTCTTGACTGCCTGTGGCTGCTGCGAATCGTTGCGCTGGGCCGACATAGGCGGCATTGATTTCCTCCCAAATCTTGTCTTCAACTGAGCTGCTGTTAGCGCCCGCGAGCTCGACGACTGTCGGATCAACGGAGCGTATCTGTGCTGGTACCAGCAGCGCCGCGATCGCCAATGCGCTGGCGATGATCAGTAAAATAAGCGTTTTGAATAAAGCCACCATGTCGTAAAGTAAGTCAGACTTTGGAGATAACGGTCCTAGTGGCAAGCTGTGATGACGCTAATTGTGTGTATTAGGGGGCCGTGCTCTAGATAAGAATTGCCAAGGGGTGCATGTGCGTCGTTTGTTTTGTGGATGGATCGCGAAACTGTGCTCAAATATTTTGATTCTGAATCTGTGGTGGAACACTACGCAAAGGCAGCTGAGCGTTTGGGGCTGTGGCAATCTGAGGAAAAGATATTTACTCGCGTCTTTGAGCCCAGCGATTCCTTGCTCGAGCTAGGATGTGGGGCTGGGCGGATTGCCCTCGGACTGCATGAGCTGGGTTATACCAATATCATGGCGACCGATTATTCGCGTGAGATGATCAAGCGAGCGCGCCATTTATCCACCTTGTTGGAATACAATATCCCGCTGCGTGTCTGCGATGCCACGGATTTGGAATTTGAGGACAACGCCTTTGATGGTGCTATTTTTGGATTTAACGGGCTGATGCAGATCCCGCAGGCCGCTCAACGCGAGCAGGCGCTGAGTGAAATCTATCGAGTCATTCGGCCAGGCGCTTGGTTTGTGTTTACCTCGCATGATCGTGACCGCTCACCGCATCGCAGCTTCTGGATTCAAGAACAGCGCCGCTGGCAAGAGGCCGATCAGTCGGCTGACTTAGATGATTTTGGTGATCGCACGGAAGCGACAGATGATGGTGATCACTATATGCACGTGCCCTCTGTGCAGGAAATGAAGGCGGTGCTTGCGCGGGTCGGTTTTCGAGTCGAGGTCACTGTGATGCGCTCGCAACTCGGGCAAGAGTCAGCGGAAGTGGCGGCCTTCTCCGACGATTGCCGCTTCTGGACGGTGCAAAAGCCCGAAATCTCTAGCTAGATCAGGCCTGCTTCGTTGAAGCTATATAGGCCGCGGCCTTGCGGGTCTTTGCTCTTTTGACCGAGGATAATGTGGTCGAGTAGGTCGATGCCAATGACTTTGGCGGCTTCGCGTAGTTGGCGAGTGACTTGTATGTCGGCTCGGCTAGGAGCGGGATCACCGCTAGGATGATTGTGGGCGACGAGGATGGCCGAGGCGCTGAGTCGAATCGCTTCCCTGAATACTTCTCTGGGGTGCACGAGACATGAAGACGCCGTTCCCACAGTGACTTCGATGCGTTGAATTAGGCGGTTTTTGCGGTCGAGGCAGAGTGTCCAAAAACGCTCGACCTCTTCGCCTGCGATCAGAGTGCGAAAGTGGTTTGCCACGACTTCGGGCGTATCGAAGATCGTTTCGACCGAATCGTCTTCTTGTAAAATACGGCGAGCGAAATCCATGACTGCCATCAATTGGAGCGATTTAACTGTGCCGATCCCCTTAATTCTTTGGAAGTCGGCGGCCGTCCAGCGTAGTAGACTGGTGAGAGAGCCTGCGGCTGTCAGTAGGTCGCTGGACATGGTGAGGACATCAATACCGCGCGGGCCGCTGCGTAAAATCATCGCGAGTATTTCACTGTCACTGAGTGCTTTGGCGCCGTGCTTGGCCAGCCGCTCTTGTGGACGCTCGCTGGCGACCATGTCTTTGATCCGACGGGTTGTTTGATATTGGGTGCTCA
>DJBY01000009.1:0-10502 GCA_002430605.1 Opitutia bacterium UBA5964 | reverse complement strand
GTCGCCCTCGTGAAATTTACACCGCAAAAACCGAGCCTATTTGGCGAAACTCTAGAAAGCCTCAAAGTGAGCGTCGAAGCGGCGGGCTTTCCGAGCTTTCGTGCGAAGCAGGTCATGGAGTGGCTCTACAAGAAGCGCGTAGATCAGTGGGATGCGATGAGCAACTTGCCGATGGCCTTTCGCGCATGGCTGGACACTCACTATATTTTATATCCGACCTCATCGTTGATTGATAAGCGCTCGAACGATGTCACTCAGAAGCTGTTGCTAGAATTGGAAGACAAGTCCTTGATCGAGACGGTGTTGATTCGTGCGCCGCAGACGGGAGTGGGGCAGGAGAATTCACGCAAGACTGTATGTGTGTCGATTCAGGTAGGCTGCGCGTATGGCTGTAAGTTTTGCGCTTCGGGGCTCGCTGGCTTTCGCCGTAATTTGATGGCGGCGGAGGTGGTGTCGCAGTTGATGCATATTTGCCGTCGCGAAGATGCACATACCAAGCGGGCCAAGGAAGAGATCGCCTCGTTTGATAACATTGTGTTCATGGGTATGGGTGAGCCGTTGGCGAACTATGATACATTGATACAGACCATTAAGATTTTAAATGCGGATTGGGGCCTCAATTTCGGTGCGCGCCGTATCACGGTGTCGACCTCGGGTTTGGCGCCGCAGATTCAAAAGCTCGCGGACGAGGACGTGCCTGTACGGTTGGCAATTTCGCTGCATGGTGCGACCAACGAAGTGCGTGACCAGATCATGCCGATCAATAAGAAGTATCCGTTGGAGGAGCTGTTGCCGGCGGTGAAGGCCTTTCAACAGAAGCATGGCCGGATGTTGACGCTCGAGTTTATTATGATCAAGGACGTCAATGACAGCCTCGATCAGGCGAAGGCGTTAACCAAAATCGCGCGTGATCTACATGCACACGTAAATTGTATTCCTTACAATAAGGTGGAGGGGCTAGAGTGGCAGCGTCCGAGTGTGCGCCGCCAGGATGCGTTTGTCGATGTGCTGCGCAAGGGCGGCGTCTCGGTAACGATTCGTCGCGAGAAGGGCCACGATATCAACGCTGCATGCGGCCAACTGCGTTTAAAAACTGAAAAGTCGATGGCTGAGGACGAGTCGAAGCCGAGCAGCCCGTTTATCGATCCAAAGCTGTAGAGATCGCTTGTCGGACCGTGCGTATTCGCGAACCGATTTCGATTCAGCGTGCTTACCTAATTTCGCCTTTTCCGTGGATCACGTACTTATAAGTACACAGCTCGTTGAGCCCCATGGGGCCACGGGCATGTAGGCGGTCGGTTGAGATGCCAATCTCCGCGCCGAGGCCGAATTCGAAGCCATCAGTGAAGCGCGTTGAAGCATTGTGATAGACGGTGGATGCGTCGACACCTGCAAGGAACAGACGTGCTGCATCGGCGTCTTCGGTAATGATTGCATCGCTATGTCCCGATCCGTTTGCATTGATCAGCTCGATGGCGGCCTTGGTGTCGGCAACGACTGCGATTGAGATGATCAGGTCGGAATATTCAGTCGCGAAATCTTCGGGCGTGGCGTCGACGAGCGGTAGACCTGTGCCGGTTAGGATGGCTTTGGCATGCGCCTCCACGCGTAGCTCGACTCCGTTGTCGTGCAGGGCCTTAGCAAGACGTGGCAATTGTGCGGTAGCGTCTTGGTGCACGATGAGATTTTCCGCGGCATTGCAGACGCTAGGGCGTTGGCATTTTGCATTGATGAGAATGGCTTCGGCTTTTTCAGGATCTGCCGCGGCATCGACGTAGATCGAGCAGACTCCAGTGTAGTGCTTGATCACTGGGATGCGGCTGTTCTCGACTGTGAAACGGATGAGGCTCTCGCCACCACGAGGGATGATGCAGTGGATCGTTTTGTCTTGCTTGAGCAAGACGGTGAGCGCCCATCGGTCAGTGGTGGGGATGACTTGCACGGCATCTTCGTTGATGTCTGTTTCTTTGAGTGCTGCACGAATGATTTCGGCGAGCTTCATGTTGCTATGAAACGCTTCCTTGCCGCCGCGAAGGATTGAGGCGTTGCCTGATTTGAGGCAGAGAATGGCACAGTCCACGGTCACATTTGGGCGTGATTCATAGATGATACCGATGACGCCCATGGGCACGCGGATTTTACGCAGATCAAAGCCTTTGGGTGGTGAGAGACGCTCGATTTCTGCGCCGACTGGGTCGGGGAGGGCCGCGACTTGCCGCACACCTGCGGCCATATCGGCGATACGATCCGCTGTCAGACTGAGGCGTTCCAGCATGGGGCCGGAAAGCTCCATGGCTTTGGCTGCTTTGAGGTCGAGGGCATTTGCTTCGATGATGGCATCGGTTTGCTCGACTAGCTTTTGAGCCAACAATTCAAGGAAGCTGTTCTTGCTCTCGGTTGGGAGCGTGGCGAGGTCGAGCGATGCGGCGCGTGCGCGCTTGGCAATGTCTTCGATGAGTGTGGAGATTTGATCGGTGTCCATGACTTGAGGGCTGAAGGCTGAGACTTGAGGGTCTTGAGAGCTATGCTTGGATCGCGCTCATGACGTCGTCCCATGCATGCGCAGGGAGCACGCTCCCTTGGACTTGCACGACGGCGGCGCCAAGGATCGAGCCTATTTTTGCAGATTGAGCATGGTCGAGTTGGTGTGACCAGCCGTGCAGGAAGCCTGCTGCCCATAGATCGCCGGCACCAGTGGTGTCGATGACTTTGGCGGCATGCATCGGTTCAATTTTGGTGACTTCACCGTGGTGTGCGATGTAAGAGCCGTGTGCGCCGACTTTGACGGCGACGATCTCACAATATTCGGCGAGTTTAGTGGCCATGGCACGGTAGTCATCTTTGATTCCTGTGAATGCTTCGGCCTCTTCTTCGTTGGCAAAGACGATATCGACGTAGTCGCGCAGGATGGCTGGTAAAATGGCACTGGTCGCATGCACCACTTCAAAGGAGGCGAGGTCGAGACTGATGGTGCAGCCAGCTGCTTTGGCAGATTCGAGTACACGCATCATCAGTGCTTCATTGAATAGGAGGTAGCCTTCGATGTGGGCATGGTCGCAACCAGCAAAATCGGCGGCGGAAATTTCTTGAGGTGCGAGGGTCATCGCGGCGCCGAGGTTGGTGCGCATGGTGCGTTCGCCGTCGGGCGTGACGAGCGAGACGCATTGGCCGTTGGCTTGCTCGCCGATTTTGAAACGGGAACTATCGCCGCCGAGTTGAATGAATTGTTGCTGGTAGAACTCGCCATCTGAGCAGTTGCCTATTTTGCCGAGAAAGCTGGTGTTGTTCCCCATGCGTGCGAGCGCGAACAGTGTGTTACCTGCGGAGCCGCCGGGCGTTTTAGTGGGCGTATCGGGGAGGGAACTTAGCAGCATCTCAATCGTAGGGGCATCGACGAGCACCATTCCGCCTTTGTCGCCATCGATTTGCTCGATGAAGTTGTCTTGGACTTGTGCGATTGCGTCGACGATGGGGCTGCCGACTCCGATGATGGTAAATGGTGAGCTCATATTTGTTCTATGTGTAAAAGTTAATTTCGAGGGGTGTTGAAGAAAACATAAAAAAACCGCCGATCCAAGTGGAAAGGCGGTTTGGAAAGGTTTTATAGTCGAGACTACATTGCGTCGCGGATCTTTGCGTAGATGACCTGCGATTGTGGTAGGTCGCCCAGCTGGCCAACACGAATGCGGATTTCAGACTCGCCTGCAGCGATTTGCTTGATGCGCACTACCACTTCTTTGTCGCCGACTTGACGAGCAAAGATCTTGATGTAGTTCTTCTTGTGAAGTTCGCCAGTACGAAGGAGCCCCATGCCATCTATTGCGCGAATAGTGGTTAAGAAAACATCGTTCGCATCCGCTGCAATGGGTGCGTAGAAGTAACCGGATCGGTATTCCGCGGTCTGCTGTTGCCCGGTCATCGGATCGATTGCGACCGGTGTCGTGCAGCCCGAAAAAAAGACTACGGTGAGTGTGAGAATGGAGAGGATTGTTACTTTCGCTTTCATAATTGTGCCTATAAGAAATGATTTTTTAGCAGAGTGCAATCAGAAGCTTTTAACATATATTGTTCCGTTGCTGTCTTTAAATAACAGCCGTTGGTCGCGTGTGCCTATAAATACTAGGCCGGTGGCGGCATCTACGGTGTCGTTGATGTTGTAGTTTTCGCCATCGAGCATGATGCGCGCTCGCTCGCCCGTCCGGATGCCGCCGATATGGATGTTCTGTAGATACTTGGAGACGGATTCTTTAAGGCTGGTGGGGATTGGTGCGCTGGGCTCTGCTTGGCTGGGCTCAGGTGCGGCTTCGTTGCTGGGCTCGGGAGCCGATTCAGTATCGAGCACTTTATCGAGATTACGATCAGGCACTGTTGCGATGGTGGCTTCAGCGCGCTCGACTGAGTTGGACGGCGCTGCTGCGAGTGCAGCTGTCTCAGTGCCTTCAACCAGTTCGGGCTCATCGCTACGGAGGAGGAACCAGATGCCACCTGCGGCTGCGGCTAGTATAAATAGTATGGCGGCAACGATTAGAATGCTGCTCAAAGGATTGTCTTTTTCTGGCGCTTCGGTGGTTGGTGTGGCGGGTTCCGTGACTTTTTTTGAGGCACTGTCACTGGTGCGGGGTGCGGGGTTCTGCGCCAGTGCCGGCGGTGTTGCCGTAAGTACGGGCGGTGTTGCCTTAAGTACCGGAGGTGTCGCCTCGAGTGCCGGCGGTGTTGCCGTAAGTACGGGCGGTGTTGCCTTGAGTACGGGCGGTGTTGCCTTAAGTACGGGCGGTGTTGCCTTGAGTACGGGCGCTGGTTTGCTCGCAGCGATGGGAGTCTCTAGCGGGGAGGTGTCTATTTTTTTGGGGAGACTGGCGGTGACACTTGAGGGTGCGCTCGCAGATAGGGCACTTTGCGGTTTTTCCGGCTGATTTCTCGAGCTGGATAATTTTAGTTTGGACGGTATTGGCTCCCCTGATTCTTCACTCATAAGTGATTGTAAAGTATGCCAGAATTTTGCGAGGTAAACTGTATTCAGCAGGATTTAACGGTCTCCGGCTCTTTTTTGAAGATTGTTTTACGAGTTTTGGGGGATCTTCGGTCTCTCGGGCGAGATAACTGTTAGTGAAAGATTAAGGCTCGACCCCGAGTAAAAGGAGTCGATAGGTCCTTTGAGGGCGCATTAACCTGATTTTAGCACTTTCAGGGCGATTTCTCCGTCGTTCAATTGAGCGGTGAGCTGATCTTCGTTTTGGCCGATTTGGGCGCTGCTGATAATCGCGCCGTCGGTGCTTTTTAGTACGGCAAAGCCGCGGCGCATTGTGGCGTTTAAGCTGCTGTTATCCAGTCGTTTGTGTAGATGAAGGAGGTGCTCGCTTTTTGTGTGTATGTCGACTCGAGTCGCGCGATTAAAGCGCTGCTCTAGATTTTCGAGCGCTTGGTGTGCTAAACTAATTTTGATACGAGGGTGATGCTCGGCGAGGCTCTGTGAATGTTGGGCGAGCTTTGTGCGTTCGCGATGCAGACGTGTTTGCAGGGTTTGACTGAGGTGATTCTCGAGGTCGTCGAGCTTCATGCCGAGCATTTCGACCTGACGTTCGGGCGCGATGATGTGCATTTTCGACTGAAGCGCGCTCAGACTTTGGCGACGCTTGGCGATACCAGTCTCTATCCAATAGAGCAAGTTGCTCTCGGCTTGCTCTAGGCGTTGCTCGGCTTCGATCATCAGTGATGAGATCAGCTCGGCTGCAGCGGAAGGCGTCTCGGCACGTTGGTCGGCGGCGTAGTCAGTTAGGACGGTATCGATTTCGTGCCCGACTGCTGAAATCACGGGCAGAGGGCAGGCCGCAACGGCGCGTGCCAGTACTTCTTCGTTAAAGGCCCAGAGGTCTTCGATGCTCCCACCGCCACGAGTGATGACGACGATGTCAAAATTCTGACTCGCTCCGGCATATTCGAGCATCGCGGCCACTTCTTTTTCGGCTCCCTTACCTTGCACGCGTGCTGGGAATATCACGACTTCGCCCTTGTAATTGCGACGTCGTAGAATGCGCAGAAAGTCTTGCAGCGCAGCACCTGTGGGAGACGTTACCACGGCAATGCGCATTGGCAGGGCAGGCAACGAGCGCTTACGCTCTTTTTCAAACAAGCCTTCAGCGGCGAGTTTTTGCTTCAGGCGCTCAAACTCCATTTGCAAACGTCCTTGGCCGCTTTGCACGGTCACCTTGGCGATCAACTGGTAGCGGCCATGCGGCGCATAGACCGACAGGCTACCGAACAGTAGCACTTCCATGCCGTCCTCCAGTTGAAATCCTTGTTGAGCGGCATCGCGGGAAAAGAGCACACAGGGAAGCTGACTGCCGGCGTCTTTGAGTGAGAAATAGACATGCCCCGAGCTTTGCCGTCTAAGGTTGGATACTTCGCCTTGCACCCAAATCTGAGTGAAGCACCCCTCTAGCTGTGCCTTGATCTGGCGCGTTAGCTCGGTGACTTTTAATACCTGTTCAGAGGCAGGACTGATAAGATTATCCAACATGGCTGGTGCTTCGATTGTTCAACATACGTGTGACGAGGATGATGACGATTAGGAACAATACGCCTGTGATCGCCAGTCCGGCTCGACCTTCGAAAAGTGCGCCGCCAGTGACAATAAATCCGATCGTGTAGAGGCTCTGTGCCGGCAGAGAAGCGAGCAGGTAGGTCTTGAAGCGCATCCCCATCACGCCGAGTGCGACGTTCTGCACGGGATAGGGGATGCCCGGTGTGATTCGGATGATGATGCCGAGGCGCAGGGCGCTGCTATCTGAGAACTCCGGAATGCTCCATTTCTTCAATAGATGTGTCTTCAAAAAGACGCGCAGGGGGCCGGAGGCTAAGGCATAAGTCCAGATCGAGCAGAAACTGGTCGCGGCAATGCCAATCGCGCAGGTCGCGGGCAGCCCAAAGCGTGGCGCCATGACAATCCCGAAGACTATCAGCAGTGGGCTCATGGGACATCCGATGCCTGGCAGTGTCGCTAATATCAGTACTAATAAGATCGGGTGCGCTTCCAAATAAGCATGTCCATTGGAGCCGAGCGTTTTCCAGTATTCGAGTTCAGGGTGTGCGCTCCAGGCATAGTAAACCGCTGCGGCGCTTATAAGTGCTGGGACTAGCAGCAATAGTAGCAGGCGGATGAGTCGCTTTGAAGGCTCTGGTTGGTTCGGCATTGTCGCTAAGTTGGGAACATTTTGCTTCAGTGGCAACATCGCGTATCCCTTGCTTGCACAGTTCAGCAAATCACTTAGCGTGCTTAGTTTATGGAAGATGACGTTAATCAATCCACTAGCAATATGGTCCCCGTCGCACTCGCAGTGTTCGGAATCGTTCTCGGCGGTGCTGGCCTGTATTTCGGGCTGACCGCGAACCAACGGTTGAACCCGATCGATGAGTCTGTCTCTGCGAGCGCAACGAGCTCGGCCAAGATCGAAAAAGTGATCAACGGGTTTCAGACTCAGGTCGCCGAGCTCGCTGCTCAAATGTCTGAGCAGACTAAGACTGTGAGCCGTCTACGAATTTATAGCTCGCAAGGTGAACAAGCGGTTAAAAAGCTCGCTGGCGAACTGAATACCAATCGCGAGCAGATCGTAAAGACCGCAGAGATGCTCAATGAATTTGCCGCCGCGGGTTTTCGTGCCGCGCCAGCACCTCAGGTAGCGAGTGCTGCATCGAACGATGCCGAAGCTGAGGCCACCACAGCTGCTCCCGGAGTTGCCAGCACTTATGTGATCGCATCCGGAGATAATTTTGGTAAGATTGCGGGCAAGTTTGGCGTCGCCGTTCAAGCGATTCTCGATGCGAATCCAGATGCAGACCCACGCCGTTTGGCAATTGGTCAAACGATTCAAATCCCTGCCAAATAATGTCCGATCAGGACGAGACTGGTGCTCCGGAGAGCTGGGACTTACTAGACGATAAACTACTCACCGCTTGTCGCGTATGGGATCTACGCGCGCGTCGCTATCGTCACCCAAACAAAGGCACCGAAGGTGAGTTTTATTATATCGATTCACGCGACTGGGTCATTGTCATCGCACGAACCCGTGCGGGTGAATTGATACTAGTGCGACAATTTCGCTGGGGCATCGATGCGCTCTCGTGGGAATTTCCCGGAGGCATCATCGATGCTGGCGAAGATCCAGTTGCCGCAGGACTGCGTGAGTTGCGCGAAGAGACCGGCTATGTGGCTCAGAGCGGGCGTTTGATTGGACACTGTCATCCGAACCCAGCGATCCTTAATAATGTCTGCCATATTGTCTTTGCCGATAATGTAGAGTTACATGTGGATGGCACCGAATGGGACGAGCACGAAGAGATGGAGATTCGCGTGGTTGCGGAGGCTGAAGTCTTTGAGTGGGCGAAGGAATGTAAGATCGGCCATGCATTGGCGCTCACCGGATTGCTGTATTACCAGATGCTTAAGCTTTAGTGCTGCAGGGGTCGTGCCTGATCGGACCGCCAGGGCACAGCTGATCTCTAAAGCTGAAAGAACGAATGCTCCTGTTCCGACTTTTAGTTAATTCAATCGTCTGAGGGTTGGCGCTGCCCGAGTGATCAATAGGGATTGTTCATCATCTGTTCCGCTATAGAACAGAGTATGTGCTGCGACAATATTTCGGGCGTGTTGCGAATTAAACACTCAGCGCCTGTTTGGCTGCGGCTTCGAGCTCGCTGACTTTCGTACGATCAGGAGCTGCGCCGCGTGCCATGTCTGGCTTGCCTCCGCCGTTGCCGCCGACAATCGGGGCAAGGGTTTGGATGAGCTTGCCGGCCTTGAGTCCCGCTGCTGTAGCGTCGTCGCCACACAGTGCGCCGAGATGGAGCTTAGCACCATCGTCGATGATGAAGAAGGCCGCTTGCGCGAATTGCTGTTGCTTGAGGCCATTCATTAATTCTTGCAGCAGCGCGGCAGGGCCTTCGGCTTGGATCACGAGGTTAGCTGCCAAATCGTGGTCTTCTAGCATGGCGTTGGCCATCTTTGCGGCGCCAGTGGCTTGCGCCTTCTTGACTCTTTTGTCCGCATCAATACATGCCTCTCGGAGAGTAGCCAAGTGATTTTGGTAGCTTTTGACGGTGGCATTGATCTGGTGGGAATCTTTGCCGCCGGCGAGTAGCGCCCCCATGATATGCGGAAATTCCGCATGCTCTACTGGACTGTGTTCTGCCTCACTCAGCGTATGATTCGACTGGTTCAACTTGGCACGCAGGACCTTTTCCTCGGCCGTGCCTTTTTCGGCGATTTCGTTGAGCCAGTTCCAAGCGGCTGGGCCGCAGAGGGCTTCGATACGACGGACGCCGGAAGCGATGGCACCTTCGGATTTGATCTTGAAGAAACCGATCTCGGAAGTGTTGCGCACGTGTGTGCCGCCACACAGTTCCATCGAGTAGCCGTTGAGGGCTTTGGACTCGCCGCCGATTTGCACGACGCGCACAAGGTCGCCATACTTATCACCAAAGAATTGCATGATGTCTGCGCGATTTTTGACGTCGGTGTGTGGCAGCTCGATCCAAGAGACTGTCTCGGCTTTTTGAATACAAGCATTTACCCTATCTTCCATCTCAGCGATCTGAGCGGGCGTGAGAGCCTTGGAGTTAAAGTCGAAGCGGAGGCGATCCGGCGAAACGCTGGAGCCTTGTTGAGAGGCATCGGTGGAGACGACTTCGTGTAGCGCCCAGTGCAGTAGGTGCGTGGCGGTGTGGTGCGCTTCGATCGGCAGGCGACGCGTCCGATCGAGTTCAATCGTAATTGATTGTTGAGCATTGAAAGTTGAGTGTTGAATGTGCTCAAGAATGTGTGCCGTTGCATGGCCAATCTTCTGAACACCTACGATAGGATACGTCACCCCGTCAATCGTCGCTGTGCCGATATCGCCTACTTGGCCTCCCATTTCGGTGAAGAGCACAGTCTTGTCGGTGATAACGAGGCACTGCCCATCCTGTTGGTGGACTTCGAGGATATTTGCTTCGCAAGAGTCGGCATCGAAACCAAGGAATTCGGTGGTCGATTCGGAGCTGAGGTCGAGCGCGCGGACGATCGTTTTCTTTTGCGATGCGCGCGAGAGTTCGCGGGCTTGTTCCATGCGCGCTTCGACGGCCGCTTCATCGAGTGTGATGCCACGCTCACGGCAGAGCAGCGCTGTTAGGTCGAGCGGGAAGCCGTAGGTGTCGTAAAGTTTGAATGCATCTTCTGTAGGGAAGACATTCGATTTGCTCGCGTCGCTTTCAAAGAGCAGCAAGCCGCGATCCAGCGTCTTGTTGAAGCTGTTTTCTTCGGTGGCGAGGGTCTCCTTAATCGCTTCAGCACGGGTGCCAATCTCGGGGAATACCGTGCCGAACTCTGCGATAAGCGTATCAACGATTTTAGGCAGGAAGGGCTCGCTGCCATCGAACCCGAGTGCGCGACCGTATTTTACGGCGCGACGCAGGATCCGCCGCAGCACGTAGTTGCGGCCGGTGTTGCCGGGCAGGATGCCGTCGGCGAT
>DJBY01000105.1:606-19178 GCA_002430605.1 Opitutia bacterium UBA5964 | reverse complement strand
AAAAACGGCTGCTTCCGTATGGAAACAGCCGTTGTAAAGCGGTTAAGTAACTCTGAAGCGTCGTTTATTCAACGTTGGCGCCGACGACGGCAGCCATTTGCATCATGTTGATCGTCTGGCCTTCCTTGATGTTTCTGAGGTCAGTCAACTTGCCAGATTTGCTGGTTGAGTTTGTGTGACGGAAAATGGTGAGCAATTTTGCATCGGTTACGATGTATTTGCCTGCGTTTTCAGCTGCACCGTTTTCAGTCTTAGTTTGGAGACCATTCTTTTTGATGTAGTCCCAGAGCTTTTTAGTGATCTCTGTGCGTGGCAGCGCAGAAGCTCCCAAGAATGCTGCGAGATCAGCTTTGAGTGTTACTGGTTTGTTAAGTCCTTTTAGTTCTTCAGCCATAATATTTTGCTTTGTTGTTTGGTTAGTTGGTTTTGTTGAGGTGAAGTGTAACGATTTGATTAATCAAGCTTCGCTAAATGTTTAAGCGCGGCGACGTAGCCGTCGAAACCGAGGCCGGAGATCACGCCAATGCAGGCTTCCGCGGTGATCGAGTGCTGGCGGATTGCTTCGCGTTTGTAAATATTACTGATGTGTACTTCGATCGCAGGGAGGTCGCTACCCGCGAGTGCGTCGCGCAGAGCGAGACTGGTGTGGGTCAATGCGCCAGGGTTGATGATCAGGCCGAACACTTCCGAGTCCACTAATTCGCCGATTTCATCGATAATGAAGCCCTCGTGGTTGGATTGATAAAATTGCACTTGCACGCCAAGTTCGGCGGCCTCTTCAGTGAGAAGATTTTCGAGGTCTGTGAGCGTTTGATCGCCATAGATGGACGGTTCACGTTTACCGAGACGATCTAGGTTGGGGCCGTTGATTATGACGATATGTTTCATTTTAAAGCAGAAGTTAGTGGAAGCAGATAGATGTTCGGTGGACTTGGCAATCTACATTAAAGTAAGCAGGGCGTTTTGATGAAGGTCCATTCGAGGCCGAATTTATCGGCGATTTCTTGGGCGAGCGCTTGGACGCCAAAGACCTCGGTGGCGTAGTGGCCACAGGGGTAGAGATTGAGCCCGAGCTCTTGCGCCATGTTGAAGTGGTGCTGTCGCAGTTCGCCAGTGATGAGGGTGTCGATGTGGTTGGCTCGGAGCTGGTCGACGACGCTTTGCCCGCTGCCAGTGAGGATTGCGATGCGCTGCGGCTGGTCGCTGCCGTATTCGATGGCTTGGTAAGTGTCAGGGAAAAGGGCTTTGAGTTTGCTGGAGAGTTCGTGTCGTCCGCCTTCGGGGCCTGCTGTGATGGTAGCGATATCGTTGCCCTCAAAGTGGGCGAAGCCGCCGATTTTGCTGAGCCCGAGTGCTTTAGCGAGTAGGGCGTTGTTGCCAATCTCGGGGTGGCAATCGAGTGGCAGGTGCGAACTGTAGAGCGCTAGATTGCCGTCGAAGGCCGTTTTTACCTTCTTATAGCGACTGCCAGTGAGTGGGATCGGCGCAGTCCAGTAGAGGCCGTGGTGGCAGATGAGGAAGTCGACTCCGGCTGCGAGGGCTTGTTCAAAAGGAACTTGACCGGCATCAACGGCGGCGCCGATTTTGGTAACTGCGCCGTTATTCTCGATTTGGAGGCCGTTGTAAGCGCCGGGGAAGTCTTTGATTTCGGCCTGACGGGTGCGTGTATCGCAAAAGGCGACGATCTCGGATAGCGTGGGCATTGGCTGACGCTAGCGTTAAAGTGGCAGGTGGAAAGTGGAAAGTGGCAGCTGGCAGATGATTTTTGCTTCTCATTCGGGGAGCGATCTTCTAGTTCCTCTGCCATGCCAGATTATGAAGCACGTTTCGGCGCGATTGGGCGCTTGTATGGAGTCGATGGATTGAAGCGCCTGTCGGAGGCGCACGTCTGCGTGATCGGCTTGGGCGGCGTTGGCTCGTGGGCGGTGGAGGCCTTGGCGCGCACTGGGATTGGCAAGTTGACGTTGATCGATATGGATGAGGTCTGTCTCAGTAATGTGAATCGCCAGCTACATGCATTGGATGGCACGATTGGACGCTCAAAAGCGGTATTACTGGCCGAGCGGGTGGCGAAGATCTCGCCGCGTTGCGTGGTGACGGTGGAGGAGTGTTTTTTGACGGAGTCGACGATGGAGCGGTTATTGGCACCGACGTTCGACTACATTATTGATGCGATCGATGCCACCAAGTATAAGTGTCTATTGATTGCGGAGGCGCGTAAGCGTGGCTTGAAGTTGATTACCTGTGGTGGTGCGGGTGGGCGTATCGATCCGTCAAGGGTCCAGATCGCTGATTTGGCCCGCTCGATTAATGACCCGTTGCTGCTGCAAGTGCGTAAGACGCTGCGTCGCGATTTCGGCTTTCCGATGTTTAAGCGGCAGAAGTTTAAGATCGATTGTGTGTTTACTGACGAGTTGCCTTTATTTCCGAAGGAAGATGGTACCGTGTCTTGCGAGCGGGAGACTGGCGCGGATTATCGCTTGAATTGCGACCAAGGATTTGGCTCAGCAACCTATTTGACCGGGACCTTCGGTTTTTTTCTCGCCGCTGAAGTGGTGAAGCGGATCGCGTTCGGCAATGCCTCGCTCACATCTGAGTAAAACGCCGCTACCATTTTAAATCGATATTCCTTTGTTCTCTCGGATACTTGCGCGGACTTTCTTTAGGAGTTCCTTGGGCATCTTGTCTTTACTGATGCGAAAATTGGTTTGTCGTGTCTGAATGTGATAGCCGAGGTGATCGACTTTGAGCTTCTGCATATCAGACCACTTCAACAGAATGGGAGGTTTGGGCTTTTTAAGCAGTGTGACGCCGATTTCGTCCCAGGTGATTTGTAGTCGTCCGATTGAGTTGAGCGTGACGCCGATGGCACAGACGACGAAAAATACGATGCCTGCAGCCATTAGATAGTTCTGCTGTCGAACGGCGCTGATGCTCATCATGATGCCGAGGGCGGCATAGATGAGTGCTTTAATTTGTTTCATTGGAGCGAGTCTAATAGCAAATGCAATGCGATTGGTTTGCTTAGGCTTTGAAACGTGTCTTATCGATCGCCTTCATATAGGCTTCTTTTTCGGTGATCAGACCTGCTTGCAGTAATTTACTGAGTGAGGCATCCATCGAGATCATGCCTTGAGCCCGATTTTGGTCGATTATGTTGCGAATGTTGGAGAGCGAGTGCATGCGAATACAGTTCGGCAGTGCGCCATGTGTGAGAAGGATTTCATGCGCGGCGACACGGCCGCCGTCCTTCTTCTGGCACAATAGCTGCGAGACGATGCCGCGGAGGGACTCAGCCAGCATGATGCGGATTTGATTTTGTTCGTTGGCAGGGAAAGCATCAATGATGCGGTCAATCGTCTTGGTGGCATTGTTGGTATGCAGTGTGGCAAAAACCAGCATCCCCATTGCTGCGCAATTGAGTGCTAGGCGAACGGTTTCCATATCGCGCATTTCTCCAATCAAAATGACATCGGGGTCGGCGCGCATCGCACCCTTGAGCCCGGCGCTGAAAGAGCGCGTGTGCTCACCCACTTCACGGTGAATGATAGTACTTTTTTTATCGTCATGAGCAAATTCGACCGGATCTTCGATTGTGATAATCTGCTTCTGCGAGGTTTCGTTGATGTGGTTGATGATGGCCGCCAGCGTCGTTGACTTGCCACTGCCGGTAGGCCCCGTAACCAGCACCAAACCGTTTTGGTAGGAGGCGAGCGCCTTCAATGCGACGGGTAAGTCGAGCTCTGCGATGCTGGAAATTCGGGACGGAATCTGGCGCAGGACGGAGGCCATGCCCCAGCTGTTTTTAAACAGGTTCATGCGGAAGCGCGCTTGTCCTGGGATCTCATGCGCGAGGTCCACATCGCCCGTTCGCATGAAGGTCTCCCAGCGGTGAGCAGGGGTGACTTCTTTGAGTAGCGCTTCCATTTCGCGTGCGCCGATCGGTTGCTCGTTGAGCAGATGGATGACCCCATCGATTCGCGTCTTTGGGGGTGAGTCGACGGCGAGATGGAGGTCGGAGCCTCCTTTGGCGAGCATGTCAGTCAGCAGTGTATCCAATTCGTTCATCTATCAAATTCTCTTTTTTGGGGGGCTAGGCGTTACTTTCCGCATTAAACATATTCTCAGCGGCGACTTCAGGTGTGATCTTGCCTAGGTCGAGCAGTGCTTGCACGGAATCGTTCATGGTGAGCATGCCGAGTTGCTTGCCAGACTGCATGGCACTTTCTAGGCCGGTCTCTTTGGAGTCACGAATGATATTGGCCACGGCGGTGGTGTTGACGAGCAGTTCGCAGGCGAGTACAACCTCGTCATCCACGCTGGGGATTAAGCGCTGGCAGACGATGCCACGCAGGGAACCGGCAGTCATTGCGCGGATTTGGTTTTGCTGGCTGGGTGGAAACACGTCGAGCATCCGATTCAAGGTGGATGCGGCATCTCGGGTGTGCATGGTCGCAATGACGAGGTGGCCTGTTTCTGCCGCAGTGACTGCCATCTCGATTGTTTCCAAGTCACGCATCTCACCGATAATAATAATGTCAGGGTCTTCGCGCAGGGCGGATTTCAAGGCAGACTTAAAGGACTCGGTATGTTTGCCGACTTGCCGCTGAGTGACGATGCTGTTGGCTGAATGCTGCATCACTTCGATGGGATCTTCCACGGTGATAATGTGATCCTTGCGCGTTTGATTCAGTTCGTTGACGAGGCTAGCAAGTGTGGTGGTTTTGCCGCTTCCGACCGGGCCAGTTACCAGAATAATGCCATTGTGGTAGTTGAGTAGTTTGCGAATATTGTCCGCATTCGGGAATCCGAGCTCCTCCAAGCTCATCAAGCGATCCGCCACGATTCGATAGACGCCAGAGATGCCTTTCTTTTGCTCCATCAGGTTGGCGCGGAAACGCATCTTAAAGCCCGCAGTTTCATCATCGATAGTCAGCGCATAGTCCAAGTCCCAATCAGTTTCGAATCGCTGCCGCTGCTCAGGTGTGAGGGGTAGGTAGTTGATTCGTCTGGCAAGGGCATCTGTGAGTGGCGCATTGCTGAGATAGACGATTCGGCGATGGTGGCGCATCCGCGGGCGGGCACCTCCGGTCAGGTGCAGGTCGCTCGCGCCTATACTTTGACACTGCGTGAAGAGACTGCGAATGGCTACTCGCAGGTCGTCGTCGTTCAGATGATTGAATGTTGAGAAATCGGGGAACCCTGCGACATTACTGTGTGTGTCTGCGGACGATAATCCAGGCAGCACCGGGAGATCAAAGCCGTCCTGCGTATTTTTAATCGAGGCCTCGACGGCACTGTCAAGAAAGGCGGTGTCTGCAATCCAACCAGAGTTCACAAGTAACTTGGCACAGGCGTGTACGTCTGTGGTTGGGGCGAGGTTAGACACCATGCCAATGATTTGGCCCTCGGTGAGTAGTTGATTTTCTAGGCAGAAATGGAGGAGCCAGTGGATTTCCGGACGCATAAATGTGGAGAGATGTTTTGGGGATTTTCGAAGTCTTCTTTATTTATAAAGAATGCTGGGGGAATCAACCCCCTTATCAAACAATGAGAGGGGGAGTTCGGGGCTTCGTATTCACGTGTGATAATGTAGCGTGGGCGAGTCGCCCACGTGGTTGTATGCCGTGGGCGAGTCGCCCACGCTCCTTTAGTTCTAATTTTTAGCGTGGCGCAGCAGCGCGATGGCCGATGTGTTTGCTTTTGAATACTACTGATCATGCCTAAGCCGAAACAGAATACACAGCCGACGGGCTTGTTGCACCCGCGCAACCCGCATCAGGGTCGTTATGACTTCATCGCCCTGTGTGAGGTGTGTGCGGAACTGAACTCCTATGTGCGCCTAAACCCTTCAGGCGAACCGACCATCGAATTTGCTGATCCCGCCGCGGTGCGGTGTTTGAACCAAGCATTACTAGCGCAAACCTATCAGATTAAGCATTGGATGATACCAGCTGGCTATTTGTGTCCTCCCATTCCGGGGCGGGCGGATTATATTCATTATGTGGCAGATCTCTTGACTGAGTCGGGGAAGGTGCCAACGGGCAAGCAGGTGCGTGTGCTCGATATTGGCACAGGCGCGAATTGCATCTATCCTATTATCGGTAGTCAGAGCTATGGCTGGAAATTTGTCGCGACCGATATCGACCCTGTCTCGGTGAAGACCGCATGTTTGATCGTCGAATCGAATCCATGCTTGAGCAAGTTGGTGAAGGTGGTGCAACAAAAGGAACCTAGCTCGATTTTTAAAGGCATCATCCGCAAGGGTGATTATTTCGACCTGACAATGTGCAATCCACCCTTTCATGTTTCGCTGGAAGCCGCACAGACAAGCACCCAACGAAAACAGAAAAACCTAACTAAGGGGCGTCCTGCGAATGGCCCAGCTAGGTTAAACTTCGGTGGGCAGCAGGCGGAGCTCTGGTGCCTCGGTGGCGAAGTGGTGTTTATTACGCAGATGATTCGTGAGAGCGTTGAGTTCGCGGCACAAGTAGGCTGGTTCACTAGTTTAGTCTCGAAAGGGGAGCATTTATGCGTGTTGAAGAAAGTCCTCAGCCAGTGCGATGCCAAGCAAGTCGAGGTGATTCCAATGAGCCAAGGCCAAAAGATAAGCCGACTCCTCGCGTGGCGTTTTCGGGATTAGAATGTATGCACAAAACAGCCGCTGGATATGAACCAGCGGCTGTTGCTTTTAAATGTCAGTCACCTCAGCCCTTCGGCTGGGGGCTACGCTTACGCTTTCGCTTTTTGGTAGTTCGCTTCAGCGGCGTCCCAATCGACTACATCCCAGAATGCAGCGATGTAGCTTGGGCGCATGTTCTGATACTTCAGGTAGTAAGCGTGCTCCCATACGTCGAGCGCGATCACTGGCTTACCTTCAACATCAGCGACTCCCGTCATGCATGGGCTATCTTGATTGGGGGTCGACGTCACTGCGAGACTGCCGTCTGCTTTCACGACGAGCCAAGCCCAACCGCTGCCGAAACGGGTCGCGCCTGCTTTGGCGAAGGCTTCCTTAAATGCGTCAAAACCACCGAGCTCAGCGTCGATTGCTGCAGCGAGTTCGCCCTTAGGAGCGCCGCCGCCAGTTGGACTGAGCACCTTCCAGAAGAAGCTATGGTTGGCGTGGCCTCCACCGTTGTTGCGGACTGCGCCACGGATACTTTCGGGGAGTGCAGAAAGATTTGAAACGAGTTCGCAGACGGATTTGCCTTCAAACTCAGTGCCAGCGAGCGCTGCGTTCACATTCGTGATATATGCATTGTGGTGCTTGCTGTGATGGATTTCCATCGTGCGTGCATCAATGTGTGGTTCGAGCCCATCGTATGCGTAGTCAAGTTCTGGTAGTTCGTAAGCCATGGTATGTATTATTTTCTATTCTGGTTAATGGAGAGAGTAATGAAAGTTGCGAGTATCTTAGAGCGCTGTCAAACGACAGCTGTACTTGTTGGGCCCTTTTTTGCTTTTTAGTGTCGAAGCGGCTTCCAGTCGCTTGGTCTTACGGATGGAAAGCGACAAGATGCCGTTGCTATTGCGCTGCTCACTCACTCGTGCCTGCGGACGGTGACGTGTTATCTTTCAGGGCGTTCGCTTTTTTAGCAACATTAGCTAGGCGCTTTTTTTCAAAGAAGGCTTTTAAAATGTCGTGGTTCAACTCCTGCAGGATGCCGCTGACGGACTTGAAGTTGTGATTGCTATCTGGGAGAGCGCCGAGGTCGAGCGCCCCGCCAACGCAACCCATACGCAAATCGGGGAGGCCGTAATAAACTTTGCCAATGCGTGCAATGACGAGCGCGCCAGAGCACATCGGGCAGGGCTCTTTAGTGACATAGAGCGTGCACTCGTTGAGCCGCCAATCACCAATGAAGCTCGCAGCTTGGGAGATCGCGAGGATCTCGGCGTGGGCGGTGGGGTCATTGCTAGAACGGGATTGATTGTGTGCAGATGCGATGATCTGGCCGTTATATTCGATCACTGCCCCGATTGGCACCTCGTCCTTTTTCCACGCTTCGATCGCTTCATTGTAGGCATGTGCCATGAAGTAGTCGGCATCGCGGTTGAGCGCTGATGGGTAGATTTTTTCGAATGGGCAGTCTGCTTGCATGATGGAGAGAGTTAAAGCGGGGTCGGGGGAGGAGATAAAGGCTGGAATCGTCTGAGTAGGGGGCAGAATGTGCAAACTTTCCGCCTTTTAAACTTTTAACGATTTTTGCTAGTAGAGAGAGTCCTTGACTTTCGGTGTCAATCCGCTTCCCTCCCCGATTTATTATTGATCATTTATGGCTAAAGCACAAAGCGAAGATTACGTAGAAGTCGAAGGCAAAATCGTTACCGTTCTACCTGGCACCATGTTCCGCGTCGAGCTTGCGAACGGGCATCTGGTGCTCGCGCACATCTCCGGTAAATTGCGTAAGCACTTCATTAAGATTACGACCGGTGATACAGTCAAAATGGAGATGAGTCCCTACGACCTCGATAAGGCCCGCATCGTTTACCGTCTGCGTAATGCGCAGGTGCAGCGTAATGCACCTAGGCGTAGTTTCGGCCCACGTCGTCGGTAGCCATTTCGGTTACTCGATTTCTAAAAGCACCGCTAGTCGGTGTTTTTTTGTGCCTGTAGCTCAGCTTTTGCTGATGGAATGCGATCAATGCTTGCCTCGTTATACAATCGGGATGAACTAGTGGGCTCATTCATTTAATCTCTTATTTACCAATTATGAGCAGCAAATTATTTAACTCTATTATCGAAACAGTCGGCAATACGCCACTGGTTAAAATCAACAACACTACTGCGGGTCTGAACGCAGACATCTACTTGAAGTGTGAATTCTTCAATCCACTTGCCAGCGTTAAAGACCGTATCGGTAAGGCAATGATCGAAGCAGGCGAGCGCGATGGTAAGATCGGCCCAGATAGCATCATCATTGAGCCGACTTCGGGTAATACCGGTATCGCACTGGCATTCGTCTGTGCTGCCAAGGGTTATAAGTTGATCCTGACAATGCCTGAAACAATGTCGGTCGAGCGCCGTGTGCTGCTCCGAATGCTCGGTGCCGAGATCGTGCTGACGCCTGGTGCAAAGGGCATGGGCGGTGCAATTGCACGCGCCAGTGAGCTGGTCGAAGAATACGGGGAAAAGGCCTACATGCCGCAACAATTTGAGAATCCTGCCAATCCTGAAGCGCACCGCCAGACGACTGCTGAAGAAATCTGGGAGGCAACCGACGGCAAGATCGATGCATTCGTTGCCGGCGTCGGCACCGGTGGCACCATTACTGGCGTGTCAGAGGTCATCAAGTCGCGCAAGGAGCTTTTCGTCGTCGCAGTTGAGCCCGAAGCGAGTCCGGTTCTCTCCGGTGGTGCGCCTGGTCCGCACAAGATCCAAGGCATTGGCGCAGGCTTCATTCCTAAGAATTGTAATGTCGATATCATCGACGAGGTGATCAAGGTCTCCAACGAAGACGCCTTTGCCACTGCGCAAGCACTGGCAGAAAAGGACGGCATCCTCGGCGGCATCTCCACGGGCGCCAATGTGTGGGCTGCGATGGAGCTTGCCAAGCGTCCTGAGATGGCCGGCAAAACAATCGTGACAATCGGCTGCAGCTTCGGCGAACGCTACCTGAGCACGCCGCTGGCTGAAAAGGCCCGCGAAGAGATGATGACTGCGACTGCTAGCTAAGCGCTCTGCTCAATCAATTTAAAACAAAAGCCTCGGCCAGAAATGGTCGGGGCTTTTTTTGTTCATGGTCGATTAGTGGGGAGGGTAAAGGAGGGAGGGCGACTCGCCCTCCATTGCAGCAATACAGGATAAATGTGGGCGATTCGCCCACATTCCTATCGCGGTCAATGGCTCTACAAGCCCCCCCAGCAGGGACCGTTGCTTCTTAGATAAAGCGGTCTGTCGTTCCAATCGAGACTTTCCCACTAATCGGCGAGGAACCTTTTTTAGCTTCATCGTCACTTTGCGGGGAGAGCAGCACCTGCTTGTGCCTTCGAGCTACAGTTCGAAGCCCGCCTTGGCGATGCAGACGACGAATTCGCCTTTTTGGCTGCCTTGGGCAACGCGGTCGCGCACCTCGCCGGCTGGCCCAGTGTGCACGGTCTCGTGGAGCTTAGTGAGCTCGCGACAGACACTGATGCAGCGGTCGGGGCCAAGGGTCGCCACTAGGTCGTTGAGGAACTTGCCAATGCGATGGCAGGATTCGTAGATGATGACGGTGTATTCGGAGTGTTGCTGCGCTTCGAAAAAGCGTTTGCGCGCGGCGCTCTTGGGGGCGAGGAAGCCGACGTAGAGGAATGAATCGCTCGGCAGCCCAGAGAGTGACAGGGCGGTAATCACGGCGCTGACGCCGGGCGCAGTAGTGACCTTGAGCCCGCGCTTGCGACACTCGCGCACGAGACGAAATCCGGGGTCGCTGATGGCGGGCGTGCCGGCGTCGGCGATCAGTGCAATGTCTTCGCCCGCTTCCATACGGTCGGCGATTTCGCTCGCCATGTAGTTTTCGTTTTGCTCGCGGTAAGAGATCAGTTTGCCGCTGTTCACGATGTTGAGTTTACTCAGCAGCTTGCCAGTGACACGGGTGTCTTCGCAGGCAATGTAAGTGGCGGCTGTAAGCACTTCGATGGCACGTGGAGTGATGTCGGAAAGATTTCCGATGGGTGCGGCGACGAGTGTGAGGGTTCCAGAGTCAGACATATCGTTGGCAAGTGTAAGTAGGTTGGTGGGAATGTCACAAAAAAAGCGCCCTCATGTTTTTCACGAAGGCGCTGGTTCTTTTAGAGTATTGTTTGGTTCGCTTTAGCCGCCAAATCCCGGGACGCCACCTTCCCAGTCTGCTGGGCGAGACCAGGGCAGTTCTTGGTCGTCGGGATTAGTGTCAAAGCAGCCACTGGTGGCGAGTGCGCACCATGACAGTGCTAAGATTAGAAGTAGGCGAGTGATCATAATGTATCAGTGAGGTGATAGAGGATTAGTGCATTACCTTGACGGTATCGCCTTTGGAAAGTCCGCGAAGCTGTGTGCCTGGTAGGATGTTGGCCACTGCGAGCTGCCCGGTAACTTGGGTGATTCGGATTTTACCCAGTGCTTTTAAGTCTTGAATCAATGTGATCTCCGAACCGACCGACAGGCCGAGCTCTGGAGAATCATCGAGAATAATGATGCCGTCAGATGTGCTGATCGAGGCGATTGTTGTTGCGGCGCCGATGGATGCCGGCTGCACGGCTGCTGCGCTGCTTGGCGTGAAGCCGCTCTGGTAGCCGCTCGCGATTGCGGTGCTCGCAGGTCTGCGGGTTGTGCTAGCGCTCTGTTTGAGTCCTTCGGTCGCCAGCAAGTCTTGCTTGAGCGTGTCGTTGGATTTAATAAGTTCTTCGATGCGCTCATTGAGCTGAGCGAGCTCTGCTTCTTTGCTGGCTGAGGCTAAGCTCTCTTCGGTTTTGACCAGATCGATACGTAGGCGAGTTGCGGTATTTTCCAACTCAGAGACTGTGTTTTTCGTCTCTTTGAGTTGCTGTTGCGTGCGGGTGACTTCCTGCTTGGCAGTATACATCTCGGAGCGGATCGACTCGAGTTTACCTTTGGTGTCGGCGAGTGATTTTCGCTCGGTCGAGAGCTGCGTGCCAAGAGAGGTGATCTTGCTATTCGCAGTTTCCAACTCGCTTTGAGTCGCTTGAGTCACTGCTTGTGCTTGTTCCAGGGACGTTTGCTTTTCAGCAAGTTTCCCCTTGGAGGTGAAGAACAAAGCAACTGCTGCGGCTGACGCGAGAATCGCTACAATTCGAAGAATAAGTGATAGATTTTTCATTTGTGGTATTTGGGGGTATTCTCGATGTAGGCGGGCTACGCTGCGAAAAATTCTGTTTCGTGAATCGGGTTTTTGGTGTTTGCGCTGATGCCACGGTGGTTCGCTGCCAATCGAAGCAGCAACTTAAAAATCAATTCGCTTTGTGGTTCAAGACCCAACTTAGCAGCGATCGCATCTGCGGTTTGAGCGTTGCTGCCGTTGGCGTTGATCTCAGCGACGATTTTTTGCTCTATTTCCAAGACCGTGGCTGCGGCTGCCTTGCCCGCTTCAACACCTGGTTGGTGGTAGGCGTTGATGTTGACGAGGCTCGCGTAGAGGCCGACGGCGCGTTCGAACAGCGCGATGAGCTGGCCGACTGCTTCGGGTGTGACCTCTGTGATGGTGATGGTGATCGATTGGCGACCATTGTCATAGAGTGCATCGCGGGTGCCGAGGAAGAAGCCCTGTAGGAAGTCGCCGCTGGTGAAGCCGGGTTCGACTTCGATCGAGTCGCCGTCGCGATCCTTGAGCACTTCGATGAAGGTGGCGAAGAAGTTGTGCACACCTTCGCGGAGCTGCTGCACGTAAGCGTGTTGGTCAGTGGAACCCTTGTTGCCATAAACAGCGATGCCTTGGTGCACGATCTTGCCATCGAGATCTTTCTCTTTACCGAGCGACTCCATCACCAGTTGCTGTAGGTATTTGGAAAAAAGCATGAGGCGATCCTTATAAGGGAGGACGACCATATCCTTCGCACCCTTGCCGTCCGTCGCGAAATACCACATCAGCGCGAGTAGGGCTGCTGGGTTTTTAGTGGTGTCGGTCGAACGTGTGGCGATGTCCATCGCTTTCGCGCCAGCGAGCATACGGTCGATATCGAGGCCTTGGATGGCAGCAGGGAAGAGGCCCACAGCTGCGAGTTCGGAGGTGCGGCCACCGACCCAGTCCCACATCGGGAGGAAGTCGAGCCAGTTGTTTTCCTTCGAGATTTTGTGTAATTTGCTGCCTTCGCCAGTGATGGCGATGGCGTGGTCGGCAAAGCTGAGGCCGGCTACCCGATAGGCTGTCTCGGCTTCGAGCATGCCGTTGCGTGTCTCGGGCGTGCCACCAGACTTGGAGATGACCACTGCGAGTGTTTCACCGAGTTGGCCGTCGAGCGCGTCGAGTGTGCGGTCGAGACCATTGGGGTCAGTGTTGTCGAAAAAGAACAGCTTGATCTTATCCGTCTTCGGGCCACCGAGAGCGTCCGCTACGAATTGCGGGCCGAGTGCCGAGCCGCCGATGCCGATCACGAGGAGGTTTTTGAACGCGCCGTTGGCACCTTTTAGCACACCGTTATGTACATCAGAGGCAATCAGCTTGATTTTGCCGAGGCAGGCTTCGATCTCAGCGCCGATCTCAGCGTTGGGTGCCAGGGCGGCATGACGCAACCAGTAGTGTCCAACCATGCGGCCTTCGTCTGGATTCGAGATCGCACCCGCTTCAAGCTCTTGCATTGCGGTGAATGCGGCCTGCATGCGTGGCTCCATTTCCGATAGGAAAGTGTCGCCGAAGTCGATGCGGCTAATGTCGATCGCGAAGTCGAGCTCGTTAAGATTAAGATAGTGTTGTTTGAATCGTTCCCAAGACATGATGTGTGCGTAAGTTAATTATTAAGAGTTAGCTGGTTTTCAGTTGTCTGGTTCTCGGTTCAACTGACAACTGAAAAACTGGAAACTGAAGCACTGGATGGCGAAGCCATTACAAATTTTTATCAGTGACGGCACCTTCTGAGGCGGTCGCGACGGTGGCGGCGTATTTACCGAGCACTCCGCGTTTAGAGCCTGCACCAGTTGGCTTGAAGGCAGCCATGCGAGCATCGTATTCGGCGTCGTCGATCAGCAGGGAGATGGTGTTTTTGATCGCGTCGATTTCGATTTGGTCGCCGCTATTGACGATGCCGATCGGGCCGCCCTTGGCTGCTTCGGGCGTGATGTGGCCGACGTCGAATCCGTGACTGCCGCCGGAGAAGCGACCATCGGTGATGAGCGCGACTTCTTTAATTAGGCCGCGCCCAGCAACGGCGCTGGTGGGTGAGAGCATTTCGCGCATGCCAGGGCCGCCGACTGGCCCTTCGTTACGAATGACAACCACGTCGCCAGCGACCACATCGCCGCGAAGAATGCCGACCAGTGCACTTTCTTCGCCTTCGAACACCTTGGCGGTGCCTTTAAAATAGAGGCCTTCTTTGCCGGTAATTTTACCAACAGCACCGTCGGGCGCGAGATTGCCGCGCAGAATTCGTAGGTGAGTGGACTCCTTGATTGGCTGATCCCATGGGCGGATGATGTCCTGTTTGTCTGGATACGATGCGTAGGGTTGTTCGTCTTTAAGCGAATCGGCCATCGTTTCGCCAGTTACCGTGAGGCAGTCGCCGTGCAGGAGGCCGCGATCGAGTAGCATCTTCATCATTGGGCGAATGCCGCCGATACGGATGAGGTGACTCATGTTGTATTTGCCGAATGGCTTCAGGTCGGCGAGGAGCGGGATGCGCTCGCCAATTTCCTTAAAATCGTCGATGCTGAGTGGGACATCGGCGGAGTGTGCGATGGCGAGGAGGTGCAGGATCAAGTTGGTCGAACCGCCGAGCGCGAGGCAGGTGGTGATCGCATTTTCAAAGGCCTTACGCGTCATGATGTCGCGTGGCTTGAGGTCGAGCTCAAGGAGTTTGAGTACGGCTGCACCGGCATTTTCGCAGTCTTTACGCTTGGGTTCGCCGATCGCTACTTGAGCACTGCTGCCTGGGAGGCTCATGCCGAGTGCTTCGATCGCGCTGGCCATGGTATTGGCAGTATACATGCCGCCACAAGATCCGGCACCTGGGATCGCATATTTTTCGACTTCTTTGAGCTCTTCATCGGTCAGTTCGCCTTTGGCATGCTTGCCGACTGCTTCAAAAACGGAGACGATGTCCATCGGGTTACGCTCTTCCTCGTCGTGAGGCATCAAGCCGGGGAGAATGGTGCCACCGTAAACAAACACAGCTGGGCGGTTGAGGCGGGCGAGCGCGATCATGCAACCGGGCATGTTCTTATCGCAGCCACCGATAGCGACGAGACCATCAAAACCTTCTGCCGCGACCACGGTTTCGATCGAGTCGGCAATCACATCACGCGAGACGAGGCTGTAGCGCATTCCTTTGGTGCCCATACTGATGCCGTCGGAAACGGTGATAGTACTGAAGTTCACCGCCTTGCCACCGGCATTGTTGATGCCGATGGTGGCATGTGTTGCGAGGTCGCCCAAATGCATATTGCAGGGAGTCATATCACTCGGAGAGCCGACCACGCCGATTTGTGGCTTTTTGAAATCAGCATCTTCGAAGCCGACCGCACGAAGCATCGAGCGGGCAGGGGCGCGGTCGTCGCCATCGACGACGATTGAGGAGTATGGACGTGTGTTTTTGCTAGCCATGATAAAAAATGAGATGAATTAAATAGTTGGAAAATAGGATTCTCGTTGCAGAAATGCCGAGATATCAATGAATAGCGGGAACCTCGACAATCCCCTTTTTACTCTTCAAGACCTTAATTCTCCATTTCACTCGCTTTTATTACTATGGAATTTGATCTCAAAAAGACGCTCGAAGCGCTGCTACTCTCGACTGCGGAGCCAATTCGCTTGAAGGATTTGATGAAGATTTTTGCGCGCTACCACTCCGAATTAGAGGAAGCCGCCGAGGCTGAAAAGCTCGCAGGAGAGGCCGAAGAGGTTGCTGAGCCCATTCCGGCCTGCGTCACGCTTATGCAAATCCAAGAGGCGCTCTCCAAATTGATGGACGCCGCCGAGGTCGAAGATAAGGCGTATCGCCTGATCGAAGGGCCGAATGGTTTCCAAATCGTCACCGCGCCGCAGTTTGCTGAATTCGTGCGTTTGCTGCGTGGCGAGCCGCGCCCCATGAAGCTCAGTCCTGCCGCGCTCGAGACCATGTCAATCGTCGCCTACCGTCAGCCCGTCACGCGGGCCGAGATGGAGGCGATTCGCGGGGTGTCGGTCGATGGCCCGCTGAACCGCTTGATCGAGCTGGAGCTGGTGCATGTCACGGGTCGCGCTGAATTGCCGGGACGCCCGATTCAATACGGCACCACAGAGAAATTTTTAGAGTTCACCGGCATCAAGGAGCTCGACGAGTTGCCCGCTTCGGACGTACTGAGTAATCATCAGATTGACGATTGGATGCGCCGCAGCGAAGAGCCCGAAGAAGAGATTACCGATGAGGATATGGGACTCGCCAAAGAGCGAAAGTCAGACGAACTGCCGTTGGATGAGACATTTGTCGAAGTTGATTGGCAAAATGAGAATGCCGAGAGCGATGCTGCTCCAGAATCAGCCGCAGAAGAGGATGCACTAGATGCCTGAAGATATTAATACCAAGCTACAGCGCAACCGTGACGCGATCGACGCGATTGATAGACAAGTGGTGCAACTGCTCAACCAACGCGTGCGACAGGATGGCGGTTTAAACGAAGCGCAGGTGCTGGAAAAAGTGGCGGCGTTCAATCAAGGTCCGCTTTCGGATGCGACTTTACAGGCGATCTATCGTGCGATGATGCTGGCGGGGCTCGCACCCGATGCGCAGGCGACGGATCCTGCCATGGTCGATGCGCTTGATCTTAATATCGTGCAACAGCTCAATCAACGCGTGCAGCACGCCGGCGAGATTGGTAAAATCAAACACGCCAACGGCGCCGACTATTACGACCCGACCCGCGAAGCCCAGGTCATGGCTAAAGTCGCGAGGCTTAATCCTGGGCCGATCAATAATCGCACCTTGCAATCTGTTTACCGCGAAGTGATCTCTGGCTCCATCGCGCTGGAGAAGAAGCTGATCATCGGCTATCTCGGGCCGGAAGCGACTTATACGCATCAGGCCGCAATTCGTAATTTCGGCGTCAGCCTCGACTATCGAGCGATCAAAACGATCCCCGATGTCTTTGCGGAGGTCGAAAGCGGCAGCGCCGATTACGGCGTGGTGCCGATTGAAAACTCAACCGAAGGCGCGGTCTTTCACTCGATGGATATGCTCGTCGAGTCCGATCTACACATCTGCTCGCAAGTCTATCTGCCGATTGAGCATTGCCTGATTTCGCAATCGCCACTCGATCAGATCAAGGAAGTGCGCTCCAAGGATCAAGCCCTCGGCCAATGCCGCGAATGGCTCCGCACCAATGTTCCAAATGCCACGTTGACCGACGTCGTCAGCACCGCCGAAGCTGTGCGCACCGCAAAGGACACTGCAACCGTCGCCGCCGTCGCCAGTGAACTCTCCGCTCAACGCTACGAGGTGCCCATTCAAGCGCGCAGTATTCAGGATCGCGACGACAACGTGACTCGTTTCCTCGTGATCGGCAAAACTCGCGCCAAACCGCTCGGCGATGGCCGCGACAAAACCAGTTTGGTCATTTCGCTCAAAGACGAACCCGGTGCCTTAGAAAAAACACTGCGCCCCTTTGGCTCACGCGGAATCAATCTCAGCAAGATTGAATCACGCCCCACCCGTAAGCAGGCCTGGGCGTATCTATTCTTTATCGATTTCATCGGCCACTACGACGAACCGCACGTGCAGGACGCGATCGCCGAACTCGAGGAGCACTGCTCCTTCGTGAAGTGGCTGGGGAGTTATCCCAACGATAAGCGCGGGTAGGTTGGTTTTTAATGACCGAAAGTAACCACATCGAATACAAATCGAAGCTCTCTGGTTCGTTGGAGAAGGAGGTGGTTGCTTTTCTCAATTATCAAGATGGCGGGCACCTGTATCTTGGCGTGGATGATAATGGCCAGACTGTAGGGCTTTCAGACCCGGATGGGGATCAACTGAAGATTAAAGAGCGCTTGAAGAATAACATTCAGCCATCAGTGCTTGGGTTGTTTGATGTGATTTTGGAGGAAGTGGACGGCTTGAGTCGTATCAAGGTAATCATCGCCAGCGGTTCAGAGAAGCCGTATTACATTCGTAAACAGGGCATGAGCCCGAAGGGCTGTTTTCTTCGAGTCGGCAGTGCGTCGGAGCCCATGACGGAACGGATGATCGAGCTGTTATTTGCAGGGCGCACACGGAATTCGATCGGTCGAATCGTTTCGCATCGGCAGGACCTGACTTTCCGGCAGCTTAAAATTTATTACGAAGAGTCGGGGTTCGATTTGGGTGATCAATTTGCCAGTAATTTAGAACTACAAGTGGAGGATGGGCGTTACAACTATGCTGCGTATCTGTTATCTGATCAGGGCGGGAATTCGGTCAAGGTGGCGAAATACGCAGGCACGGATCGAGTCGATCTGATTGAAAGCAATGAATATGGAAATTGCTGTTTAGTGAAGGCGACTAAGCAGGTGTTGGATAAACTGGATCTGGAGAATCGCACGGCGACGCAGATTACATCGAAGCAACGAATCGATCAGCGGTTGTATCAACCAGTGGCGTTACGTGAGGCGGTGATCAACGCCATCGTGCACAATAATTATGCCAATGAGGTGCCGCCTAAGTTTGAGCTTTTTGCGGATCGTCTGGAAATTACCTCTGCGGGCGGAGTTCCAACTGGCTTATCGCAGGCGGAGTTTTTCAAGGGGTATTCTGTCCCGCGAAATAAAGAGCTAATGCGTATTTTTCGCGATTTGGAAATGGTCGAACATCTCGGATCGGGAGTGCCGCGGATACTGCGCGATTATTCCGAAGATGCCTTTGTGTTTACTGACAATTTCATCCGAATGGTTTTTCCCGCTTCGGTGAAGGCTTCGGGGGAAACGCTACCA
>DJBY01000105.1:0-393 GCA_002430605.1 Opitutia bacterium UBA5964 | reverse complement strand
ACGCTACCAGAAACGCTACCAGACGGAGCGAATAAAACGCCGCAGAGAGTGCTGGAGGTATTGTCTAGTAACCCTCAAATGACTTTGGAAGAGGTTTCCGTAGAAGTTGGGAAATCAGTGAGTGCGATCAAGCGAGCGGTTGGAAGATTGAAACTAGAAGGCAAGCTTCGACATGTTGGTTCTCAGAAAGGCGGCCATTGGGAAGTTCTTAAATATGAAAGCATTACACCTAACTCTACTATTTATTTTCATGAGTAGCATCGGCTATTCGCAGGTGGAACGTGAGATCCTGTATTTGTGGCCGGATGCGGTTCCGGGTGAAACGGGGATCAAGGCGCCGCCGGTGTTTGCCCCTCATCGTCAGGGAGGTGTGACTCGTATTAGTAAGGTGAC
>DJBY01000018.1:9475-10795 GCA_002430605.1 Opitutia bacterium UBA5964 | reverse complement strand
GGCTAAAATAAAAATCGCTGACCTGAGTATCTAATAGGGCTGATTGCTCGCGTCATGCTGCCCGACTCTTCAATTTTTCAAGCTGAACTGAGGGCAGTTAGCGTGAATCTTTATATTGCGCGTTTGACCCCTTTTATTAGCTGAGGTAGAATACACGCATGAAAACAAATATTAAACGCCTTCTTTTACTCATCGCCGCTATTGGTGTGGTTACCTTTACATTCACTGGATGCGAAACCGCAGACGGACTGGGGCGAGACGTCGAAAACCTCGGCGAAAGCATGCAGTAGTCATCTAGGAGTCCCCCCTTCAATCTTGGCAACCTGCCGCCAATACGCCCTCGTCATCACAGCCGCTCTGTCGTGCGGACCACTTGTTTATGGGAATCCGGCTGAGCGAGTCACAGAGCCATCGAGTGTAATTGCAGTTGAAGTCGAAAACAGCGCGACACCCGCACAGCCACCCGAGCGACTCTACGGCACGTGGACGGCCAAGGACGTGGACGCAGATATGGGCGAGGTCGAGATTCGGCTCACTTTTCGTCGAGAACAGCAAGTCACCCTCATGGCGTGGTCCGACGTTCCGTTTGTCGGCCAGGTGCGATATCTCGAAGGGGCATATTTAGTAGACGGTAACACCATTAGCTCGGAGGCGATTCGGGAGGGGAAAGAGGCAAAATTTTGCTTTGAACGCAAACAGTTGGTATTGCGTTTCAAAAGCCGCAAAGTGGTGCGCTTCGACCGGGAAGACTGACCACGTCGTCAAAGACATCAAGGCACTATAACAGAGATGATCTACGTAACTACATTTGGAGGGCAATGCTCCGTCATTACCACTCTTTTCCGTCGAGACGCGCCTCCGCTTCCTCACAGAAATAATTACAACAACGAAAGATTAAGCTATGAAAGCTCCGAGCCGTTCTGAAAAAACTCATCATCTGGTGCGCACAAAATTGATAAAACCTATGGCTGCACTGCTGGGCAGTCTGTTGCTTTTTGCATCGGGGACGCTCCGGGCGGTAACCGTGGAATATGACCTCACCATTGCGCAGCAAGCGATGGACTTCACCGGCCATACGGTCGAGGCAATGACGGTCAATGGGCAACTGCCGGGGCCGACCCTGCGTTTCACCGAAGGCGACCACGCCGTGATTCGCGTTCACAACCGGATGGACGTGGAGACCTCCATTCACTGGCATGGGCTGCTGCTGCCCAACGCCATGGACGGTGTGCCTCACGTGACGTATCCACCCATCGCGTCGGGCGAAACCTTCACTTACGAATTCGATCTGCGGCAATCTGGCACCTACTGGTATCACAG
>DJBY01000018.1:7239-9286 GCA_002430605.1 Opitutia bacterium UBA5964 | reverse complement strand
CGGGCGAATTCGACGGGCTGCGCGACCACGTGGTGGTGTTGTCCGATTGGACGGACGAGGACGCGAATTCAGTGCTCCACACCCTTAAACGCGGCAGCGAGTGGTATGCGATTCAAAAAGGCAGCGGTCAAAGCATACTCGGCGCGGCGAGGCTCGGCATGTTAGGCGCGTATTTCTCAAGAGAGCTTCAACGCATGCCGCCGATGGATCTTTCCGATGTTTACTATGATCGCTTTCTACTCAACGGCGCTCCGCAACAGTCTCTCGTAGCCCAGCCGGGCGAAAAGATCCGGCTCCGTGTCATCGCCGGTTCGGCCTCCACGTTCTTCTATCTGCAGTTTGCCGGCGCCCCGATGCGGGTCATCGCGGCGGACGGACAGATGGTCCGCCCCTTCAAGGAAGAGCGTATGCTGATAGGCGTAGCTGAAACTTATGACGTGATCGTTACTGTGCCACCGGAAGGCAGCTACGAATTTCGCGCATCGGCCCATGATGGATCCGGGCACGCGTCGTTGTGGATTGGCGAGGGCACACGACACGCGGCACCAGACATCCCGTTCCCTAATCTTTACGTCAACATGGGCGGCCTTAAGCTCAAACAAGTGCTGGCCTTAACACCAGGCGGCTCGATGGGCATGCCCACTAAAGCAGTCCGTGAAGGCAAGTTCGACCAACCGGGAATGAACGGCATGGACGACATGAGCAGCATGGATGACATGATGATGCCGATGGAGACGGCAACGACGCTCTCCACCCCACTGATGGAACACGCGGGGCACGACATGAGCGGCATGGACGACTCGATGATGCCGATGGACACAAGCATGGCCACCGACGACAACCCCGTCACAACCAAAAGCTCCTGGCTCGGCTTACTCGCTGAGGACGTGAGTTCGCAAGCCCCGCTAGCCGGCGGCGGCATGAGCGCTGAACGTCCCGGACCGCCCTACGACAAACTCCGCGCGCTGCAATCCACCACCTTCGATGCCTCAAAGCCGGTTCGCGAAATCAGACTCACCCTCGACGGCGACATGGAGCGTTACGTTTGGTTTCTTAATAACAAACCGCTATCCGAGAGTGACGACATTGAAATCAAGCGCGGCGAAGTCGTGCGGTTCATCATGATCAACCGTAGCATGATGCACCACCCCATGCACCTACACGGCCATTTCTTTCGGGTGCTCAACGCTCAGGGTGAATATTCGCCGCTCAAGCACACCGTTGATGTCGTCCCCATGACGACCACTGTGATCGAGTTTGCAGCGGAAGAGTTCGGCGACTGGTTTTTCCACTGTCACCTCCTCTATCATATGATGAGCGGCATGGCGAGGGTGGTTCACTATCAGGATTTCACTCTCGACCCGGCCACAGCCGCCGTCCGCCCGCAACTCTACGAGGACCCGTTCTACCTTTTTAGCCGGACTGATACGCTTTCACAAATGGCGCAAGGAATGCTGACTTTCTCGAACTCGCGGCACATTTTCTCCGCAGAATGGCAGGCCGGATGGCAGAACGTGGACGACGTGGAATGGGAGGTCACGCCCACCTATGATTACTACCTAAACCGTTTCAGCAGCGTCTTCGCGGGGGTAAACCTCGACGGCGCGGACGATCAAATCGACAAGCACGAAGGTGTTTTTGGCCTGCGTTATTTGCTGCCGCTCAATATCACGTCCCGAGTCTGGGTAGACACCGCCGGTGAATGCCAATTTGCCGCTGGCAAGCACCTCGAACTCACTCCCCGAATCGCTCTGTCTTACGAAGCTGAATACGACACCAAAGAACATTGGGAAACGCGCGCCAATGCCAGCTACATACTAAGCAAACACGTTTCACTACTCGGCCAATGGCATTCCGAATTTGGCTGGGGCGGCGGCCTGCGCTGGGAGTTCTGAATTTCTGATGAGTAAAATACTAAACGAAAGAAACAAGATCACTTGGCTTCAACTAACAAGTGCAAGGAGCTAGAGGCTCATTATTATCGTTAGTGTTGTTGTATTTATAGTCGTTGATGAGTTGTTAGAGTATGATCCGAGGACATAGGTAA
>DJBY01000018.1:4595-7032 GCA_002430605.1 Opitutia bacterium UBA5964 | reverse complement strand
GGTAACAAATCTTCTAAGGACATCGGTAACACTTCAAGTTGGCATTTATGCCATGCCTCCTGCTGATTGCTCGCGTCATCCCGACTCTTCATTTTCTCAAGCTGAACTGAGGGCACTTATAGTGAATGTTTATATGAGGGTGGTCGCTCCGCTCGGATGTGCGTTTGACCCGTTTTATTTTCGATCCGGACATCTATGTTTGCAAGATGTGTATCAGGATATGCCTTTTCAAGGCGAGTGGGCCGCGCAGTGGGCGGGGTGCTTTAGTGAATGCTGATCGTTAACTAAAAATAAGGTCTGCGGACGTTGCAAATTTGTTACGTGATCGTCGGATGAATGGCACAGGTTGCGGGTAATCTGTTGGTCTCTCGACTGGTCCGCTGATCGGTCACTTCAATTAACGATTCTCTGATCAAGCAATGCAACTATACCTGAAAGCGTCCCTCTTTGCCGCGTCTATGAGCCTCATGGCTCACTCCGGCTTTCCCCAAATCTCTCTCAACTTACTCAGTTCCGCTCGAAATGGCGATGCCGCTGAGATTTTTGATGAATCTGCGGCAGAAATCGTGTCTTACGATTCCGCTACTCAGCAGATGTATGTCGTCAATGGTTCGGCTGATGCGATTGATATTTTCGACGTCAGCGATCCCGCCAGTCCGAAACTGGTCACTTCCGTTGATCTCAGCGCTTACGGTAATCCAAATAGCGTGGATGTGAATCCTCGTGCGTTTTATAACGAAGTGGCTGTCGCAATTGGTTCCGGCGACGCAGAAGTGCGTGGCACAGTTGTTTTTATGACTAAGGATGGCGCGATCACTGACTCGGTGGAAGTGGGTTACTTGCCCGATATGCTGACTTATGATTCGCGGGGCTTTCGTCTCGTCGTAGCCAATGAAGGCGAGCCAAGTGATGACTATTCTTTTGACGGTGAAGGCTCTGTTTCGATTATCGAACGCCGCGGCCGCAATCGTCGCGTTGTCACGAATGTTACTTTCGAAGGGATTAGCGAAGATGATTTGAATGGCGCACGCATCACCGGCCCAGAAGGCACTACTATCGCGCAGGATCTTGAGCCTGAATACATCGCGATCGATTCTAATAACCGCATTGCCTATGTCGCTTGTCAGGAAAACAACGCCATCATCACCATTGATCTTGTCGGCAAGAAGGTCGTTAACATCTTTGGCCTTGGCTTCAAGGATCACGGTAAAGTAGGCAACGCACTCGACGCTTCCGACCGTGATGGCATGATCCGTATTGCTAACTGGCCAGTTAAGGGCCTCTACATGCCGGACTCCATTGCAACCTATAGTGTTGGCACAGAGACTTATATTGTCACCGCGAATGAAGGCGATGCCCGCGAGTATGGGGATTACATCGATGAAAGCCGGGTGAAAGATCTTGAAGAAGACTTTGGCATCACACTCGATCCGAGTGCGTTCCCACTCGCCTCTGAACTAGTCAAGGACGAGAACCTGGGCCGTTTGAATGTCATCATCACTGAAGGTAACCTCGACGATGACAGCGAACTTGAAGAGCTCTACTGCTATGGTGCGCGTTCCTTCTCGATCTTCTCGACCACAGGCGAATTGATCTTTGATAGTGGCGACTTTATCGAATGCTACTTGGCGGTTAATTATCCAGACGATTTCAACTCTAGTAACGATGCCAATGATGACTTCGACAGCCGTTCAGATGCAAAGGGTCCAGAGCCAGAAGCAGTTACCATTGGCGAGATTGATGGTAAAACTTACGCATTCGTTGGTCTAGAGCGCATGGGTGGTGTGATGATCTTTGACATCACGGACCCCACGGAAGTTAGCTTCGAGAGCTATACTAATAACCGCAACTTCGCTATCGATTTCGACGACGAAGCCGCTCTTGAAATCGAAGCTGCTGGCGACCTCGGCCCCGAGGGTATCGAGTTCGTTTCTGCCAAATCGAGTCCAAATGGTAAGCCATTGCTCATCGTCGCAAACGAAGTCAGTGGCACAACAACAGTATTCGAAATCGTTTCGGAATTGTAAGCCCTTTCTTAGGGATAACCAAGCCGAGTGTGCGTGATGCGCCACTCGGCTTTTTTTGTGCGATCATAGGGGCTTTGCTTGTGAAGGCCCGCAGGAGGATGGACGGGTTTGGGAACTGCTAAAGTGTTGTGGAGGCGGCGGTCTTCGCAAGCAAAGCCTCTACGAATACTTAATGCGTGTGATCGAGATAGATCTCTTTTCGTCGAGAACAGCAAGCCACCCTCATGGCGTGGTCCGACATTCCGTTTGTCGGCCAGGTACGAGATCGCGAAGGCACGGTCTTAGTTTCAAACGCCAATCATCCCGACACTTCTGAAGCGGCATGGATCTGCTTAAGATACCCAAGTTACAAAACACCCGAAGAAATCGCAGAAGCTGAAGAAGCCAAACGTCGTCTGATTTAAAGCTTA
>DJBY01000018.1:4109-4322 GCA_002430605.1 Opitutia bacterium UBA5964 | reverse complement strand
ATGCCATGCCCCTTCCTGATTGCTCGCCCTCTACGCATTTTCGAGCCGCACCATTCGTTGCTAAAATACTTCGTTAAACCTGCTGGTTCTCGGTGATCCGGTTGCCTTCGACACCGGTCTTGTCGCAGTGCTCGGTCCAAACCTCTGTTGGCCGTGCGCCCACAAAAAAACCGCCAACAAGTGGCGGTTCGTTTTTTCATGGTCGGGCCGACA
>DJBY01000018.1:2268-3874 GCA_002430605.1 Opitutia bacterium UBA5964 | reverse complement strand
ATGGTCGGGCCGACAAGATTCGAACTTGCGACCCCTTCACCCCCAGCGAAGTGCGCTACCAGACTGCGCTACGGCCCGACTCAGAAAAAAGGAAAAATGTCCGAGCGGATGCGCGGGTCAAGTCTTTATCCGATTCCTATGGCGTTTCGGAAATCTCGACGCGTAGGAAAGCTTGATCCACACCTGCTACGGCTTGGCCGCGGCGGTAGATGAGTGTTTCCGTGCCGTCGCCATTGTCGGATGGTGTGGGGCTGTCGTCGGCGATTCCTGTCGAGTCGCTCGGCCAGCTGGTCAGATCTGAAGTTGTGCGTGGCGCGTAAGTGATACCTTGTAGGTCCTTGGGCCGGGTAACGGTCAGTTCCAAGTAGCTGCTGCCGCTCTCTTCAACCAGCGCATGGGTGGGTAGGATGCTGCTGTCGTTAATATTGGGATTACCGCCAAAGGCAAATTCAAGGAGCTGAGCGATGCCGTCTGAATCGGTGTCTGCAGTATTCAACGCATCATTGCCGCTGAGATTGTAGTAAAGCTTCCAGTCCGTGTAATTGGTTTGGTCGACAACTTGTAATTGTAGGATGCGACCTGAGATCGGGCCCGCTCCAAAGTTTGCGGTTTGAAGAATCGTAGAGAGTGTCAGGCCCAGGGGGTTGGTGTCGGCCGAATAGGTTTGTCCGTTGAAGGTAACATTTCCGGTGGGGTCGGCGAGGTAAGTGGTGACCTGTGCGTTTTTTATAGCGTCTATAAAGTCGGTATTTTCGTCAGTAAAGAAGCCCCCTAGGAATTGCTGACCTGCCGATAGTGAAGCGACATTCAGGTAGACTGAAATTTCGTTATTTGCAGTCAGATTATTTTCAAATGGGGTAATTGCAGTGATACGTAAAAGGTCGTTGATACTGGCGCTCGGCGAGGTGAAGTTGGGTGCTGAAGCTGCGGTAAATTCAAAATCGAAATCCAATCCTCCGCTCGGGTCGATGGATGTGGCGGTGAGGATGCCTGGGCTGTTTCCAGGTGAGATCGTGCCAGTGCCTTCGATGGTGGGCACCATGCCTGTTCCTGAAAGCAGCGCAGGTGAATCGAGCAAGAGAGCCGAGGAACTAGCGATGCTGCCTGAAACCACTAAATTGCCTGAGTGTACCCAGGTGGCTCCAGTGTAGCTGGAGGTGCCGCTCAGAGTGAGTGTGCCGCCGCTCAGTGCGAAACTACCCGCGCCAGAAATGTTTCCCGAGATACTGGAGGCGCCTGCGCTGTCGAGTTCAAGCAGGTTGCCATTGGTATTCAAATTAACGATGGCGAGTCCCCCTATGCCCGCGTCCCAATATTGAGACGTGCCAAGCTGTAGGTTGGCAGTGAACGCTTGTTGGTCGGCATCATAATTGGTGATGCCACCTCTACCAATTGTGAGTGTGGAGCTGCCCGAAAATGTGAAGGGATTCGTCCCGGCAAAGGATTTAAAATAGAGGCCCCGCAGTTCATAGTTGGAGTTTACATTGATGCTTTGGCTGCCTGCAGATGCTGGATTAAAGAGGACATATCTATCACTGGAGGCTCCTGTGTTATTGGGGTTGTTACCGATGCCCCATGCGCTGTTTTTGGCGATTTCTGTGGAAGA
>DJBY01000018.1:0-2031 GCA_002430605.1 Opitutia bacterium UBA5964 | reverse complement strand
TCATCATTCATGAATGACTGGAGCGCGGCCATAATTTGATAAGTGCCGAGAAAGTTGTGTAAATTATAACCGTTTACTGTGTCGACTGCAGCGTGATTACCAATCAGTGCCAACTCGGGGTCGCCGTTGGGGTTTGTCCAATCTGCAAACACCGGGCTGCCTGAATCGTATGTCTGCAATTGCACGCCTGTTCTTGAGGTCAGAAAATACTCACCGCTATTAGGATATCCAACATTGTATAGAAATGCAGCAGTCGAGACTCGGGTGCTGTTTGTAGCGTTACCGCCGTGGCCGTAAATCAGAAGGTCAAGGCCCGCATAGCTATTGCTGTTGGTGGAGCTACTCGTATTCAGGTCGAGGATCGCATAGCGTTTAACGTTTTGCATGGCATCCGTTAGAGTGCCGATAGACAAGTCTCCGAGTGCACCTTCACTCAGGGCGATTCCATAGCCAATGTTTTCGATAGATTGTTGATTTCCTGGCTGTAAGTTTGCGAATTGATCAAACGAGCGAATGGATGCGTCGCCGCCGAAATGCCGAGCAACCACATAGTGATCCGGACTCAGTAAAGGAAAGCTTTTTTGCGAGTTACTGGCCGCCCAAAGCACCCCAGACCAGTCGTTATTGATACCGATAAAACCGGAGTCGTTGTTATTCACTGGCGCCGCGGGATAACCAGAGACGAAACGGTCGTGGGTTGTGCTGTCGTAACCGGTGATTTGCATCGCGCATAAATGCGCACAAGTAAGCAGGCCGCCGCAAATGAGCAGTATAGAGCTAACGGGTGGGAGTGTTCGATTCGTAAACATCTGAACGGTAGATGGATCGGTTACTCTACGGATTTTTTGGAGTGCTTCAATTCTATAAAATTTAAGGAATTGTAAAACGTGCGGCGGCTCGGCACACGAAAACGGCCCGTCGGTGCAGACGGGCCGTAGGGTGGAAAATTGTTGCTGTTGGCTAGTCGCGGTTGCCGATGAGCATATAGAGTAGCCAACCGAGGCTGGATACAAAGGCGGCGACGTAGGTGTAGGCGGCGGCATCGAGCGTCTGGTTGACGCCGACCATCTCATCTTGATCGATGATGCCGAGGCCGACGAGTTGCGCCTTCGCGCGCTTGCTGGCGTCGAATTCGACGGGCAGGGTGACCAGTTGGAAGACGGTCAGGATCAAATAGATGCCGATGCCGAGATTGATCAGCATGGGGCTATGAAACAGGAAGAACCCACCGAGCATCACGAACGGCAGTGCTTGCGAGGCGATACTAGTGATCGGCACCAGAGTCATGCGCAAGTTGAGTGGCGCGTATGCCTGCGCATGCTGGATCGCGTGGCCGGCTTCGTGGGCGGAGACGCCGAGCGCCGCGAGGCTGGAGCCGCGATAATTGTCTTGGCTGAGCGCGAGGCGCTTGTGTGTTGGATCGTAGTGATCGGTCAGCGTGCCGTGGCATTCGACGATCTCGACGTCGTAGATCCCGGCGCTTTCCATCACGGCTTGTGCAGCTTCGCGGCCGGTGATGCGTCCACGCGAGGGCACTTGCACATATTTGCCGTAAGCGCTTTTGACTTTCATTTGAGCCCAAAGGCCGATCGCAATAGGAATGAGGATGAGTAGGATGAAGTTCATAGTTTAATTGGTATAAAAGATGTAGGATGCATCAATAGCAATTTCTGTTCCCTTAAATCGTTCGGCTCAATCAAACCTGCTAAATTTGAATATGCGCTGGAATAAAGGGCCTAGTGCTGGTATCTCATCAGCCGAACCATTTAATATAAATACTATGAAATTTCAAAAAATACTCTCACTATTCTGTGTCGCTTTTCTCGGGTTGGCTGCGTCGGCCTCAGCTGCAGGTGACGGTTGGATGACTGATTTCGAAGCGGCTAAAGTTAAAGCGAAGGCTGAAAACAAGCCGATGCTGCTTGATTTTACCGGCTCTGACTGGTGCGGGTGGTGTATCAAACTGGATAAAGAGGTGTTTAGTGAAGCCGCATTTAAAGACTATGCCGCGGCTGAGTTGGTGCTGGTCGA
>DJBY01000129.1 GCA_002430605.1 Opitutia bacterium UBA5964 | reverse complement strand
TTCCAGAAGTGGACAACGGCATCGGTTGACAGTGTGGCAGCCTGCCCCGTTTGGCCGTCTTTAAGGAATCCGTGCAGGTCTTCGCCCATAATTTCGTTCCAGCCCATGATACGGCGTCCTTTTGCGGCAACAATCTGTGACATGCGGTTGGTGAAGTAGGTTTGCACGTCGGCCATGGTTTTGAGGTTTTCACGCGTCATCAGCGCTTTGACCTCTTCACTCTCTTGCCACTGCGTGAATCGTACTTCATCACCACCGATATGAATGATTTTCGAGGGGAACAGTTCGCACACTTCGTCCAGAATCTCACTCAGTATCTGGTAGGTGGATTCTCTTGCAGGGTTGTAGGTGTCGTACGCTTTACCAAAAACGGTCATGACTGGAATCTCTTTCCCTGTGGTTCCCAAAATTGGGTAGGCCGCAATGGCAGCACAGGCGTGTCCGGGCATGCCGATTTCCGGAACGATCGTGATGTGGCGGTCGGCTGCATAGTTCACGATGTCGCGAATCTGCTCCTGCGTATAGAATCCTTCATGGGGTTCCCCAGAACGTTTAGGGCTATCCCAGCCTCCGATTTGAGTATCGGTACGTTTTGACCCGATGGAGGTGAGTTTTGGATATTTCTTGATTTCAATGCGCCACCCCTGATCGTCGGTCAGGTGCCAGTGGAATACGTTCATTTTAAGCATCGCCATCTGGTCGAGCAGTTTTTTCACCTCTGTTTCACCTTTGAAGTGACGGCCTTCATCGAGCATGAACGCGCGCCAGGCAAAACGTGGCGCATCACTAATTTTTACCGTCGGGAGGGACAGAGGGAGACTTACTTTTTTACCAGCACTCACTTCAGCCGGAAGCATCTGAATGATGGTCTGCACGGCGTAGAATGCCCCCGCTGTAGAACTGGCTTTGATGACGATTCGATTCGGCAGGACTTCGAGCGTGTACCCCTCGTCTTTGATGTCTGTTTTTGGAACCTGGATGAAGAGGATATTGCCTTCTTCATTGTAGGCGGCGTTTACGTCAGCGGTCTGCTTCAATGTGTCTGCAAGAAACTTTGCCTCTTCGGCAAAGGATTGGTCAGCAGCGATGACAATGGATTTGTTAATTCCAAAGGTGCCTTCGGTCACTTGCATGGTTTGTGGTTGTGGAATGATCAGCGGCTGCTCGGCACTCAAACCATTCAGTGTTAAGCAAAGCAGGGCCGTAAACATGACCATCGCCAAAAATGGTTTCATCATAACTATCTTTTTAATATTCATATTCACTCCTCATTATTTCCAAATTGAAGAACCAAGGCTGTCGCCATTTGATCCAAATCAAAGACAATAAGATACGGAAAAAACCGAATCGCGCAATATACGTAAATACGTAGAAGGTGCAGTATTGCCTACAACGCGTTCGTGCGATAATACCTCATAACGGTAAGACTATATACCTTCCAGCAGCATCCTGCAGAAACCGTGCGGAATCGTTAATAAAGGCATTCGACATATAATTTCTCAATGAAACCTCAACCTGCCATCTTGTTCAGCATCTGCGCCGCCCTGCTTGCCAGTTGCAGCCCGGGCATCGATTTGGACTCGGAACTCGCGGCTGTCGAAGCACAGCTGGAGTCACTCCCGGCAATCCAGCCCAATATGCTCTGTCCGACCGTTGGCTTTGGGTCGGGCATCTTTCAGGGTCCGGAGCACACCACCTGGTTGGACATCATGCTGGCCGAAACCCGCAGGATCGATACCATCGTGCTGATTCCGGCACTGCTAAGGAATAAAGCGGGCGAACTTGAAACCCTCGGCTTTCCCGCTCGGTTCACGATTGAAACCTGGCTGGAAGAAACACCGGGCACGCAACATGCCCACCTAAGGGGCGGCGGTTGGTTGTATCAACCCGTCGGCATCTATGACCCTGCGGTGCATCCGAATGAGTTGACCTACGAGCTCACGTTGATGCAGACCATCGGGGGAGTGGGCTCGGCTCCGGTATCTGTTTCGCTCTATTATGCAAATGACTTTGAACCGGCGGACGGGCGTGATGTGCTCGATGCACCGGAGGTGACTCAGGTCGACCAAGCCCATACCCATCCGTCATGGGCCACCTGGTCCACGACCACCGGCAAACATACTCCTCACAGGCTCAGCGCCCGTTTTGATCTGCGTTCCGTACCTGCGGGAGCCACCCTTTTTCTTCGAATCGCCAATGAGACCTCGTATAAAGAGGTTCCTGTGGATGACATCAAACTCGACCCGTCCTTTACGCTGACCAACGGTGATTTTGAAACACCGTCTCTCAACCCGGGGGTGAGTGAACCCGATATTGCCGGCTGGTATGATGACACCCGTAAGGAGACGGCCATATATCGAGGAGCGAACTGGGCCGCATCGGGCTATCAGAGTGGGCGCGTTGTCGTTGACTACTCCGGGAAAGACTACCCCAACCCGGGCGTGGCCCCGGTTGTCTTTACGCTTCCGCCGGACACGTTGGCAAATAAAGTACGCATCCGCGCCACCCGTCTCCAGACGCAAACAACCTGGAGAAAACTCCAAATGGGGAACAATTTCGCCCTCAACGAAGTACTGCTCTTTGACGGCATACAGAATGTGGCGCTCAACAGCCGTGCCGCATCCGCCGACGAGGAGAATTTCCCACGGATGTTTGCAGCATCTTATGCCGTCGACGGATACAGCTATTTTCCCCCGATCGATCCCAAAGAAGTTTCGGCGCCGGATCAGGAAACAATCGCCAACCAAATGGGAGGATCCAGACTGATGTTTGACCTGGGCCGTATCTGTACCCCCAATGAAGTCCGCTTTTATCCCGTCGACCGTTCTCCCCAGCTATCCCACGTCTATGCCATGGGTGTCGGCTTCCCGCATAAAATCACCCTGCGCATGAGCAAGCAGCCGGATCTAAACACGGCCGGGACCGTTCTGGATATCACCACGGGACCTCAGATCGGAGCCGACCCGCTACTGTGCCGCCTCAACCAAGTCTCCGGCCGCTACGTCTGGATCGAAATAAGTGAAGGACAACAAGACCCGCGCACGGGTAGAGAGGCACTGGGGCTCTCGGAAATTGAACTCCTGCAAAATGGAACCAACGTATTGGCCGGCATCCAACCCTTGCTGCCCGCTGAGGAGCAATCCAAGCTTCGACATCTGACAGACGGTCAGACCTCGAGCGGCATCATTATGCCGCAGAAAGAATGGCTGCTTGCCCTGCACCGCCGCGCGATGCTTGAACAAAAAAGGGACGATTTACAGATCCAGCAAGAAGGCTGGCTCGACAAACAGCGACGCCTGATGCAGATTCTGCAAGCTACGCTTCTGGGAATCGTCCTCGCAACCTTGTTGATTGCATTGCTCATCCGCAACCGCCACCGCCGCAACCTCCGGAAACTGCGTGAAGAAATCGGCGCCAGCTTGCACGACGAGGTCGGGGCTAACCTCTCAAGCATTGCGCTCTCCTCGGAAATACTCACACACATCGCGCAACACAGCTCGCCTCAAGCGCGCCAACTCAACGACGACATCACCCGCGTCGCCCAAGAAACCGCGACCGAAATCCGACTGCTCGCCCGCTTCCTCGAAAAGCAAGGCGTCGAAAGTAACCTCATCGGCCAACTCCGCCGCGTCGAGCGCCAGATGCTGCCTGGCCTGAGGACCAGCGCGGACTTCGGCGCACCTGAACAATTCAACGCCCTCACCCCGTCCGAAAAGTGGGAGTTGGTGCTGTTCTTCAAAGAAGCACTGCACAACATCGTCAAACACGCCCACGCCACCCGCGTCGAGATCCGCACCCACGCCGAGGCCACACAGCTACACCTCGAAATCACTGACAACGGACGGGGATTAACGGAGAACTCTCCGCCGCCGGTCCACCTCGTCAAACGCGCAAAAAAACTCAATTCGCACATCTCTTTCACCACCCCCGAAACAGGAGGCACCACTATCCAACTTACGATCCCTAAAAAAAGAAGACACACAAAATGAAAGACCCCATCCGCATCCTCATTATCGAAGACAATCAGAATTACCTGAACTCGCTCAAACAGGCGATGACACTCCTCGATGAAGTCGAATATGCCAGCGGATACGGCTCTTTTGAAGCCTTCCAACATGCCGCCCCCGACGCACCCGACCTGATCCTGCTGGATATCAACCTGCCCGGCATATCCGGACTGGATGCCCTACCGGAAATCAAGCAGATGATGCCCGCCACCGAAGTCATCATGCTAACCCAAAACGACGACTACCCGAACGTGCTGACCGCCATCCAGCGCGGCGCCTCCGGCTACATCATCAAGGGCGGCAGTGTTAAAGAGATCCATCAGGCGATTTTGGACGTGTACCACGGCGCATCGGTCATCGACCCCCGCCTCTCACGCATCGTGCTCTCGACTCTCGCAGGCACCTCGGATACGCAGGAAAACCTGCTCAGCGAACGTGAGGTTGAAGTGCTTAACGCACTCGCCGACGGGCTCACCAAAAAAGAGGTCGCGCATACACTGGATCTCAGCTACCACACGGTCGACCTCTACACCCGCAACATCTACGAAAAGCTCAAGTCGCCCAACATCGCTGCAGCGATCGCCACCGCCATCCGAAAAGGTATGATCTAATCTCGCTTACACGAAGCTTGAATCCCTTGGCGATAGTGAGCGATACAAACCTCGAAAGACAACGATCATCCGCGCACAGGTGGCGCCCAATTGTATTTCCTAGCAGTGTATGTATGATGACTGGTTAAATCTACATTTAGGGGACCGAATTCGCCTAGTTGTTAAGGAATGTGCCCTGGCTTAAAAGGACGCGGCATTGCAAAGGCACTCAAGCATGCGGCGGCATGCACTACTGCCAGTGCACCTTGCGCTGCTTTTCAAGCGGCTTTTACAAGGACGTCTTCTAAATGCAGAGTTTTCTAACTGAATATTGCATTATCGAAAGATCGTCAGCGGCAATCCTAACTTTTCGTTGAGCAATTCGCTATTCTGGCCGACTGTCGGTAACTCGAAGATGACATGGTAGCAGTGGTAGTCTAGTGATTCCTCACCGTCTGCAACTCCTCCCATGTCATCTTTTCCATGCTTAGAAGATTTGTTACCTGTGTCCTCGGATCATACCAAAACGATGTTACCAAGGGAGCCTCGAAACCTACGCTCGCTACAATGGAAATCCGCCGTGATTTCTCTCGTTCCCGCCAGATCTCGGCGTGAACGGGCAATTTTTATTGCCGAAAAACCGCCCACCGCAAAGCTCAAATATTTCCCCACCCGCCGCAAGCCAGTTGGCGCTAAAAAAAAGTCCGGCTGGGGCATTGCAAGCTTGCCCGCCTCCGGCTAAAACGCCACTCCTCTACCCGATCTTGTTTGTCCAACTTCCGTTTCCAATGAAAACTCTAGTCGCCCTCGCCCTGCTCGGTACTCTTGCTGCCACCGCCGCCGCCCCACTCCCGATCATTCCTCAGCCCGTAGCCGTACAGCCCGGCGAAGGAGCTTTCGCGTTCTCCGCGACCACCGCCATCCGCCACGACCGCAAGCTCGCCGCCGAGGCCAAGCTCTTCGCCGATGATCTCTCCAAACTCACCGGCACGCCCACCACAACCGTCACCAAGGAACTCCGGATTTTTCTTGAGTCCGAGATTCTGCTGGAGCTGGACCCAGCCGCCGACCTGCCACCCTCCGGCTACCGGTTGGAAATCACTGCCAAAACCGTCCGCATCATCGGCAAGGACGCCGCCGGGGCCTACTACGGCACCCGCAGCGTGCTCCAACTCCTGCCCGCCGGAAAACTCGAGAACGACACCGCCCAGTTGCCCGCCACCACCATCACCGACTACCCCCGCTTCGGCTGGCGCGGCATGCACCTCGATTGTGGCCGTCATTTCTTCGCGGTGGAAGACATCAAACGCTTCATCGACAGCTTGGCTTTCCACAAACTCAACATTTTCCACTGGCACCTCACCGAGGACCAGGGCTGGCGGATCGAAATCAAGAAATACCCGAAATTGACCGAAATCGGCTCGGTCCGCGCCTCCACCCCGCCCTACGGTAACCGCAAATCCGACGACGGCGTCCGCTACGGTGGATTCTACACCCAGGAGCAAATCAAGGACATCGTCGCCTACGCCGCCGCCCGCCACATAACCATCGTCCCGGAAATCGAAATGCCCGGCCACGCCGCCGCCGCCATCGCCGCCTACCCGGAACTCGGCAACAACGACATCCCCAACTACGCGCCCAAGGTGGAAACCCGTTGGGGCATCCATCCCTACACCTTCGCCCCCACCGAGGAGGTCTTCAGTTTTATCACCGACGTCTTCACCGAGGTTTGCGAGCTGTTCCCGTCCCAATACATCCACATGGGCGGCGACGAAGCCCCGAAAAAACAGTGGGAGAAATCCCCCCGCGTCAAGGCGCTGATGAAAAAGGAAGGCTTCAAAACCGGCCACGATGTGCAGAGCTATTTCGTCAAACGCGTCGAGAAAATCCTCGAAGCCAAGGGCCGCAAGCTCATCGGCTGGGACGAAATCCGCGAAGGCGGCCTGTCCCCGCAAGCCACCATCATGTCTTGGCGTGGCGAAGCCGGCGGCATCGCCTCCGCCAAGGAAGGCCACGATGTCGTGATGGCCCCCAATTCCCACACCTACTTCGACCACTACCAAGCCCGGAAAAACCAGGAATTGGCCAAAGGCAATGAATACGAAGCCATCGGCGGTTTCCTGCCGATCGAGAAAGTCTATTCCTACGATCCCGTGCCCAAGGCGCTCACGCCCGCCGAGGCGAAACACATCCTCGGCGTCCAAGCCCAACTATGGTCCGAGTATTTCAAGGATTTCAAAAAGGTGGAATACCACGCTCATCCTCGGATGGCCGCGCTCGCCGAAGTCGCTTGGACACCCCTCGCCGCCAAGGACTACGCCAGTTTCGCCCAGCGACTGGAAAGCGTGATCAAATTCTACGACGCCGCCGGCCTGAAACACGGCGACATCCCCGCCAAATAAGGCCGCGCAAACGGCCTCGCCCCAAAAGCAAATTCCTAGCAATATG
>DJBY01000031.1:1310-3770 GCA_002430605.1 Opitutia bacterium UBA5964 | reverse complement strand
GAGTCGCCCACACTCCTATCGCGTTCAATGGCTCACCCAGCAGGGACCCTTTGTCTCTCAGATGCAACGGTCTGTCGTTTCAATCGAGACTGTCCGACTAATCGGTGATGAACCAATAAAAAGGGCGGACATTGCTGTCCGCCCCAAAGTGAAAGTCGTGTGCCGCTAGAAGCGGTAGCCGACTGAGAAGGCCACTGCTTGGCTGTCGAGATCGTAGTCGCCATTAACAGTAGGAAAATCGTTGCCACTGACTTCACGCTCGTCCGCGTAGGTATATTGGTAGGTGGCTTGCCAGTAGAAGTTGCCGTAGTCGCGACCCACGCCGAGTGCAAAGAAGTGGCGGTCAGAGTCAGGCACGATCGGCAGCAGACCTTGATCGGGTACGGCACTTTCCACGTAGGTGTAGCCAGCGCTGACGTTCCAGCCATTGTCGAAGTAGCGGGTGACTCCGAGCTCCCAAATGAAGGCGGACTCCCAGTTGAGCTCATAAGATGATATACCTGCGAGCGGAGCTGGTAGTCCCTCGATGGTAAGATCATCGACGCGATCCCAGTTGGTCCAATCAACATTGAATTCGATATTCCATTTTTCATTCGGACGGTAAGAGTAGCCGAATACAATAGACTCTGGATAGACGAGATCTGCCTCACTGTCGACTCGTGTGGTCGCGCCGGCTGTGCCTAGTGCAATCGCGGGGCCAGATGCGGTGCCATCATAAGTGACTTCGGTTTTAGCTTGGTAGTTAAGGCCAAACGAGTGTTTCACAGAGGGTTGCCATAGCGCAGAGAGCGAGAAGCCGAGGGTGTTGTCGTCGCCGTCAAATTCAAGCGCGTTGGTTTTAATCTCGATGTCGGTGTCGTCGTAACTGACGCCAGCCGAGAGTGACAATGTCTCAGTGACTTGCCAGGCGACGACGGCATGGTATTTTGTGTAGACCAAGTCTGCTTCGTAGGGCACACGGTATCCTGGGTCGAATGGGTCGGCTGGATTGTCTGGGGTTGTGAAGTTTGCATCGTTGCCCCAATCCGCGCCGAGTGCGAAGGGTGAGTACACGCCGAAGCCGAAGGCGAGCGGGCTATCTTTGAGATTGTGACTAATAAACGCGCTGGGGACGGCTTGGAAGTCGTCATCCATCTTGTCTTTGCCGAGTGTGGTGTCTGCGCTGTAGTCGAGCGAAACCGCAAAGACATTGCCTTGGATCTGCGTGCCTTCGAGTTGAGTGAGTCCTGCGCCGTTATAGAAGACTGCCGAGGCGTTGTCTGCGGTGGCGGTAAAGGCGTTGCCACGGGCGGTGGCGAAGGCATCGACAAAGGCCACGCGTGTCGCGGCAGCATGAGTAGTGAGGGCGCTGGCAAGGCTAAGGCCGACCAGAATAGTAGTTTTTGTGGTTCGATTCATTTATGTATGATTAGGGTGTGTTAAAGTGGCGGGGAGCTCGATTTTGATATCCCAGTCAGCCTGTGCGGAACGGGTATTGAGTTGCATGAAGCCGTGGTGCTCTTCAATGATTTTTTTTGCAACGGAGAGTCCGAGGCCAACGCCAGTCGTCCGTGTGCTGTAAAATGGTTCTGTCGCATTCTGGATGGTGTCGGAGGCGAAGCCTGGACCGTCGTCGCGGATGCATATCGTCAGGATGTCTTCGTCATTGCGGCGTAGGCTAATCGCGACCGCGCCTGCGCCATTTTGATTCGATTGGATCGAGTTAAGGAACAGCTCTTCAAAGACGTAGGCAATACCTTCAGGATTGCCATGAATCGTGGCGGCTTTGAGTGTGTTATCGAGATTCAGTTGAATATCGCTTGCACCACTTTGCTCTTTGGCCCTGCCGAAGCCATCAAGGATGGCCCTTTCCAAATCGACCTCATCGTGGCTGGAGGGCTTCGAGTGTTCGGCTAGGTAGAGCATTTGCTCGCTGAGGCGTTTGATGCGCCCCGTCTCTCGAGTGAGAGCGGTCTTTAGAGAGGTCTGAAATTTGGGTTGATCAATCTTCTTGTCGATCAGTTGCATGTGGGTGGTCAGTGGCACCAGCGAGTTGCGGATTTCGTGAGCAAATCGCTTGGCGATCAGGGTAATCAGTTTCGACTTCGAGTCATCGAGTGCGGTTTGCTTGCTGGCCTCAATATGTGTGTAATCTTCGATCACCACCATCACTGGGCGAGGGAGCGTCGGCAGCTTGTCATTAGAGGCAAAGGGGATGAGCGAGATCTTGTGCTGCCCAATGTTGTTGGAGCCGAGAATGGAGAACGGCTCTGGGAGTTCGCCGAGTTCAACGGCGCGGTGTATTGGGCCAGCCAATTCGCTCGGCAAGTCGCCCCATTCGACGGATTCGCTATCTTCGGTGCCCTTGCCGAGGAAGCGTTTGGCGGAATTGTTGGTATACAGCACCTCTAAGTGCTCGCTCAATACCAGTGCCCCGCTGGAGATCGAGCCGAGCACATTTTCAGTCAGCTGGCCATGTGC
>DJBY01000031.1:0-1118 GCA_002430605.1 Opitutia bacterium UBA5964 | reverse complement strand
AGTAAATAGAGCAACTGTAGCTCATCTTCGCTGTAATTGCGCCCTGTGACAGGGCCATTCAGTACGGCGACTCCAATGAGGCGTTCGCGGTCGCTGATCGGGATGGCGAGGTGACAGCCTAAAATTTCGAATTCTTTACGAGTGGTGGGGTCGATTTCGCCAAATGGAGAGCGGGACTGGCCGCTGTGCTGCTGAAGTATGCGAGGCTGTGCCGTGAGTGCCCGCCCGATGCCAGTGTCGCGGCTGAGTTGGTAGCAATCGACTAGATCTGCGGGCAGTCCGAGCGATGCGATGCAGGCAAGTGTGGTCGGACGGCTCCTACTGGGGAAGGATTTTTGGACGTCGTGCTCGAGGAAGATACCGATCCGGCTGAAGCTGATGTGGTCGCGTAACTTTAGAATGAAGTGATGCGTGAACGCTTTATAGTCTAAGCTGAAACTTAGAATCTGGGAGAAGTCGCGTAAGACGTGAAGCGCGGAGGCTTGCGAGGGCGTTTCGACCAAGTCTTCTACGTGTCGATGCGTTTGGAGTGGCGGCGGCGCTGTCGGCTCGATGGGTCCCACGTATTGTTGGATCAAGCGCTCAAGTGTCTGCTTTGGCACAGGTTCGGCGAAATAGAGATCGGCTCCTTCATCGAAGGCGAGTTGTTCAGTCTCGAGGTTGTATTCCGGCGCGATGACGATCGTCGGCAGTGTTTGATTCAGTGATCGTAGTGATCGTAGGTGCTTCGCTAGAGTTGAGTCGCCACTATCGGCATAAATGATGGCCAGGTTGAAGACCCCTCGTTCTAGAGAAGAGGCGGCCTCGGCCGGCGCGCGCCTATCGACGTTTCGTATATGCGGCGCTGTGATAACCCCTCGTAAATTTTCCGAGATAGATTCACTATTCTTGATGAATAAAATGTGGGTCACTGGTCCGTGAATATGGGTGCGTTACGGGATATTGGCTATTTGTGTTGGATGGATCGCTGAGCTGCAACAGCAAAGCAACTAAATTTAGCGCTGTGTTTGAATCGTTTACACTTGCTGTTGCACTGCGGTGATGGAATTTTGCACAAGCAACGGCATTCTTATGATTAACATGATCTGCTTCTTACTAATTCATGATTGAAGGACAAG
>DJBY01000078.1:22472-22898 GCA_002430605.1 Opitutia bacterium UBA5964 | reverse complement strand
GGAGGGATTGGTTCGCTTTGCTCAGGGCTTCCGCCCCCAGCCTGCGGCTGTCCGTTCCGCTGCGCTGCACAAACCCTCTGCTCGGGTTCGCATCTCATCCCTCTTACCTGATTGGGCTGCGCCCAATGGCGGAGAGGGAGGGATTCGAACCCTCGGTGGAGTTACCCCCACACATCCTTTCCAGGGATGCACAATCGGCCACTCTGTCACCTCTCCTTGGGAAGGCGTTGAACAAATTAACCACAGCCCTGAGGTCAATAGAAATCGAACTTTTAGACAATTATTTGCTTAAATCAGACATTGACTCACCCATAGACCGATTCTATTTTTTGAGACTAATTGAGTAACGACACTGATAGAATTGCCATATGAATCACACACTTGCTTGCATCGCACTGACACTGATTAGCTCCAGTCTATCGGCTG
>DJBY01000078.1:20895-22159 GCA_002430605.1 Opitutia bacterium UBA5964 | reverse complement strand
TTGGTGCCCTCGCAGGCGAAGGCGACGTTGCGGGCTACCTACACTTTGGCTTGAATCTCGAATTGGCCCATGAGGAACTACCAGTCGCCTTGGTTCTCCAATCTGGCCCATCACTCTACTCAACGGATAGCTTCGGTGATTTTGATCTTGGTGGAAATATCCAATTTACCAGCAGCATCGGCTTGAATTGGCAAATGTGCGAAGGCTGGGCGGTCGAATATCGCTATCAACACACATCCAATGCAGGCCTGGAAGCTGAGAACCCGGGCCTAGAGATGCACGCTTTCGCTCTGTCGCATTCTTTCTAAGAATCCCGCAGACACTTTTTCCGATAGGCCAGAAGCATTTTGCTTCTGGCCTATTTTATTTAGCACGCATGCGCATCCGCTCAGTTTTATCGCTTTTAAACTTTCAAACTGGCTGAATGACGATTGATATCCTCTAAAATGATTTGGCTCTATCGATTACTGTATCTTCCCGCCTTATTGGTGGTGCTCCCCTACTACGGTTGGCGCATGTGGCGGCGCGGAGGATACGCAAAAGACTTCCAGCATCGGCTAGGGCGATTTCGGCGGCTCAGCCCCCCCGCTCCGAACAAGAAACGTATCTGGCTGCAAGCAGTGAGCGTCGGCGAGATACTGGCAATTGGCCCATTGATCCAAGCCTTACAGGCAGACAATAATGTCGAGATCGTGCTGACCACGACGACCAGCACCGGATACGCCGAGGCCTGCAAACACTACAAAGAACATGTCTATAGCATTGGCGTATTCCCTCTCGATTTCTGGCTATTTTCACGGCTGGCGTGGCACCGGATTCAGCCGGACGCAATTATTATGACCGAGAGTGAACTCTGGCCTGAGCACTTGCATCGAGCGCGTAACAACGGCATCCCCACATTCCTAATCAATGCACGTATCTCAGATAGGAGTTTTAAGCGTTATCAAAAAGTGCCTAAACTGGCAAAACGCCTGCTACAAAAGCTGGACTACATCTTCGCAGCCAGCGATCTAGATCAAGCTCGCCTCATTGAGCTAGGCGCCAATGCAGAGACCACCGCATCCACTGGCAGTATAAAATTTGACGTCTCGATCGGGACTCAACTCGACAAGGTTGTTCATGCGGCGCTCTGCGAAGAGCTTGGGTTTGTTCACAAGGCCGAGCAAGAGCCACCGTTCATCTTACTCGGATCTTCGACATGGCTGGGCGAAGAAGCGGCTCTCCTGCGCATTCAAGCGAGTGTCATTGCGACAGGCGTCGATTG
>DJBY01000078.1:0-20631 GCA_002430605.1 Opitutia bacterium UBA5964 | reverse complement strand
AGCGTCAGTATTCAGTTGGCCGATACTACTGGTGAGCTCGCTCACCTCACGCAAGTGGCGGACTTGGCCTTCATCGGCAAAAGTCTTGCGCCAAATATAGGCGGGCAAACACCGATCGAAGCCGCTGGGATCGGCATCCCTATTTTAATGGGGCCAAACATGACGAATTTTAAGGCAGTGGCAAAATCCTTAATACATAGTGGTGCAGCGCTCTACGCAACGGACGAAAACCACCTCAAAGCACTCGTCCTCGATCTAGTCAAAGACTCGAAGGCACGAGCTGCAATGTCACAAGCGGGCAGAGACTGGCACGTAAATAATAAGGGTAGCAGCGCGCGGATCGCTCAATCGATCCTAGCAGCGCTAGACTAACAAGTCGCACAATACTAGCTGCCTTGGGAAACTTCGTATTGCTCCATATCAGGCGGCACCGCGCCCAAGGCCTCTTGCATTGTCGTCAAGCCCTCCTTCACCTTCAGCATACAGTCTTGGTGCAAAGTCTTCATTCCATTACGCATCGCAATACGTTTGAGCACGGACGCCTCTGCTTCGGAATTAATCGCTTGAACAAGCTCTTCACTGGTCGCCATCAATTCGTGAATACCGACACGACCTTTATAGCCGTTGCCGCCGCAACTCGGGCAGCCATCTTCGCTCGCACGTGGAACTTTTCCAGCCCAACCTAAAGCACGCTGCATAATCGCAGCTTCGTTACCAGTCTGTAGATGGACTTGCTTACACGATTTACAGACACGACGCATCAGCCGTTGGGCACACACACACACCAAAGAAGCTGAAATCATAAATGGCTCCACGCCCATCTCAGTCAGTCGAGAAATAGTCGTCGGTGCATCATTCGTATGCAAGGTACTGAAAAGCATATGACCTGTGAGTGCGGCTTCAACAGCGATGCCAGCCGTTTCCTTATCACGAATCTCACCGACCAGAATCACATCCGGATCTTGACGAAGGAATGCGCGTAGCGCAGTAGCGAAAGTCAGACCGATCTTACGCTGCATCTGCATCTGCAATAGACCTGGCAAGGTATACTCGATCGGGTCCTCCGCGGTGCGAATACAGACATCGATTTTATTAATCTCATTCAGCGCAGAATAGAGCGTCATCGACTTACCAGAACCAGTCGGCCCACAGTGCAAGACCATACCATAGGGCCGCGTGATCAATTCTCTATAACGGCTGAGGTTCTCCTCCGAAAATCCCAACGCAGGCAGCGGCAAGGTGCTCTTCTGCTTATCCAATATACGCATGACCACACCTTCACCATAATTCAGTGGTGCTGTCGCTACACGTAAATCCACGTCGATGCCCTTTTTGTTAAATTGCTTAAACTGAATACGCCCATCCTGCGGCAATCGCTTTTCAGCAATATCGAGCTCAGCCATCACCTTTAAACGAGCTAGCAGCGGACCCGACGCCGCAGGCGGCATCGAAAGTTGATGCTTTAAAATACCATCGATACGAATGCGCACACGTGTCTCCGTCTCAAAAGGTTCAATATGAATATCACTGGCGCCTGCAAAATAAGCCTCTTCAATGATACGATTGCCCAACTTAATAATCGGCGCAGACTCTTCGTCTGAGAAGTCATCTTCCGAATCCTCCTCGCTCGAAAAATCCATACCTAGCGCTTCGACCACATCGCCAAAACCCACGGCCTGTCGCTCTTCATCGCCGCGCAATGCATCATTAATCGCACCTTCGAGGCCAAGAAGCACTGAAACCGGCATTCCAGCCATTTCTTTGACCTTGTTAATCGTCTCTAGATCAAACGGATTACTCACGGCGACGATGATAAAAGCACCAGCAAACCCGAGCGGCAGAACGCTATTTTCACGGCAAAAATCCTGCTCTAATTTCGAAAATGTCGACTCATTGACCAGACAATGCTTTACGTTGATCGGCGGCATGTCGAATGCTTGCGCCTTTGCAACTAAGACCTGAAAGGGGGAGATTTTATACTCTTCAAATAACAGAGACTCCAAAGCCAAACCTGAAAGATCCTCTTCCGTATCGATGATCGTTTGGCATTGCGCATCCGACAGATGCCCCATCTTGAGCAAATTTTTAACGATCGAAGCTTGAATACGGGCGAGTGCCATAAGTGAACAGGGTTGGGGTCAGTCAGTGAGAATTCAGTTTTTTACAGAAACGACGTCTTAAAGATTCGACAGCTTCGGATTGAGTAAGGGCAGTCGTTTCAAATCGTCTTCAGTTTCTACGTTTGACCCGAGCCCAAGTCGACGCGCCAAAACCACCACAGAATCCCCCGAAGCCAACAACTCATCCTTGAGTTGATCGATTTGAGCTTTTTTAACAAATTCAGCCAAGCGGCTTTCTGGAGCTGCAACCACGCCTTCGCCGAGCACGCCTCTCAACGTTTCAAGCGAGATAGGTGCGTCTTCACTCGCCTCTACCACAGCCGATATGACTTCCTGTATCTGTTGGTAATTCTTCGGCCATTCGAACGCTAAGACCGCATATGCCGCCTCTTGAGTGAATTCTGCTGCTCGTGGCTTTGAGGAACGATCAGCCAGTAAACGAGCATAACGATGCGCGTATTGCGCGAGGTCGATCGGACGCTTACAAAGCGGCGGTAAGATGCAACCAACCGAACCTGTTTTCTGTAAAAACTGCGTGTCCGACGCTGAGCCTTGCAGCACATAAACAAAAAGGGCATTCTTGGCAGAATCTACAGCCTGCAAGACTTTCGCCAAATGAGTTTGCGCTTCAGGCACTTGATCTAGCGACGTCAAGCGAATCGAAAGGACATGACTGTGCTCCTCATCCGAAAGCAGCTCTTTGACCTTACTGGCATCTGCAGTGGTGAACGCTTCAAAGCCAAGTTCCTGAATCGGCTTATCCTGGTTGCCACGCCAGGCCGAAATATCCTTTACCGCGAGGGTTGCATCGCCACCAACAGGCTCAAGAATAAATAGACCCGTGCCATTCTGACTGATGTTCCACGCTTTTTGCATAAAGTGTGTTGATATTGCACAGCCTGCACTAAAGAAACGTGGTGCTTCAGGGTAATGCTGATCCTTGTGAACCGCTGAAACGTCATCATCGGTAAGCTCACGATCAAATGCCTCTTTCTCCTCGCTAGTCATCTGCTCTGCAAACTTCGCCACGTGCGCTAAGAATGCTGCCGTATCCAAAGGCTTCTCCATCACCAAAGTGACACTCATATTAGCCACTTTGACCAACTCGGGCGTATTCATCAACCCAGAGACTAAAATAAAGGGCAGATTCGGGTAAAGCTCTCGGGCTTTTCTAAGAAACTCCGCACCATCCATCACAGGCATCTTATAATCCGAGATAACCAGATCATAAGGAATCTCCTCCAACTGATCAATAGCCCGTTCAGGGCGTGTTGCCATATCGACTCGGTAGTTATGCTGACGCAGGAGATCCTGAAGCATTTCAGCATAGTTCTCTTCGTCGTCTAAAACTAATATTCGTCCAGCCATAATATCTACTCTTTTAAAGGTCTGTTGGGCGCCTGAATTTACTTTAATGTTGCCTCGATCACTGTCGTATCAGTGCCAAAGAAGGCGGCGACTTTTGCTTTATCGCCCCCCAAAAGAATCGAAGTGGCTCGCACATAATCAACACGTGTACCTGATAATCGCGCCTCAAAACGAGCTCGCGGTGAAGCTAGCGCAGTGGACTGCAACGCAGCGGTGACTGCCGCAAGCGTCAATACCTCCCCGGGATTGGACTCCATCACTTGCCGCACTGCCACACGAAGTTGCTCGTAATTATTATCCCATGATTGTTTACTAAGAAAATCCCTAGCAGAGGCTTCAAATCGTGACACCGAGGCCAAGCCCTTCTCTCGAATAATATCGACGACCATCTGCTGCGCCAAGATCGCAATATCTAAGGCACAATCGCGCAAGGCCGGCACACAAACTTCCGCCGTGCCCATAAGGATATACAAATCCTCATCAATACGCCCTTCATCAAATAGCACATCTAAATCGCCATTGGCACAAAATATCGTCCTCGACGGCATCTCGATCACCTCAAATACCCCCGCACATTTTGACAAAGAAGTGGCGAGACGCTTTTGCGCATCGGTCATAGACTCAACATCCAACAGCACACAGGTAACTCGCTCTGCTCCGGAGATCTTAGCCTCCTCAAACATCGACAGCACTTGCTCTGTATCAAACGACCCTGGGCTTAAATAAATAAAGTGCTCTTTCTCACTCTCGTAGAAGTTTCGGATGTCTTCACAGATCAGACGGAATTGCGTGCCTGACTCACCAATCAAAGATAATGTCGATTTGAAATTACGTAGGCTATAAAGACGTTCCGCAAAATCGACGGATGCCTGCGACTTGCACGGAAATGAGGTAAAAGAAAAACCACGCCCCTCGCCCTCGACTCCCCCCGTAGCCCCTCCAGTCAAAGCAACGGCGTACGACTGAGTGTTCTGCTTTAACCGCTTCGACTCATCAATGAGTTCAGCAGTGCGATCAAGCAGCGAAAAGATATTGAGTGGTTTAAGGAAAACTCCGCCCACGCCGCCACTGATCAGGGTGCGGATCGTATCATTTTCCATAAAACCAGAAACCATGATCACGGGCACCTCCGGCTTTATTTGCTTAATCACTTTCATGAATTCAGCACCAGTCATCTCCGGCATTCTATGATCGGTCACCACCAGATCATAATAAGTATTTCTAAAAACTTCGACCGCTTCGAGTGGATCTGTGAGCGACGTGACAATGTAGTCCGCCTGCTCAAAAATATCCGTCAATAAGCTATTGAAGTCCACATCATCATCTAAAATTAAAACGCTATAAGCCATATCTCTTGTTTATCTCTAACACCCTATTCCTCATCGGCGGCTTCGGCTGCAGCTTTCTCAGCAGCTAATACATCCTCTAAGCGCTCAAGACCGCGACTCATCGAAGCCATTGAAGTGGCATACCAAAGGACTTTACCATTCAACAGTTCTTCCCAATGCTTCACCACGGGCGCACTCAAATAATAGCAAGTCGCAACCATGTAAGTTTCCTCGACCTTATCGAAAGGTATAGTCGAAGAGGCCCAACAGAGCGACAGGTCTAGCTCGGTTGAAGGTAGCGAACGCAGCTGTACCTGATTTAAGTCAATCAGGCCGATGCCATATTCCTCGACGATGTGATCGAGCAACCGAGCTTCGTCTAACACTTTCAAATCGTATAGCAGCGACGTTAATATCGAAGCATTCTTCAACAAATCAGGCGATCGAATCGCCTCCATAAACTTCTCATTTGCAGCATCCAAATCGGCACTGGACAGCAAGCCCTTATTCACCAGGGAAGATCCAAGGAAACGGTTACTGCGAAGAATAAGTGCTTTATGTTGCTGCATGAGTCGAATTGCCAATCACCATGCGACATAAAGCAGCAAGACGTCAAGACGTGAGAGTACACAATCCAGTTAATCAGTGTAATACCTTTCTGCGGAGCAGATCGATGCCGGCGCTTGAAATTCGCCGCAGCAGGCGTGCCAGATAAATTCCACCCTGAAGAATGAAAAAGCCCCACAGACAAGGCTAAAACGAAAGAAGCCCGCGACAACTCGCGGGCTTCTCGCTAAATAATATCGCCGGTCCTAGACGAACTTCTTGAATAGAAGCGTCGCATTATGTCCGCCAAATCCAAGGTTATTACAAATCGCGACATTCACTTCTGCTTCACGCATCGTGTTTGGCACGCAATCGAGATCACAATCGGGATCAGGTTCTTCGTAATTGATCGTCGGTGGAATCTTACCATCACGAATCGCCAGTGCACAAACCGCAGATTCAATACCACCCGCAGCGCCGAGCAAGTGCCCCGTCATGCCTTTGGTGGAACTAACAGGAATCTTGTATGCATGATCACCCAGCGCTTTCTTAATCGCGCCAGTCTCGAACTTATCGTTATATGGAGTCGAAGTGCCGTGCGCATTGATATAATCAACATCTTCCGGTTGAAGGCCCGCTTGCTTGATCACCTTGGAGATAGCAACCGAAAGTGCCTTACCTTCTGGATCCGGAGATGTGATGTGATACGCATCACAAGTCGCACCATAACCAGCAATTTCACAGTAGATTGTCGCACCGCGTGCCTGCGCATGCTCCAAAGTCTCCATAATCAAGACTCCGGCGCCTTCACCCATCACAAAACCATCACGACCTTTATCAAAAGGACGGCTAGCACGTGTAGGCTCATCATTGAAGTTTGTACTCATCGCTTTCATCGAACAGAACCCAGCGTAACCAAGCTCCGTAACGGCAGCTTCACTGCCTCCAGCGATCATCACGTCGACATCATTGTCGCGCAACATACGGAATGACTCGCCGATACTATGCGTGCCAGAGGCACAAGCACTGACGATGCCGTAATTGGGACCACGAGCGCCCACTTCAATCGCAACCACACCACTGGCGATATTTGCGATTAAAGAAGGAATCATGAACGGAGACACCTTGCGCGGCCCCATCTCAAAGAGACGGCGGCTTTGGATCTGGGTCGTTAGCATCCCACCAATACCAGAGCCAACGAGCACGCCGAAACGGTCCGCATCCAGCTTCGTCGGATCTATGCCAGCATCAGCCAATGCAAGCCTAGACGAAGCGACTGCGAACTGAGTAAAGCGGTCATTTCGACGAGCCTCTTTCGGGTCCATGAAATCACCTGGGTTAAAGTCCCGAGCTTCCGCTCCGACCTTACATGCATATTCTGTTGTATCGAATGATTGAACCCGATCGATACCACTTTTACCAGCAAGGAGACTATCCCAGAAGGAATCGACTCCATTGCCGTAACTTGTGACAGTACCGATACCGGTGATCACTACTCGCTGTCGTTTAAACGATTCGTCCATAGTCTGTTATAAAAAGTAAGCCGCGATTAAGCGGCTTAAGTTATGAAATGTAGAGAAAGGGTTTATCCAGCCTTTTCGGTGATGTATTTAACGACATCGCCGACAGTCTGTAGCTTTTCAGCATCAGCTTCCGGGATTTCGCCGTCGATCTCGTCCTTGAACTCTTCTTCAAATGCCATGATCAGCTCGACTGTGTCGAGAGAATCAGCACCGAGATCGTCAAGGAAAGACGCTGCTGTTGTTACCTGCTCTTCATTTACGTTGAGCTGGTCTACGATGATTGTTGTTACGCGTTGTTCGATTGTTTGTTCTGACATAATATACTGGGTTTAGATTAACGTCTTTTCAGCATCACATGACCATACCACCGTCAACTGTAAAAACTTGACCGGTGATATAACCTGCTTCTTCTGAAGCGAGAAATGCTGTTGCGTGTGCGATATCTGCGGCGCAGCCCATACGCTTCATGGGGATCGCTCCAACGATTGCTTTTTGCTGATCTTCATTGAGCTCTGCAGTCATATCAGTTGCAATGAATCCAGGAGCCACAGCATTGACCGTGACATTACGAGCCGCAAATTCTTTGGCGAGGCTCTTGGTGAGGCCGAGCATACCAGCCTTAGCAGCCGCATAATTGGCCTGTCCTGCGTTTCCAGTCAATCCGACTACTGACGAAATATTAATAATACGCCCCCAACGTTTGCGGGTCATCGGACGCGCAAGGTGCTTAATCCAGCTAAAGCAGCTGGTAAGATTGGTATCAATCACATCACTCCAGGCATCATCGCTCATGCGGAACAGAAGTCCGTCTTTGGTGATTCCAGCGTTATTCACCAGAATGTCGATATTGCCATGCTGTGCCAAGAGCTGCTCTGAGGCAGCCAGAACCGCCGCATTATCCGCAACATCGACTGCAAGCGATTGAGCAGAACCGCCAGCCGCATTAATTGCATCTGCAACCGCGCCACAAGATTCGGCAGAACGGCTCACGCAAATCACATGATGCCCTTTTGTTGCAAGTAGCTCAGCTATGCTCTTGCCAATTCCACGGCCCGCTCCAGTGACGAGGGCAATTTTCTTATCAGTCGTTTCAGTCATTCAAAAAAGTAAGTTCGCTTTGTATAATTGATAAAGTCTTCCCCATTATTTCGACTCGGGGCAAGCACGAATGTTACTTTTATCGAGCAATATTGACAGCAGACCCAGAAGTAGACTCAAGTGCAGGTATGTCAAAGCCCGAAGAACAGCGCATCCAGAAAATTATAGCCAACGCAGGTATCTGCTCACGTCGTGAAGCAGAGCGCCATATCGAGGATGGTAATGTACGTGTAAACGGCAAACGAGCCGAACTCGGCGACAAAGCACTCCCAGACGCAGCGATCTTCGTAAACAATAAGCCGATCCTGCACAAACAGGAGCGCTCCATCACTCTGATAATGAACAAGCCAAAAGGCTACGTCTGCACCAACTCAGACCCTTTTGCCGAAAAAACTGTCTTTCAACTCCTCCAACCCGACCTGCAGCGCCTGCGCCTCTTCTGTGCCGGCAGACTCGATAAAGACAGCGAAGGCCTACTCATTATTACCAACGACGGCGAACTCGCCAACAAGATCGCTCACCCGAGCACCGAAATCACCAAGCGCTACCGGGTCGTGCTCAACAAAGATTTCAAAAAAATAGACATTCCAAATTTATTGGCTGGCGTTGAATTCGAAGGCGACTTCCTCAAGGCGGAGAAAGTCATCCCCGCCCCCGATATAGGCGAAGGTTCTGCACGTCGCCTCGAAGTGCACCTTCACCATGGTAAAAAGCGCGAGATCCGCCGCCTATTCGAAGCACACCGCTATTTCGTCAAAAAACTCGTCCGCGTGCAAATCGGCGGCATCATTCTAAAGAACATCCCCAAGGGCGGCATCAAAATACTCGGCAAAAAGGATATCGAGCGCCTCTTTACTAAATAAACCGCAGAGGATTCCCCTATCATTATTCCATGATGCAGATTTGGCGCACAGTTCCCCTCGCAATTACAGCACTGATCAGCGCAGCTCATCTATACGGAAACGATGTCATTCTCCGACTGACGCCATCCTTCGAGGCCGCAATCATTGCCAAAATCGATGCCCGCTCACCGCTCATGCAGTCAGCGCGGCCCGTGCTGGAAGCGGACAAAGCACAGCAGGGCTGGAAATGGCTCGAATACACCGCCACACTCGACGGCTACATTCTCAGCCACCGGCTCTCCAAGAACTTCGACGCCGCCCCTAATAGCCTGGTGCGCCTAGAACCCAACCAGCATTCTCAAGTGCTAACTACAATTCAACGGGACGATATATTCGAGATTATCGCCCGCAACGACACCTGGTCGACCATTCGTTTTCGCAAGGCCGTGCCCGTTTATTTCAACTCACTCGCCATCCCAAACTACACCGCCGATCAAGTGCCGGGGCACGCCCTCCCGCAGCGCCTCAAGATAGACCCAAACTCAAAGGTCGCCAACGTTGCACCCAACGCACTTAGACCAGAAAACATCAAATGGCACGCCGCCCCGCCCGGAACGCCGACCCCCATCCTACCCAAGAGAGCACAGCCAACCGAACGAGTGCAGCCGAGCAGCATCATGACTGGCGCCGACGATCAGCAAGAATCCGAACTCCCACAGCGCCCCGAAGTCCAAGCAGACTCACCACTACGTAATTTGGCTGGTACTCTGGTTCGCGAAATGAGTCACACTGGGCCACGCTTCCCGATTCGCCTCAAATCCCCGACTGGCCAACAAACTGCCTACGTCGATATGACGCATCTATTTATCAACGACCTCCGCCCCTTGCTAAATCAGAAAGTGCAAATCATCGGCGAAGTCAGGCCAGTCGTAGCCGGCAGCCAAGACTTAATAATTCAGGCTCGCACCATTCGCCTCGCGGAATAAATTCCCACACACCTTTAAAGTTTCACAAAAAATCTGACCAACACATCAATCATGCAACTCATCGACGGCAACGCAATCGCAGCATCCATCATTGAAGAACTCACCGTCGAAGTTGGCGCACTTTCAGGCAAAAAGCCAGTGGTCGCCTTCATCCGCGTCGGCGAAGACCCGGCCTCGGTTTCTTATGTGCGTAAAAAGGAAAAAACTGCCGAAAAAATCGGCATCGAAAGCCGCCTAACACTGCTCCCTGAAAGCATTACATCAGAAGAGCTCTTCGCTCAGATTGACGCACTCAACGCAGATCCCGACGTCAATGGCATCCTCATTCAAGCACCGCTGCCGAAGCACATCAATGAAACCGCCACTTTTAACCGTGTCCTACCGGGTAAAGACGTCGACGGCTTCAACACCGTTAATATAGGTAAACTCTGCCAAGAAGACAGCAGCGGCTTCGTTGCCTGCACACCTGCCGGCATTGTCCAACTGATTAAGCGCAGCGGCATCGAAACCGAAGGCAAGCACGTCGTCGTGCTCGGCCGCAGTCAAATCGTCGGCAAACCAGCCGCGCTACTCTTGATGCAGAAAGCTTGCCCGGGCAATGCCACCGTCACCGTCTGCCACTCTCGCACCGCCGACCTACCAAGCATAACCCGCCAAGCCGATGTGCTAATCGCAGCGATTGGTCGCGCCAATTTTGTAACCGCAGACATGGTCAAAGACGGCGTCAGCATCATCGACGTCGGCATCAACCGCGTTGAAGACGCCAGCAAGAAGAGCGGCTATCGCCTCGTTGGCGATGTCGAGTTTGCCACCGTCTCAGCCAAAGCAGCACACATCACCCCCGTCCCTGGCGGCGTGGGCCCGATGACAGTTGCCATGCTGATGCACAACACTCTGCGAGCCTTCAAAGCGAGCCAGGCCACCCAAGCATGAGCAAACAGCACGCTGCTCCAGCACCGAGCAAACCGAGCAACCCGCTCGACTCGGTACTAAGCGACTGCGGGTCGATGCCGCCTGCGCGCTTTGTTATCCGTGCGCTGGCATTCTGCTTAGATTTAGCGCTGATCCTTGGCGTCAGTGCATTAATTTTAAAAGTGACGCTATTCGAAAGCTTCCCCGAGGCGGCTTCAATTTGGGCAGATTACAACGTAGCCATGCAAAACCTCGATTATGCAAAAAGCATGATCTTCGACATGAACGGCACCAACCCTGAACTGTTTGAAATCATTACCTATGCCCTAAGCACGACGATCACAGTGGCCTGGTTCTACTTTTCCGCGGGAGAGGCATTCTTCAGCGGCAGTTCACTCGGCAAACGTTGCTGTCGGCTTCGCAGCATCAGCACCATTACACTCGGAGAGCCCACGATCTTTAGCGGCATCGTTCGTGGAGGTCTAAAAACAATCATGCTCTTTAGCTTTGGAATCATCGGCTGGGCGGCGATACTCATTCCACTGTTGTTCAACAAGCGCCGCCAAATGGGGCACGATCTATTGAGTCGAACGGCCGTTATTGACGAAACTCAACTCAAGAGGGCCGAGTCGCTTGCCACTTCATCTACAAATTCTAATTGATTTTTCTGTTTTAACTTCCGAAAAAGCAGTCTATCTCTATTTTAATATATTTATTAAATAAGTCATCCGCCTTCATCCGTCCCACAAACAAGCATCCCTTTGAGCACTAACCGTAAGCCCAAAATCCTCGTCGTCGACGATCAACCGATCAACATCAAGCTGCTGCAACGCAAACTTGAACGACAAAACATGGATATCCTCGTCGCTTACAACGGACGCGAATGCCTAAAAATCGTTGAAAAGGAGCTCCCCGACCTAATCCTACTCGACATCATGATGCCCGAAATGGACGGCATCGAAACTTGCCAACATCTAAAGGCAAATCCGGCGACTGAGGCCATCCCCATTATCTTCATCACCGCGAAAGCCTCGAAAGAAGGAAAGCTCGAAGGTCTGGATGCCGGCGCAGTCGACTACATCACAAAACCGATCGACCTGGATGAGACTCTGGCCCGCGTGCGCACACAGCTTCGCCTGCAAGAGATGTTTCGCGAAAACATCGAATTACAAAAACGCCTCGGCGACGTTCGAAAGTCAGCCGCAGTCGGAGCGATCACACAAGGGATCGCACATAACTTAAATAATCTTCTCGGCGTCGTGGTCGGTTATCTCGACCTTATCAAAAACGGCTACGATAGCCCCGACATGGTCAAGCGTAGCGTCATGCTGATGGACCACGCGATCAACCGCATGGTCGGTATTATCCGCCAACTCGGAACCATCGCCAACAACGAACGCATCGAACTGTCCACTCATTCGATCGACGTCCTACTAAACAACAGTATTGACCGTCTTAAGAATGAGCACGAGATCCCCGCTCGAGTCTTACTCGACTCGCAACTCGACGAAAGCGCCACCATTTCTGCGAATGCAGAAACATTCGAAATCATCCTCGTCAAGCTTCTCATCAACGCATGGGAAAGCTATGCGAAAGGCACCGCAGATGCGGACCGAACCATCAATCTCACCGCCCGCATCTCCCGCGATAAAGGGCCCGCCATGCTAGAGATCAAAGTTATCGACCATGGCGCTGGTATTGACCCGGAAGTCGCAGACACTTTATTTGAGCCTTTCATTACGACCAAGACCTCGGTCGGTCGCGGCATGGGGCTCACCATTTCACGTCACACCATTCGTAACCTTGAAGGGGAAATCACCCTCAAGCCCAACGCGGACAGCGGCATAACTGCGACCATGACCCATCCTTTGTAATCCAAGCATGAGCATTAAAATCGTATTTATCGGCGCGGGTCGCATGGCCTCAGCCATCGTCCGAGGTCTGCTCGAAGAAGAACACTACACTCCGGAAGAAATCGGCTGCACAGGAGGAAACGGCACCAGTGCCACAGAACTGGCCGAGCAAACCGGCATCCAGTTCGTTAAAGACATCTTCAAGGTGGTTCGCAAAGCGGAGACCATCGTGCTTGCCTGCAAGCCTTACCAACTGAACGTCATTGACGATGCACTGGCCGAAGCCGCGCACGGCAAACTTGTCCTCTCCGTGCTGGCAGGCACAACACTCTCACGACTCAGTGCAAAATTCAGCAATGCGCGCAACGTCGTGCGCACCATGCCGAACACCCCTGGCCAAATCGGTGCCGGCGTGACTGCCTTTACACCTCAGAACCCGCTCAGCCCGAAAGATCAAGAGATCATCGAAGCCATCCTCGGCTCTCTCGGCAACTTCCACGAAGTCGAAGAAACCGACCTCGACGCCGTCACAGCCCTCAGCGGTAGTGGCCCCGCCTATGTATTTGAGTTTGCCGCAGCCCTGCGCGAAGCAGGTATCAACTGCGGACTCGACGAGTCCCTCGCCCATTCCCTCGCCATCGACACCATCCTAGGCGCAGCGATGCTAATGGCTGAAAGTGAAGGTAGCCCCGAAGCACTACGAGACGCGGTCACGTCCCCCGGCGGCACGACTGCTGCCGCACTCAAGGTATTCAGCGACAATGACTTTCGCGGACTCGTCGACAAAGCACTCAGCGCTGCCAAGACACGCTCGCTAGAACTCGCGAAGGAATAACGCCACTCACGCCCAGCGGTACAACAACGCCACAAAAAGCGGCAAGCGAGGTCCTCGAAGCCCCGCAGAAACCTAATAATGCGGCGGTTTTTCATCGGCAGGCATATCCTCCGCACCAGCCACGCCGCCCGACGATAACGCATTGATTTGCGCTTTTTGCAGCTGCACTAATTGACTCAATGCATCCACGCGCTTTGCCAATTGATAAAATTCCGCATCTTGCTCAGCGATATGACGTTCCAAATAAGTGAGTTGCGTCTGAAGTTCGGTAATGGAATCTGCGTCTAACATAATCCTATTAAAGGAACAGGGCTTTCCTTAAAGAAGCAATAAGGGAAACACTAGCAACCCCGAGTCAATACTCCCATCTTGCCATGGTTGATACCAGCTGTCCCCGCCGTCAATATAGCTTAAATCTACGCGTTACCGCAGGAAATTCCAATCGAACAACTCATTTGACATTAAAACCGGTTTGAACTTAAATCCGTGCTTTACTAAGTTATCCTACTGACACGAGCCGAATGAGTCAACGAACACATCACATCCCTTTAAGTACACACAAAGTAAAACCACAACGTGGATTTACTTTAGTGGAAGTGATGATTTCCCTCTCGCTGTTCACACTTTTGAGTGCCGGTGTTTTCGCATCCATCACAACACTACATAATATTTCGCGCCGCCAAGCAACTTACAGCTCTGTATTAGCCTTGGTCATACAGGAGCAAGAGGCGATACGAGCCGACGGTTACACGGCCCCAGATGTCCGCTACACTTCGAATCTGGCAGGCACCAGCGAAGAAAAAGAATTATCCGTTTCATACAACTCATCGGGCACCAGTACCATCGTCGATGTCACTCTAGTCAGCACCTTTAAAGTCGCATCCGGAGGCCACCTCGTCACCGTCTCAGCGACCTACATATACAACGGCAAGTCTACCACTATTGAGACCACGACACTAATTAACAAGCACTCCAGTACCTAGCCGTGAAAATGTATAATCGACTACCTTTGAAGGGTCGCGGAGCGGGCTTTACGATGCTGGAAATCATTTTTGCAGCGACGATCATGGCAATGGCAGGCGTGGCATTCGTAAGCGTGATGAATTTCAGCGGCTACGCGATGTTCGACATTACTCAGCAGACCGCGTTCAACAACTCCGCAAGCAACACTACCTTGCAAATCATTCAACGCACTCGCTATAGCCATACTGTTGAGGTCTCTAATAGCGGTAACACCCTGACCTTGAGCTTTGATGATAATTACAAAAAGGATGAAGATGGAGATGGTAATTTCTATAATGACACCGATTATCAAGAGACCTTTGAATACGCGACAACTGCTGCCGATGGCAGCGGAACGATCTCGCACCAAAGCACCGCAGATGCAGACCCGCATACTTTACTCACCGACGCCTTACCAATCGGCAGTTCAGCAATTTTCGAGGTGAATGGGGACAACCGACGTCAAATCGACATCCAATTCAGGCTCCACAATAAACTAGCCAATAACGGGCGCACGCAGAAGATAGATATCTCTACCTCTGCCTATTGCTTGAATTACCAAGATGGCACATAAGCCGACCCCGATCTCAAACATCATGAAACCTCAGACGTATTCCCTCGAAAAATCCCAACAAGGTTCAATTATTGTTTATGTGCTAGTAGCGATCGTTCTACTTGGCATGATCGGCAGCGTCGGCGCGCTCGTCACCCAACAGACAAGAGTTACATTACGTCAAACTCAGCTCGCAAAAGCCTATCAGTTTGCGGACGGCGGCGCGTCCATCGCCACAGGCGACTTGAACCGCGCATACGATTCAAATGCCAATGACATAGGGACTGAACTCATCAATGACGACGAGTTCCCTTATACATTGAGTAGTTCATTAAGCACGGAGGATGAGTTTTGCTACGTGCGCACGATCGGAGCTCCGTTTACTAACCAGCTAGTAAGCGCGCAAATTTGGCTCAAAAAAGATCCTAACGAAGGCACCGCACGCGTCGTCGCAGATGCAACCCATGGCAAGGTCACTCAAACAGTCACAGTCCACGTCATGGCTAGCTACGCCTTCGGCGCAGCGCTTATTAGTACTGCCCAAGGAGATGGCAGCACCGAAGTCAAAAAATCGTCCGCTCAGAATGGTGGGAACTTGGTAATCGAAGGTAAGGACATCACCATCGAAGGCGGCACACGCTCTAACGGTCCAACACTCTTTGACTACTACGAGCCAGAGAATGGGCAGATTAAAGCGGATTTATACGGCACCGAAGATGAGATCCCGAACTACACCGAGCCAAACTCCGCCAACCAGTTATTTGACTTTGAACGTTTCAAAGCAGTTGCCAAGAAAATGAAGGATGCTTCCGGTGACGAGCAGGTTTACGATGTACAGGGTTTTAAAGAAGCTATGCTTGAGGCACAAAAAACAGGCGGCAAAGGTTACCTGGAAGGCATCATTGTCGTCGAAATCGACAAAAACGCCAAATTAAACTGACAGAAGCAGTTCAAGCGACTACGAAACCAGCTCTTAACTAGGCAATAACTATGAAAAAGACACTCCTCAATCGACTCAAATTAAAGACCGCCCTGAGTATTATTTATGCCCTAGCCGCGTGCTTGCTAGTGATCACGAACATTACGATCTTCCTAGCGATGCAAACAGGAAACTCTCAGGCGAACACCGAAGGCTTTAGCAGCAACCAATTCGCAGCCAAGTCATTTGATTTCCAATACGGCCGAGAAGGTAAAAAAGACAAGGACGACAAGGACGACAAAGGCAAGGGCAAGGACGACGCTGACGAAAAGGCCGAAAAAGAAGCCGCCGAAAAAGCTGCTAAAGAAAAAGCCGAAAAAGAAGCCGCCGAAAAAGCCGTCGAAAAAGCCGAAAAAGAAGCCGCCGAAAAAGCGGCCGAAAAAGGCACTAAAAAAGTTAACCTTAACTTTAACAACGGCCATTTCCCCGACGGTATCGATATACGCGGGACACTGGTTTTACTCTTCGAGCCAGACGTCGACCCTGATAGCAAAATAAAATTTGATGCGCCTCTAAGAATCAATCCGATCACCCCAGAACAGTTGGACGATCTGGATCCGGGCGACCCCGACACCTTCGTCAGCGGTTACTCAGGGATGCGCCCAGATGTCTTCGATGCATCACAAACTGCCAAAGATTCTGCCGGTAATGCAATTACACCGTTTACAATGCAGGACGACCTTCCGGCACTCATGTATAATGGCGGAATTGCTGATCTACATAAACAGGTCAATATCTCTGGCGTCATATATTCGCCCGTATTTGCAGAAATTGAGAACAAAGGCAACACGACTCAGTATATCAATGGGGCTGTGATTGGCGGTGGCGGCATTTTAGTCCAGAATAAAGGAAATGGCAAAACCATCATCAAATACAATTCAAACACGCTAGATCGCCTAGCGACAGATGGGTCCAATGGGAAAACCTTCAGAGTTGTGCATCGAGAATGATCATCACCAGTAAACACTTCATCATTGGAGCAATCATACTGATTCTCGCTCTCAAAGTAATCTTTAATAACGACGCAGAAGAAGACACGGCAAAAACTGCTGCCCCACCTGCTGTGGAAGTGATCGATTGGTCTCTACAAAAAGAGCGGGAATCAACTGCGACGCAAAGACGTATCTCACGTTTAGAAGAGCTCGAAGAACGCCAAAAGGAACGTTCCGTCGCTGCTAAGGACCTCTCCTTCTACCGGCAGCTTATATTAAACTCTCGTCATGCCGAATGGACTGTCATTCTAGAGAAATACTGGGCTGAATACGAACAGTTGCTTGAAATTGCGAAACAAAGCCATGCAGGAGTGACCGACTGTACTATTTGCGGCGGCGACACCTACTTGAATTTTTGTATTTTCTGCGCGGAATCATCCAATGGAATATGCGCAACCTGTCTCGGTGACGGCTTACGATTCGGGTATGAACTCTGCCCAACCTGTCGAGGCAATGGAAAGTGCTTCATGGGCACCAGCGGGGAACTACATAGGATGATTTGCCCCTTCTGTGCTGATGGCTCGATCAACGTCGATCAGCCAGCGCCATCACAAGTACCGATCATGCGCTAAAAAGCATGCCACGTCTGAAGGTTTTACTCAGACCTTAAGATCGTGTCGACTAAACCGAACTCCAACGCTTCCTCGGCTGTGATGTAGTTCGCCTCGTCAGTTACTTTTGTAAACCAGGTCTTCGGGAGTTGCTTAAATGCTCTCCAAAAAGTGTACATGCGTTGATTCTCTTTCGTATCATTGCTATAGGGACTACCGTCCTCACTCAAATTATCGTGTACCATCAGCAGCGCATGGGCGTAAGCAGCTCGTGTACCCGTGCCACTCGCGACAATAATAGCCCCCGCAGAGTGGCAACCACCAATGGCGTAGGTATTCACTGGTGCATCAATTGTCCGCATCACATCAATGATCGCAAATGCATCATCATAATAGCCGCCATTCGTGCGCACATATAAATCGATCGGTGTATGTGCATCTCGCTCATTCAGCAGGATGAAACTCCCCACCACCTGCTTCGTACTATTCGCATTAATATCAGAGGTCAGTAAGATCGTACGCGATTTCAATAAAGTATCATCCAATCCACCATGTGGATTCAAATTCCCAGAATCCGCTAACAGGCCCATCACAAAGCTCGGATCAAACCCATTTTCCGCTTCTCCATGCTCAACTGCCGCAGTGAGCTCAGTTACCTCATAAAAAACATCCGTTGCCTCAAATGCTCTCAGCAATAACAGCACAAAAATCCCCAGCAACACTACGATTTTCAAAAAGTTTAATAGTTTATTATCAGACATAATCGTGAAGCTTGCCGGACGCCGAATCGGAGGGCGAGAATTTATAATCCCCACCCTCTTCTTACACGACAAAACGAATTTTGGCCTTTCGGTCAAAATTCGTTTCCTGCATAAACACTACCATGCTGCGATACATCCTTACCATTTTCTTAAGTGCATTCTTACTTTTTCAAGTCCAGCCTATCCTCGCGCGCTACATACTCCCCTGGTATGGCGGCACTCCCGCAGTCTGGACGACTTGCATGCTTTGTTTTCAAATCGGCTTACTCGCAGGTTATACCTACGCTCACGGTTTGGTAGCGGGCTTCCGAGGTCATCCTCGCAAGCAAGCGGCGATTCATTTCTGCCTAATCCTCGCATCTTTGGTATTCCTGCCAATTACACCGACGGATACAATGAAGCCTGAAGCAACCGCTGATCCTACTTGGGGAATCGTCTTACTACTTCTAAAAACAGTCGGCCTGCCTTTCATCGTGATTTCCGCATCTGGACCACTCATACAGCATTGGTTCTTCTCGGCGTCCAAGAGCGCATCGCCCTATCGGCTATACGCTGTATCCAATTTCGGCTCACTGCTAGGGCTGTTAAGTTACCCCTTTCTGTTTGAGCCACTCTTCGGGCTCCGCCAACAAACCCAACTATGGTCTGTTACATATATCGTCTATGGTATTTGTGCGACATTGTGCGCATGGGGCTTCATCCAGAATCGGCCTCCAACAAAAGCACATGCAGAGGGTGCAACATCCTCACCTGCCCCGACCTTTCAAAATCGTATTTTATGGGGAGTCTTTGCGGCACTCGGTTCAATCGTGTTACTGGCGACAACGAATCAAATGTGCCAGGACGTGGCAGTCGTGCCATTTCTTTGGGTACTCCCACTGAGCCTCTACCTGATCACCTTCATCATCAGCTTTGATCATGCACGCTGGTATCACCGTGGCATCTGGATACCACTAACGACAGTCTCAGTGGCAGCGCTGGTGTATCTACTTAATCAAGATTATGCAGACGTAGAACTACACATTAGCATCCAAGTAGGGATCTACCTCAGTGCGATGTTTTCTTGCTGTATGGTCTGTCACGGAGAGATGGTACGCCTCAAACCGGCGCCCACCTACTTGACTTCATTTTATCTAGTCGTGTCTCTGGGCGGAGCCATTGGCGGCATCCTCGTCAGTCAAGTCGCCCCGCGCATCTTCACAGGCATGTGGGAACTCCACCTCTCATTATTGGCGGTCGCCTTAATGATCGGTTATCGCGTCTTTCAGGATACATGATCTGGCGTCATCGTAAATCGCTTTTGGTTGGCACTCTTCAGTCTATTTTGGATTCAAGTCGTGTTCACCATGAGCTTTTTCCTATGGCTTCACATTGAAGATCAGGTCGACGGAGCCGTGGCATCAAAGCGTAGCTTCTACGGCTCACTTCGTGTATACGATGGCAATGTGGGCAAATCCAATCACTGGCGGGCACTTTACCACGGACGTATCAACCACGGTCGACAGTATCTAGACTATGAGACTTTCCGCGCAAAACCATCGACCTACTACATGCAATTTAGTGGTGCTGGCCTCGCATTTGACTTTCACCCGAAACGACTCACTCAACCTGAGCAAGCAATCAACATTGGCGTAGTGGGCTTAGGCACTGGCACACTTGCGAGCTATGCGAATTCAAGTGACTCGATACGCTTCTACGAAATCAACCCAGATGTGGAAACTCTGGCACGTGAGTACTTCAGCTACTTGAAAGAATGCCCCGCCGATTTATCTATCAAACTCGGTGATGCACGAATCACGCTGGAAGCAGAGCTCGCAGCTGGTGAGTCCAATCAATTTGACCTGCTGTTTGTCGATGCCTTCAGTGGCGACTCCATCCCGATCCATCTTTTCACCGAAGAGGCATTCGACACTTACTTAAAGCATTTGGCTCCCGATGGTATACTCGTCGTCCACATCACTAATCTTCATATCGACTTAAGTGATCCCGTTCGAGTGCTCGGTGACGTCTTCGATTTAGAGTCAATTTGGGTCGAGCGCCATAGCAAACGACGGGGCGAGTATTACTCAAACTGGGTGCTCATGTCTCGCCAGCCCGAGACGCTTAATAAAATCAAATCCCAAGACTTGCATACCGATTGGGAACGAGAGGAAGCACGCCTGATACACTGGACAGATGACTACAGTAATTTGTTAACAGTCATCAAATGGGACTGATCCTTAGGACGGGCTGCCGCAGCATAACAAACATGAGCATCACTCGACATCAAGGATTTGACCTATACATGCCTCATTCTATATATTATAGTCATTGAACTGCTAAATAGCAGTAGCTAGCCATGCCCCACTCATTCCAAACCCTTTGCTTACTCCTCATCTGCGC
>DJBY01000119.1:18655-19806 GCA_002430605.1 Opitutia bacterium UBA5964 | reverse complement strand
GGGATTGGACATGCTGGAAATCCTTTGATTCAATCGGGGATCTCCGAAGGCATGGTCATTGGGGCCGGCACCGAAGTGATTGCCGCCGAGGGACTCATCGTCACCGCTGGTGGTTTCGATTCGCACATACACTTTATTTGTCCGCAACAGATCAACGAAGCGCTTACCAGTGGTGTGACGACGATGATCGGCGGTGGAACGGGACCCGCGACGGGGACGAATGCGACGACTTGCACGCCAGGCGCGTGGAATATTCACAAGATGCTCGAAGCGGCTGAAGCGTTTCCAATGAACCTCGGCTTTATGGGCAAAGGCAATGCGTCCAACCACGAAGCACTGCGCGAGCAAGTCGTTGCGGGTGCGATGGGGCTGAAGTTGCACGAAGACTGGGGCACGACTCCCAGTTCGATCGATCACTGCTTGACGGTTGCGGATGAGTTGGATGTGCAGGTGGCGATTCATACCGATACACTGAATGAGTCTGGCTTTGTTGAAACGACCATTGGTGCGTTCAAGAATCGCGTGATTCATACCTTCCACTCCGAAGGTGCGGGAGGCGGGCATGCGCCGGATATTTTAAAGGTCTGTGGCTTGCCGAATGTGCTGCCCTCGTCGACTAATCCGACGCGCCCCTATACGGTCAATACCATCGATGAGCATTTGGATATGTTGATGGTCTGTCATCACTTGGATTCAAAGATCCCAGAGGACGTCGCGTTTGCAGAATCGCGCATTCGTCCACAGACAATCGCGGCCGAAGATATTTTACACGATCGTGGTGCGATCTCGATTATGTCGAGCGATAGCCAAGCGATGGGCCGCGTCGGCGAGGTGTTGATTCGCACTTGGCAGACTGCTGACAAAATGAAGCAGCAGTTTGGCAAGCTCGAATCTGCGACGCACCCTGCTGCGGACAATTTTCGCGTGCTGCGTTATATCGCCAAGTATACGATCAATCCTGCAATCGCCTGCGGTTGCGCGGCGGATGTCGGCAGCCTGGAGGTCGGTAAGCTCGCGGATATCGTGCTGTTCAAGCCTGCATTTTTTGGAGTAAAGCCAGAGCTGGTCTTAAAAGGCGGCTTGATCGCGACTGCGAATATGGGTGATCCGAATGCATCGATTCCAACGCCGCAGCCGATGTACTACCGTCC
>DJBY01000119.1:2422-18341 GCA_002430605.1 Opitutia bacterium UBA5964 | reverse complement strand
AAAAACAGATCCGCGCAGTATCAAACACGCGAACGATCTCCAAGCATGACATGGTGCTGAACGATTATTTGCCAAACATCGAAATTGATCCAGAGACCTACACGGTGACTGCCGATGGCGAAGTACTTACCTGTGAACCTGCCGTCAAGTTGCCGATGGCGCAGCGCTACTTCTTATTTTAATGTAGAAGCGACACTCCTGTCGCTTTCCCCTTTTAGATCAAAGCGACAGGAGGTCGCTTCTACGACCAATGAATTTAATTACTAAAGCACTCGCTCATTCACATGCTGGCCGCGCAGTCATTGCCGTTTCTGTTGATCGGCATAAGTTGGCACGTCGCCGTTGGCGGGGTGTGGCTGCCGATGGTACCGACTTTGGGTTTGATCTCAACGAGTCGCTGAATCACGGCGACTGTATATACGAAACGGATACGAAGTCCTATGTGATCGAGCAGACTGCTGAGGACTGTTTTTTGATCGCACTGAAAGGAGCGCAACAAGCAGCCTGGATCGGCTGGATGGTTGGGAACTTGCATTTCAAGGCCTCCTTCAGTGATGAGGGTGTGCTGGTGCAGGATGATCTTGCGGTGGAGCAGATGTTGGATCGCGAGCATATTCACTATGATCGCGTGCAGCGCGTTTTTCAGCCAGCCAAGCAGGGTGGGCACTCACACGACCATGATCATGGGCACTTGCATTCACTCAGTGATGATCATGGGCACAGTCACTAGTATGTTCTCTGCCGATTTATTTTGGAGGGCAATGCTCCGTCATTGCCGCGGTGAAGCAGTGTGGAAACGACGGAGCGTTTCCCTCCACTAAGCGCACTGATGAAGAATCCTTCAAACGCGCTCGATCAGGATACGTCCGCAGCATGGGTGCCTGCATTGTTGCAGATTTCTGACCCATTGTTTCCGACTGGGGCATATGCGCATTCGATGGGACTCGAGCAATGGGCTGGGGCATGTGGGTATACCTCGGGCAAGGACCTAGAGCATTTTTTTAAGACCCATGCAGGGCCTTCGTTGGCGCGTCTAGAGTTGCCGTATTTGCGCTTTCTACGCGAAGCCGTAGCGGCAGGCGAGTGGGCAGATGTGGCTGAAATCGATGCTGAGATTGATGCATGGAAGTGGGCCATAGAATTACGCGGCGCAAGTGTGACGCAAGGTCGTGGGCGTCTGCGCTTGTTGAACAAGTTGTGGCCAGATTGTGAATTGATCGCTGAGTATGCACGGGCCTTTGCCGCCAAAGAAGTTCACGGGCACCATTTGGTGGTTTCGGCGATTCAGTTTGAGCGGCTCGGTGTGCCGGCGGATGCTGCCCTGATGGCGTATGGCTATCAGAGTCTCGCCAATTTTGTTTCTGCGTCGGTGAAGTTGCTCCGCATTAGCCCGGAATCGGCGCAAGCCGCGCTGCATGACGGTCTCGGTCAGTTACCTGCTTGGGTCGCCGAGTCACAGCAAATCGAGCGGGCTGAAGCTGGTTGGTTTGCCCCTGCTTTTGATATTCAATCCGCCCGCCACGCGACGGCTTTCTCGCGTTTATTCATCTCATGAAGATTCAATTTAATAGCGTAGAAGCGACACTCCTGTCGCTTGGCTTCCACTCGAAAAGCGACAGGAGTGTCGCTTCCACATTTTATTATTATGACAGATTCAATTAATTCCCCTCGTCCCGTTCGTATTGGTATTGGTGGCCCCGTTGGTTCGGGCAAGAGCATGTTATTGCTGCGCCTGATCGAGAAGTTGCACCAGCGCTATAAGTTGGTGGCGATCACCAATGACATTTACACCAAAGAGGATGAGCAATTTTTGGTTAAGAATAGCCAGCTTGAGGCGAGCCGTATTTTAGGTGTCGAGACTGGCGGCTGCCCACATACTGCAATTCGTGATGATACGAGTATGAATGAAATCGCGATCGAAGACCTGATTACGCGTCATCCAGATACTCAAGTGGTGTTGCTGGAGAGTGGTGGCGATAATTTGTCGGCCACGTTTTCGCCGGATTTAGTGGATGCATTCATCTACGTGATCGACGTCGCCGAAGGTGATAAAATTCCCCGCAAGGGCGGGCCCGCGATTCGCTTCTCGGATTTGATGATCATTAACAAGACCGAGCTCGCACCCTATGTTGGTGCTGATCTCGGTGTGATGGATCGCGACTCGAAGATCCAGCGTGGTGAGCGTCCATTTGTTTTCTGCGATTTGAAGAGCTATAAGGGGCTCGATGATGTCGTCGCGTGGTTGGAGCAGGAGTGCTTCTTTGCGATTAAATCTTAATGGCTGCGATTTCGACAGCGCCTGTTGCCAAGCGTCCTGCGGTATTGGGTGGCGCGCGTTTAGGCTATACACATCGCTCGGATGTCGGCACGCGTTTGACTGAGCAGTGGGTGCGCCCGCCGTTGTATTTGGCGAAGGCATACCACGAGAAGGATTGGGCGATTAGTATTTTAACCAGTCCGACGGCGGGCTTGCTTGATGGTGACCGCCTTGAGGTCGTTGCGACAGTGGCAGCGGGCGCGAAGGCTGCGCTGATTAGTCCTGCGGCGTGTCGGGTGCACACGATGGCTGGTGGCTATGCGCAGGTGGATCAGCATTATACGGTGGCGGCTGGGGCGGTGCTGGATGTGTGGCCTGCGCCGATGATCCTGCAGAAGGCTGCAGCGCTACGGCAAGCCACGCGATTGGATGTTGCGGCTGATGCCACCGTGCTGCTGTGTGAGGTGGTGTCGCCTGGGCGCGCCGCCTTTGGCGAGACGTTTGAATTTTCGGAGTGGCGCTCGAGTCTACGTATTTATCGCGAGGAGGAGCTACTCTCTTATGAGAATTTCACCTGTGTGCCCGAGCGTGGAGATTTATCGGATTGGCGTGAGTTGTATCCATCAGGAAACTACGCTGGTCTGTATTATTTAACGCCTGAGCCGTTGGATGGATTGGTGCAAGCGCTGCATGATCTTGAGATCGCAGATGCGGTGATCGGAGCGAGTCCACTACGTGAGGGTGGGCTAGGTTTGAAGGTCTTGGCGAAAAATGGCATCAGTCTGCGCAAAGCAATCTTTTCGGTCCGAAACCTGCTAGTTGCGCACTCGAAGGTCGAATTTCCCGTCGCGCTGCAACGCGCGCAGACTTTTTTTAATTAAAACTTATAATCCAAAAATACCCGTAGCATTATGCATCTTGTCAGTGAAAACCTCGATACTTCTGTAACTCTACTCACCAGTCTCGCTGGTGTGGTGACTGTCTCGGCTGCGTGCTATGGTGCGCGACGTGAACTGAGCAGTCGGCAAGTGCCTGCTTTCTTTGCGATGACTGGCTTCGTCTTCATCGCTCAGCTGGTGAACTGCTCCACTGGATTGGGGTTCTCTGGGCATTTACTGGGAGCGGCATTGTTGGCCGTGTTGTTTGGGCCATTCGCGGCGATGCTTTCAATGGCAGCGGTGTTGAGTGGTCAGATGGCTTTGCTCGGTGATGGTTCGTTGAGCACATTGGGGGCGAATTTCCTAAGCATGGGCGTCGTGGCTCCGTGGGCAGCGCATTTGATTTTCCGCAGTTTGCAGGGTCGTCGCCAATTGATGGCCGATTCCGGTCAGTTGTTTGCTATGGGCTTGGCGTCGTATGGCTCGGTGATCGCTGCAACCGTTTCGATGAGTTACATGATCGGCAGTCAGCTCATGGAATTGCTCAGCACGCATGCAGTCATCGGAGGATTTGAAGTGCTCGTCTCTTTGGCCGTTTACGCGGCTTGTGCGCGGAGCGTCGAATACTCAACTATCCGACGTGGACTGCGCTTGGTGCCAATTGCAGTCGCATGTGCGCTGTGTCTTAGCTTTGTGCCTTTCAGTTCACAGCTTCCTGATGGGCTCGAGCGCGTACTTGAGGCATCTCCAGCAGCGGTGATTGATTGAGGTTTTCTTGAATGACTGGATGTGCCCTTCGGGGACTTTAGCCTAGTTCTTGTGACTCCGATGCGCCTCGATGAGTGCGGCTATTTTATCATGTTCGAAAATAAGTTTTGCGCAACATTCTGAGCCACACCGATAAACAGTGTTTCTGCGAAGGTGGGCTCTTTTGATTCTGCATATGTGATAATCCACGGACGTTTCAGCGATTTTCGGCTGAGTGGAAGTGCTATAAGCGAGCCAGTAAGCTCTTCCCTCTTTATGATCCATTGGGGCAAGATGCCGATGCCGATGTCTAGCTCGACCAGTCGCTTGATCACCTCTTCGTTCGATATTTCAATAAATGGCATTAAGCTCACACTGAAGTTGCGGAAATAGTCATTCACTAAATCAAAGGTATAGCCCTTTGTGTCGCTTATGATGACTTGCTGAGAGTCGATTTCATGAATGTTTGCTTTGCCAGCTTTGGCCCAAGGATGTGTCGGGTTGACTATGAAATTCAAAGAATCATTACCGATCGCGATTTGATTTTTTTTATAAGTTGGGGTGCTGGATGGATATATCGTGATGTCTATTTGTTTATCATTCAATCGATCCATTAACTCATAGCTAGTGCCTTGGACGATTTGAATGCTCATGCCATGGAAGCTTTCTTTGAGTTCTCTCAATGCCATTGGTATGATGTATTGGCAGGCGGAGGGTGTTGCGCCGATTCGTAGGGTTTTCTGTGCGATATCGCTCCATTCATTTACTAGATGACGTGCATTTGTTAAATTATTTAACAGGTCGTCTGCATACAAAAGTAGACGTTGCCCAGTGTAGGTGAGTGCAATGTTTCGCGAGTTGCGCTCAAAAAGTTTACATCCGATGTCATCCTCTAGGCGCTTTAATGACTGACTGACTGCCGAAGTTGTCAGGTTCAAGTTCTTCGCGGCCTTACGCATGCTCTGTGTATTTGCGATTTCGCAGAAATTAGCTAATTGTCTTGAATCGAGTGGGTTGTGCATGTCCTGAGTCTTAGCACAAACGGTGCCTCGATTAATGCTACTCTGATATTGTTAAATTATATTGAATGGACCGTTTAATTTAATGATACGCATATTTCATCAAATTTAAAATTTTTGGCATTTGGCATGCTAAAGCTGTTGGCATGATTAACGCGACACAGCAGAAAATAGATAAGAGCAAGGCCTTCTCTATTTCGAGTCATCGCAATACGCTGAACATTGGATTCGTGCCAATGACAGATTGCGCGCCTTTGATTGTCGCTCAGGAATTAGGCTTCTTTAAGGATGCTGGATTGGATGTGAATTTGTCGCGTGAAGTGGGATGGGCATCGGTTCGAGAACGGATGCTACATGGCGAACTAGATGCGTCGCATGCACATGCTAGTATGGTCTATACCATGAGTTGTGGGTTGGATTCGCAACCGGCTCCCTGTGCGACGGGGCTGGTGATGGCGCACAATGGTAGCGCGATATCATTTTCGAATGAGCTGTGGGAGTTAGGTGTTAGGGATGCGCGAAGTATGAAGCGTGTTATTGATTCTGGTAAGGCAAAGCGGAAGTTTCGCTTGGCAGTTGTATTAAAATTTTCAACACAAAATTATCTGCTGCGCAAATGGCTGCGGCAGGGAGGGATCGACCCTGATACAGATGTCGAGATGGTTGTCGTGCCACCGCCACAAGTATTCACTTGTCTGATACAAGGGCACATTGATGGTTATTGTGCAGGCGAGCCATGGAGCTCCATTGGGTTAATCAAGGGGGTTTGTTGGTGCGCCGCATTAACTGGCGAAGTGGATGAAATGCATCCTGAGAAAGTTTTGTTAGTCGGCGCTGACTTTGAAATACAAAGACATGAGGAGCATGTTGCCATGATTGGTGCGCTCATTCGAGCAGCTGAGTACTGTGATAAATCATACAACAAGTGTGAGCTAGCAAAGGTGCTGTCGGATCGGAGATACATCAATGTCAGTGAAGCTGCGTTGCTAAATGCACTACAGGGGCCCTTTCAACTGGGGATGGGCATGCAGTCTAGCTCATTGGATGCCATTATATTCCGCCGGAATAATGCTAGCGCACCGACCGAAGCGAAGGCGCGCTGGGTGTTACGAGAGATCAATAAAAATTACTTAACTAAGACTCCACTGGAGCTGAGTCGTGAGCAAATACAGAGTTTTTTCAGGATGGATATCTATGATGAAGCAGAGCGGTCAGTCATGGCTGCGTAGGCTAAATAAAAAAAACAAAAATAATAAAAAAATGAAACGGACAATCAAACTAAAGCATCAACTCGCCACATTGTGCGGGTTGACTTCACTTGCATTGGGAGGACTTAATGCAGCGGACTATCCGACTTCGGTCGTTAATACTACAGGGCTCGCGGTTACAGATACGACTGTAACAGTTGGGCAACTACACTCGATCACCGGAACGATGGCGATCAGTGAAACGGGATCTGTCGAAGCGGAGCGTCTCGCGATCGCGCAGATCAATGAAATGGGCGGTATTCTTGGACGTCAGATTAAGATTATTCAAGAAGACGGTGCGAGTGATTGGCCTACTTTTGCTGAGAAATCTAAAAAGCTAATTACACAGGATAAAGTTGCTTGTGTGTTCGGTTGCTGGACGTCCGCATCCCGTAAGGCAGTGCTGCCTATCTTCGAGAAAGAGAATAACATGCTCTACTATCCGACTTTCTATGAGGGTCTGGAAGCATCGAAGAATGTTGTTTATACCGGACAAGAAGCGACACAGCAGATTATCTGGGGGCTCGATTGGGCCTACGAAGAACTTGGAGCTAGAACGTTCTACTTGATCGGTTCTGATTACATCTGGCCTCGCACCTCGATGAAGATTGCGCGTAACCACATTGAGCGGTATCTAAAAAAGAAGGATCCATCGTGTAAGGTTGTGGGTGAAGATTACTATGCTCTCGGGCATACGAACTTCCGTTCATTGATCAACAAGGTGAAGCTCCAGAAGCCTGATCTGATCTTCACTGCAGTTGTTGGTGGCAGTAATGTGGCGTGGTATAAGCAGCTTAAAGCAGCTGGTATTACCTCTGAGAAGTATGATCTACTGACACTGTCCACGACCGAAGACGAGTTACTCGGAATCGGTGGCGAAAATGCTGAAGGTTTCTACGCGAGTATGAAATATTACCAGTCTCAAGAGAATGAAAACAACTTAGCCTTTGTTAAAGCATTCAAGGAAATGTGGGGCGAAGACTCTGTGATCGGTGACGTGACTCAAGCTGCGTATCTTGGTCCTTGGATTTGGAAGGCAGCGGTTGAGAAGGCAGGTAGCTTTGATATTGATAAGATCCACGCGGCACACCCTGGCATCGAATTGCCAAATGCACCTGAAGGTTATGTCCGTGTGCACGAGTCGAATCAGCACCTATGGAGCCGCACTAAGATCGGTAAGATGAAGGCTGATGGTCAATTCGAAGTGGTTGCTGTCTCTGAAGAATTGATTGAGCCAGATCCATTCCCAAAAGGTTACCAATAAGAATTATTTATAATTAATTCAGCACCATTCGCTGCTGCTCGGTATATCCGGGCAGCAGCTTAATGGGTGAAGGCAATAGATACTGACTGACACATTTATACAAAGCGACACGCCATGGGAGATTATACAGCACAAGAAATTTACTCGATTCTAATCATGCAATCATTTAGCGGGGTCAGCTTACTCTGCATCTATGCGCTGATGGGGATGGGTCTATATATCATTTTTGGACAGATGGGTGTGATTAACATGGCCCATGCTGAGTTCCTCGTTTTGGGCTCCTATACGATGTGCCTGTTCTCTCAATTTGTTACCGAAAGCGTCCCCTTCCTTGCGAACTATTACATCATACTCGCTATACCTTTATCGTTCGGGATCGCCTTCGGGGTTGGGTATTTGGTCGAGTGGTTGCTTATTAGCAGACTATATAAGAGGCCGTTGGATACGCTGCTCGCGACGTGGGGCCTTAGCCTTCTAATGCAGCAGAGCTTTCGGACCTTTATTGGTGCACGTGAGACGAGTGCGGATTTACCTGAATGGCTGTTGGGGTCTTGGTCTGTTAGTGAGATGATTGATATTCCAGTGAGTGGATTGGTGCTCTTGGGGCTGACGATCGCACTGACGATCGGTCTAGTCGTTTATACGAAGAAAACACGTATGGGCTTACGGATGCGTGCGACCACGCAAAATCGTGAAATGACCGCGGCACTTGGTATTAACACGAAGATGACGGATCGCTTCTCTTTCGCGATCGCATGTGGGATATCTGGCATTGCAGGTGCATTCTTTACCACGATGGCGTCCACTTCGCCCTCCGCCGGAACAAACTATATCGTGGATTCGTTCTTAGTACTAGTGGTCGGTGGTCTCGGCAGTCTACTTGGACTGTTTATCTCCGCTGGTTTCCTCGCGCTGCTTTCGTCAATCCTAGAATTCTTCATGACAGGATCGTTAGCTAAAGTATGGCTCTATCTCGTCATCTTCATCGTGCTGATGAAATTCACCAAGGGTCTGTTCTCGGACAAGGTCAGAAGTTAACCCGATAACAATCAATATAAACACAGATGAACTCTATACAAAAATATACAGACGCTGGCTTTGCTAAGCTTCTCTATGAGCGACTGTTTAAAAGTAAGGAAGGCCTGATCGGCTTTATCATTCTTGCTGTTATTCTATTCGTCATCTTACCGCTGGGCCTCAGCCCGTTTCGGTTAAACATGGCTGGGAAATATCTCTGTTATGCATTCGCTGCGATCGGTCTGGTGATGTGCTGGGGACAGGCTGGCATACTTAGCCTGGGGCAAGGGATCTTCTTTGGAATTGGTGGATACTGCATGGGGATGTTCCTCAAGTTAGAAGCTTCCGACCCAGTCACGACTGCGATCCAAACGACACCAGGGATACCTGATTTTATGGATTGGAATCAGATCACTGAATTGCCGCTGTTTTGGTATCCGTTTAAGAGCTTCTCTCTGACGGTGATGCTCATTCTGATTCTACCCGCTCTGTTAGCATTTGTGATGAGTGTGTTCTATTTCAAGGGGCGAGTGACTGGAGTGGTCTTCGCGATTCTGACACAATCGATGGTGGCGTGTGCGTGGTATTTTATTGTCGGTAATCAAGGTTACTTTGGGGGTATCAACGGCATGACTGATCTGAAGACGCTCAACGGCTGGGACATCCGAGAGGAGTCTTCCCAATACATCTTATATTTTGTCTGTGTGTTCTTGTTACTCGGCTGCGTGTTGCTCAGTCGCTATGTTATATCGACACGCTTGGGGCGTGTCCTCGTCGCACAGCGCGATAAAGAGGCACGCGTTCGATTCTCCGGATATAACATCACTTCGTTTAAAGTTTTTATATTTTGCTTCGCTGCTGTGATTACCTCTATCGGGGGGGCGCTGTTCACCCTGCAGGTCGGATTTATGTCGCCCAACTTGATCGGCATTCAACCATCGATCGACATGGTCATCTTCACGGCAGTCGGGGGACGTGAAAGTATCTTCGGGGCGGTCTATGGAGCGCTTGCAGTCTTATCCGCAAAAGCAGCCTTTTCGGAGGCCTATCCGAACTTATGGATGTTCCTCTATGGTGCTTCGTTTATCGTGATTGTGCTCTTTTTACCTAAGGGCCTGGCCGGTCTTTATCATGACCACGTCAAAGTGTGGTTTGGTAGAATATTGTCCAAGTCACCGATAGCTTCCAACGAGTCCGAAGTGATACCAACTATAACTGAGTTCGAAAAGGAGGTGCCAGATGCCAAGTGATACAGATTTTCTATTAGCGATCGAAGACTTAACTGTGAGTTTTGATGGATTCAAGGCAGTCGATGCGTTGACGCTGTATGTCGACAAAGGGGAGCTCCGAGTCATTATTGGTCCCAATGGTGCAGGTAAGACCACGGTGTTGGACTTGATCAGTGGCAAGACGAAGTCGACGTCGGGCAGTATCCGCTACAAAAATGTTGAGCTGACTACCATGCGGGAGCACGAGATCGTTCGCGCCGGTATCGGTCGGAAGTTTCAGACGCCGTCTATTTATGAAAAGCTGACTGTTTTCGAGAATCTGGAAATATCATATCCATGGGGGCGTAATGTTTTAGGTTCTCTGGGATTTAAACGCAGCGAAGAAGTCGTCACTCGGATTTGTAACATTGCGGAAGAAATCTTTCTGCAAGACATGCTGGAGTTGCCGGCAGAATTGCTGAGTCATGGGCAGAAGCAGTGGTTAGAAATCGGTATGTTGCTGGTGCAGGATTCAGAGCTGGTGATGCTTGATGAGCCTGTTGCGGGCATGACTGCAAAGGAGCGTGATGCGACTGCTCTGCTGCTACGTAAAATAGCGAAGGAACGCTCGATCGTTGTGGTTGAGCATGACATGGACTTTGTGGCAAAAATCGCCGATAGAGTTACTGTTTTACACTTAGGCAAGATTATAAAAGAAGGCACGATGGACGAAGTCAGGAATGATCCGACGGTCCAGGAAGTGTATCTCGGGCACTAACCAGTAATCATTGATAAAATTATGTTATCTATAAAAGACTTAAAAGTAAGCTACGGCGAAAGTGAAGTGATCGGGGGCTTGAACCTAGAGCTTGAGCAAGGCGAAATTCTCGCGGTGATGGGGCGTAATGGTATGGGCAAGACAACGCTCTTCAAATCCATTATAGGCGTGCTTGGCTGTGGCCCTAAAAGTAGTATCAAGATTGATGATGTTGAGGTCGCGCATGAGCCGAGTTATAAGCGTGTGCGCGCAGGTTTAGCATACGTGCCGCAGGGGCGTATGATCTATCCGACGATGACGGTTACGGATAACATCCGTGTCGGACTCGAAACCGCAAAATCTAAAGATATACCGGATTATATCTACGAGCTATTTCCAGTTCTACATGAAATGGGAAAACGTAAAGGTGGTAATCTATCTGGCGGTCAACAACAGCAGCTGGCGATTGCCCGCGCGTTGGTGACTGAGCCTAAGGTGCTCCTGTTGGATGAGCCGACCGAAGGTATCCAGCCCTCAATTATTAAAGAGATGGCACGCACCCTGAAGACGATCAGAGACATGCATAATATTTCCATCATCGTCGCTGAACAGGTGCTTTCTTTTACCTTAGATTCCTGCGACAGGTTTCTAGTCATGGAGGGTGGATCCATCGTTCACTCGAGCCCGCGGGCTGATGTGGATGCCGAAAAGATAAAGAAGTTTCTCTCCGTATAGTATGAAAGCAAAAGGAATGAATAGGACATAGTATAAACACGAACAATAGAAAGTAATCATGAAAACGTTAATTAAAGTTGATCTAAATCTCCCACCGGAAGAACAGGACGTCCTGCACAATCGCTGGCATCCTGACATTCCTATGGTCGCAATGGTAAATCCAGGTGATGAATTTCGCGTGGAGTGTGTCGACTGGACTGGTGGGCAGATCAGCAATGATGATGATGCCACTGACATTCAGGAAGTGGATCTCACCAAAGTGCACTATCTGAGTGGGCCGATCGGGGTAAAAGGTGCAGAGCCTGGTGACTTGATGGTGGTCGAGATTTTGGACGTTGGCGTGGCAGATGAAGCCGATTGGGGTTTCACCGGATTGTTTGCCAAAGAAAATGGCGGCGGTTTCTTGACTGATCAATATCCAGATGCGCGTAAGGCGTGTTGGGATTTTCACGGTATCAAAACCTCGTCGCGTCACATTCCAAATGTAGAGTTTGTCGGTATCATGCATCCAGGCTTGATTGGTTGCTTGCCATCGCAAAAACTTCTGGATGATTGGAATATACGTGAGAAGGAACTGTTTGATACAGATCCGGAGCGTGTGCCACCGTTGGCAGCGTTGCCGTATCCAGAAACTGCACACATGGGACGTATGGCGCCCGCTGAAGCGGCTGAAGCAGCGAAGGAAGCGGCGCGCACTGTGCCGCCTCGTGAGCATGGTGGTAATTGTGATATAAAAAATCTGACACGCGGATCGAAGGTTTATTTTCCTGTCTATGTTGAAGGTGGTGGGCTCTCGATGGGAGACCTCCACTTCTCGCAAGGTGATGGAGAGATCACGTTCTGTGGTGCGATCGAGATGGCTGGCTATCTTGATATTCGCGTGAGCTTGATTAAGAAGGGCGTTGAGAAATACGGAGTGGTGAATCCGATTTTTGAGCCGAGCCCAATGGAGCCTCGCTACAGTAATTATCTGATCTTCGAAGGCATCTCAGTCGATGAGAATGGTAAACAGCATTACTTGGATGTGAATGTCGCTTACCGCCAAGCCTGCCTCAATGCGATCGAGTATATGAAGAAATTCGGATACACGGGAGAGCAAGCGTATGCGATCTTGGGCACAGCACCAATCGAGGGGCATATCAGTGGTATTGTCGATATTCCGAATGCCTGCGCGACACTCTTCTTACCGACCGACATCTTCGACTTTAATATTAAGCCGAATGCTGAAGGACCGAAGGCGGAAGTCACTCCTGGCACAGACTTAGCGAAGGCATAGTTTTTCTTAGGGAGAGGTCAGTGCTGTTTTAGCAAATGGAGTTTTGCAGCACTGGCTGATCCCTTCTTTTTATAATTTAACCTATTTTTTGAAATGACACTTTTTGAATACAACTGTGAAGCGCATGGTCTCTTCGAGCTCATGCGTCCTATGGGGCTGCGGAAGCATCCGGCTCCTTGCCCTGAGTGTGGGAAGCTATCGATGCGGGCTTTCTCCATGGCTAAGGTCTCGCATATGGATCCGGCGAAGAAGAAGGCGATCGAGCGCAATATTAAGAGTCAGTTTGAGCCACATATCTGCAGTGTTAATTGCGGACACGAGGCGCCTGGCTTGATCCCTCCGAGCCATCGTCAGAAGCCTAAGGTCGAGTCTTACAATGGGCCTCGTTCATGGGTGATTGAGCACGCGATCTAGGCTCGATTCTATTTTGTCGCCTTTGGGAGTGGTATGCGCGGCGTATTCTTTTGCTGCGTCGCTCCTTGGCATTGGAGCTAGTTCTTGTCATCTGTGCCGTCTTTTAGCTCAGTGCTCGTGCAACCAGTGAGGGCAAATAGCCCGAGGGAAAGGAGCGCGAGTGCGGAGAGTGAGGTGATGTGTTTCATTTTCTGTAAAAGGACAAATTGGATTTGGTCTGTTAACACGCTCGGCGCTTCCCTCGTCGCTTTTTTAAGCGATGCAGGACACTGTCGCGCAGAAGCGTGTTCTACAACTTCGGGCTTATTTGGCTTTTAACTTCCGAATCGAGGCCGCCTACTTCTGTATCTTCAAAAAGTCGCGGCTGGTGCGCTTGATCTTTTTGATGCGTGGCGTCATGCGCTGCAGATCGCGCTTGTCCATCTTGTCGATAAAGAGCTCGCCGTTAAGGTGATCGGTTTCGTGCAGGATGCAGCGGCCGAGTAGGCCGTTGGCTTCGAGGATGTGGGTGTTGCCTTCGGTGTCTTGAAACTCGCAGCGCACGCCGATCGGGCGGGTGACATTGCCGCGAACATCAGGGAAGGAGAGGCAGCCTTCTTCGTAAACATCTTCACTTGGGTCGATGATCGTGACTTTCGGATTTGCCAATGCCATCGGCATAATCAGATCGAGTGGCGGCTGTTTGCCGTCGAAGCTATAATCGAACTCGGGCTTTTCGCCTTCGGGCGGGCGCACGTCCATCACGCAGAATTGCAGTGCGAGGCCAACTTGTTGCGCGGCCAGGCCGATGCCGTCTTCGTCATACATGGTGTCGACCATGTCGTCGGCGAGTTGCGCGAGCGCGTCATCAAATTCTGTAATCGGGTCGCCGACTTTGCGTAGGATGGGTTCGCCGTATTGTGTGACTCTTAAAAGCATATAAGGAAAACTGAAACTGAGACGAGTACTTGTAAAGCTTTAGGGCGAAGGGATTTTCGGCGTGGACTTCGTCGGGTTCGTGGTTTCTCGTGTTTACTTAGATGGATTTTGTTAAAGTGATCGACAGTGTGTGTCGCGCCTTGGATAAGGCGTCGGTCAGATATGCTTTGATTGATGGTTTTGCGATGGCTCTGCGAGGCGTGCAGCGTGCGACGATCGATTTGGATTTTATCTTAATGTTAGATGATTTGGATCGGAGTGATGAGATCTTCTGCGATTTGGGCTACACTAGGGCGTTTCGTAATGAGAACGTATCCCATTACTCCTCAGATAATTTGAGTTTGGGGCGGATTGATATATTGCACGCATTTCGGGGGCCTACACTTGGCATGCTGGATCGGGCGGATCGGCTTTCGGTCGCAGAGGGCGTGACTTTGCCAGTGGTGCAGGTTGAGGATATTATCGGGCTCAAAGTGCAAGCGACGGTGAATAATCCTAGGCGGATGACCAAAGATTGGTCAGATATACGGATGTTGGTCGAAGTCTCAGCTGAGCAGCAATTAGCTCTGGATTGGGAGTTGTTGACTGACTATCTGGCGCTCTTTGGTTTGACGGATCGAGTTGAGGAGATGAAAGTATGGTATGGCGAAATTAACGGAGAGTGAGCGTGCGGAGTGGTTGCGCGTGGGGAGTGTCCCACTGGAAGAGCCTCCGTTGAGCTATAACGAGCGCATTGTTGCTCCGACGGCTGAAGCCCGTGAGCGCTATGCTCGTTTTGCGACCGAGGCTGCGAAATTATATAGGGGAACGAAGCCTGTTTGCTTTGAAGGAACTCACTGGAAGTTGTAGCGGAGTGGCTACTTCTCTTCGGTGGTGCTTTTAGTCACAGGGATGTGGATTTCGGAGCGTTTGAAGATACCTGGCATAAAGGGGCTATTCCAATAAATCGCACGGGCGGGACCGGTGGCGACCCATTCATCCTGCTCGGAAAGGTACGTGAGCAGCTGTGCTTGGCCTTTGTGAAAGTTCTTGGCACTGTACCCGCCGCGCACGCCCAGGCTGAGGACGGTGCGTTCGGGCAGGTCGATGATGGTGACTTCGTCGGTGTCTTTGAGCTCTAGGTCGGCGTAGTCCGAGCCGACATAGAAATACATGATGCCGGGCTCGATCGCCGCTTCGACGGGTGTGGTCATCGCGATGTCGTTGGCTTGAATATAACGAAACAAGGGGCGAAAGAGCCCGTTATTGGCCTCGAAATAGCTTTTGTCGGATTGAGAGGCGAGCAGTCGCGCCGCTGGGATCGTTTTAATCTCGATCGTGTCGACATCGGTTCGGGCGAAAGCGCTTTCGTAAGCAGACATGGGTTGAAAAAGAAGCAGAGCCAGAAGGGTGAGTTGAACGAGTTTCATGGGATGGGGAAGACAGAATAGTAGTATGCGGCGATGTTGTGCAAAGCGCGTGATTCGGTGATATTAAAAAAACAGATTTCGGCGGCAAACCTTACAAGCCGCTTTAATTCCGCCGTTGCCAGTTTTGCGGATCCTGTCTGAAGTGAGCGCATGGAATTAATCGTTGCGTTAGTCGTTGGGCTTTTTGTGGGAGCGGGTTTGGTCTTTGTATTGTTGCGTAGTGGGCAGATCCGCTCGGATTCTGCTTTGGCTAGCGCGCAGGCGGAATTACAGGCAGTTCGCAGTGAGGGAGCGGCTGCTAAGGAAGCGCTGGCACGGGTGGAAGCCCAGCGGGAGGCAGAGCTAAAGGCGGCGGCGGAGAAGCTTGTGCTGCTGGAGGAGGCGAAGACCGCATTGCAGAATAGCTTTAAAGCGCTCTCTTCGGAGGCCTTGTCGAAAAACAACGAATCCTTCCTGAATCTCGCCAAGACCACGCTGGAGAAATATCAAGAAGGCGCGAAGGGCGATCTGGAGAAACGCCAGCAAGCGATCAACAAGACGGTCGAGCCAGTCGGTGAGGCATTGAAGGTTTTCAATGAGCGGGTTTCCCAGATTGAGGAGCGTCGCACGCAGACGGATGCCAGCCTGAAGCAGCAGCTGCAGCAGTTGGCCGAGTCGCAGGTGCAGCTGAGTCGCACGACTGGCAGTCTGGTGCAGGCGCTGCGTGCGCCGCAAGTCCGCGGACAATGGGGTGAAATGCAACTGCGCCGCACGGTCGAAATGGCGGGCATGAT
>DJBY01000119.1:0-2207 GCA_002430605.1 Opitutia bacterium UBA5964 | reverse complement strand
TTGCGGCCGGACATGCTGATTCGCCTGCCGAACGAGCGTGTGGTGGTGGTGGATTCGAAGGTGCCACTGGCAGCCTACTTAGATGCACTGCAATCCGAAGATCCAGACGTGCAGAAACAGCGGATGCAGGCGCACGCACGTCATGTTCGGGATCATATCAAAGGACTGTCGGCCAAGACCTACTGGGACAAATTCGACAATGCCCCAGAGTTCGTGGTGCTATTCATCCCTAACGAAACGATTTTCAGTGCGGCCTTGGAGCAAGATCCACAGTTGATCGAGCTGGGCGTGCTCAATAAGGTCATCCTAGCCACGCCAACCACGCTGATCGCGCTGCTCAAAGCGATCGCGTATGGCTGGCAGCAAGAAGCGATCGCTCGTGAGGCTAAAGAAATCGCGGCGCTCGGCAAAGAACTCTACGACCGGATCGGCGTAGTCGCTGGCCATTTCGCCAAAGTCGGCAAGAGCCTCGGTCAATCGGTGGAGTATTACAATAAGGCCGTCAGCTCGGTCGAAACACGCCTGCTCTCGACCGCGAAAAAATTTCAAGCGCTCGATAGTGCGGCTGCTGCCGAGCTGCCCGAAGTCAATCTGATCGAGAAGATTCCGACGCCGCCGAAGATGGAAGAGTAAAAGCGGGAACGCCAATCTCCGGATTGGCAGTTTGCTGAAGCGGCGTGGATTGGTTTGCGGTTCTAGTGATTGGAGCTATTGTTTACAGGATGAAGGCAAAGCCGCGGGGGATGCAGGATATCGGAGCCAGACCGGAGTCTGGCGATCCCGCTGGAGTTCGTGGGTGGCATTCACGTGGCTATTTGCCGCATTTCGATAGCCCAGATCACGTTCAACATGTGACGGTGCATCTTGTGGATAGCTTGCCGAAATCGGCGATTGAACGTGTGGATCAGATGATCGAGGCGATGCCTGATCGTGGACGGATAATCGAACGACGAAAGCGATTGCATGAGTGGATCGATGCCGGACATGGAGCGTGTTGTTTAGGAGACGCTGAGTGTGCAAAGGTGGTTCAGGATGCCTTTCTGCATTTTAACGAAGAGCGTTATCATCTGTATGCGTGGGTGGTGATGCCGAATCATTTTCATGTGCTGTTTCAACCAATAAACGGTTGGTCGTTGGCAAAGATCGTTGCATCGTGGAAGCGTTTTACCGCGACTGAGATCAAGTTAGTGCTACGAGCTAGGCAGGAGAGTGCCAGACAGGAGTCTGGCGATCCCGGGAGCGCCAATCTCCGTATTGGCATTTCAGAACCATTGTGGCCGCGGGAGTATTGGGATCGCTATATCCGTAATGAAAAGCATCTCCGAGCAACTATTGCATATATCGAGCAGAATCCCGTCAAAGCAGGGCTTTGTTCAAATGCCTCTGATTGGCAGTGGAGCAGTGCATCAGGAGAGTCAGAGCGATATTCGTAAGTCAAGTGAGATACTTGACTTACTCTGGACTCATACTTGACTTACTAGGTGACCGACCACGAACCAGATCCCATAGAGTTTGAGATCAGCGATGAGCTCGACCTCCACACCTTCCGGCCTTCGGAAGTTGCGGAGCTGGTGCCCGACTACATTGAGCTGTGCCTCGAAAAGGGCATAACGCGGGTGCGCATTATCCATGGTAAGGGCATCGGCACTTTGCGCACGACGGTGCATAAGATTCTCGAGCGCGACCCTCGGGTGGATCGATTTGAACTTGCGGGCGCGACGGAAGGCGGCTGGGGTGCGACGATTGCTTGGTTGCAGGGCTGAGTTGCTGGGCGCAGACAGCTAGACGGACTCGTTCTTCATTCAGCAGTCACGACTTTCCCGCCGTTATGCATTTGAACCCTGCATATGTAGTGGGGGAAACGCTCCGCCGTTTCTGAGGCTGAGTGGGGCAGGTGTGAAATGGCTCGGTGGCCTTCGTCGTGAGACGGGGGTTCTGTGCGGAGGAAATGACTTTTGCTATGCAGATTTTCACACGGAGCCCAAGGGCATAATAAAGCCACGAAGACACCGAGCTTCGGTTCTGTGCAGTGGAATAGCCTCCGTGTGAGAAATAGCATCGTGCTGAGTTTCTGAGTGGAGTGGCTAATCTGGCGCAGATTTTCACACGGAGGCACGGAGCTAGGGTTCTGTGCAGTGGAAGAGCCTTCGTGTGAGAGAAGCGTCGTGCTGGTTCTTTGTTTGTAATGGCAATGCAGATTTTCACAC
>DJBY01000052.1:6093-7074 GCA_002430605.1 Opitutia bacterium UBA5964 | reverse complement strand
AGTGACTGGCTTTACGCCAGGATCGCATCAAACTATATTGAAGGTAGTATCAGGGGCACGTGTGTCGTCCGTTTACTCGTCCTCGTCCGATGAGATCTTCGGTGCATCGTCACTGTCAGAGAAGAGTCCACCTGCATTGCGATCGATTCTACGGCGCTGGTTCTTTTCGAACGCAGCCTGGCCTTCGATTGAGTAGCGAGCAAATGGCACGGCTGCGAGGCGCTCTTTGCTGATAGTTGTGCCGGTGACTTCACAAACGCCATAGGTTCCTGCTTTGATGCGAAGAATCGCTTCTTCGACTTCGTTGAGGGCTTCTTGCTCATTTGATACGAGGCTGAGTGCAAAGTCGCGGTCAAAGGCATCGGTGCCGGCGTCGGATTCGAGTTTGCGATCCCCTTCATCGCGGGATGCGTGCTGCAGCGTGTCGGAGGTGTGTAGGTCGAGTTCATCGCTGACGTGTTGACGAAGATCGAGCAGGAGCTTGTAATATTTCTTCCACTTTTTTGGAATCGATTCATCTTCGAGTGCAGTGACTTTCTTCTTCTCTGCTGGGTTGAAGCCTAAAATATCTGCTAGTGAGGCAGCGCCGAGCACGCGCTTTTCAACGGGTCTATCTTCGATGATGGTCTTTTTTACGGGCACGATTTTCTTTTTCGCAGGCGCTTCTTCGGGCTCAGGCTTAAATTCTTTCTTACGGGTTGCAACGAGTGCCTCGACGTCATCAAAGGAGAAGGCGATCGGTGTGGCCTTCTTGTTGGCCGCTTCACCTTCGCGTGCGACGGATGGCTTCCTTTCCAAGGGGACAGCTTTGGCGGCTATATTCGTCGCTGCTTTTTTAGTCGGAGCCTTTTTCGCAACTGTCTTAGTTGCGGATTTTTTAACCACAGTCTTGTCGGCGGTTTTTTTAGCTACAGCTTTTTTAGTGACAGTCTGTTTGACGGTTTTTTTAGCTTCAGTTTTTTTAGTCGCAGTCTTGTTGAC